>JAWXBX010000134.1:0-4104 GCA_034440415.1 Gemmatimonadota bacterium | reverse complement strand
GCCCTACACCATGGTGCTTGGCGAAGGCCGGGCGATCCCCGAAGTCGAGGAGCGGGTCATGACGCTCCTCCCCGGCGAGTCGGTGGACGCGGATGTCCGCTTCCCCGACGATCACCCCGACGAATCCAAGCGCGGCACCTCGCGCCGGGTCCGGATCACCTTGCACGAAGTGAAGCGCCAGGAAATGCCCGCGCTGGACGACGGCTTTGCCCGGGAAGTGGGCGACTTCGACACGCTGGAGGCGCTGCGGGCGGCACTCCGGAGTGACCTCGAGGCCGACGCGGTCGCGGGAGCCGATGCCGGCGTTCGGCAGGACCTGATGCAGCAGCTCGCCGCGGCCAACGATGTGCCGGCGCCGACCAGCCTGGTCAACCGGCTGATCCAGGCCTACATGCAGTCGTACAAGATCCCGAAGGAGCAGTTCGACGGGTTCGCCGCCGAATTCCGGCCGGCGGCCGAGCAGCAGGTGCGGCGGGAACTGGTGCTGGACAGCGTGGTCGAGGCCAACGCACTGGCGGCCACCGAAGCGGAGGTGGATCAGCGGATCACGCAGCTCGCCGCGAGCCGCAACCTGCCGGTGGGCCAGCTCTACGCGGAACTGGAGAAAGCGGGACGCCTCCGGGACCTGGAGCGGGCCCTAACCGAGGAGAAGGCATTCGCCTGGCTCCTGCAGCATTCCTCCGTGGTCGAGGCCGGGGTCTGACGATGGCGAGCATCTATCCTCCGTATGTCATCGAGCGCTCCAGCCGCGGCGAGCGCTCCTACGACATCTTTTCCCGGCTCCTCATGGACCGGATCGTCTTCCTCGGCGCGGCGATCAATGATGATGTGGCCAACATCGTGATTGCGCAGCTGCTGTTCCTCGAGGCGGACAATCCCGAGCGGGATATCTATCTCTACCTGAATTCGCCGGGCGGCATCGTCTCGAGTGGCCTGGCGATCTACGACACCATGCAGTACCTGCGGGCGCCGGTGAACACGATCTGCATGGGCATGGCCGCGTCGATGGGGTCGTTCCTGCTCGCCGCCGGCGCCAAGGGCAAGCGGAGTGCGCTGCCCCACTCGCGGATCATGATCCACCAACCCTCGGGCGGGACCCAGGGCACCGCCGCGGACATCGAGATCCAGGCCCGGGAAATCCTGTATTTGCGCGCCAAACTGAACGGCCTGTACAGCCAGCACACCGGCCAGCCGATCGAGTCGATCGAGCGCGACATGGACCGGGACCGGTTCATGAGCGCCGAAGAAGCCAGGGAATACGGCCTGATCGACAACGTGATTTCCAAGCGCAGCGACATCCAGCCGGTCAAGTAACCCTTGACGGCTTCCGGGGGGAGGGGCAGACTTCCTGTCACTCCCCCTCGCCACATCTGACCACGGACCCAGGGCCGCATGTCGAACGACAAGCACCTCCGCTGTTCCTTCTGCGGAAAGTCGAAAGACTCGGTCCGGAAATTCATTTCCGGACCCTCGGTCTACATCTGCAACGAGTGCATCACACTCTGCAATGAGATCCTGGCGGAGGATGAGGAGCGGGAAGTTGCCGATACCATTACCTCGGTCCCCACGCCGGTCGAGGTCAAGACGGTGCTGGACCAGTACGTCATCGGTCAGGAGCGCGCCAAGCGCACCCTGGCCGTCGCCGTCTACAACCACTACAAGCGGATCAACGCGGTAGGCGGACGGGACGCCGAGGTGGAGCTGGACAAGTCCAATATCCTCCTGATCGGACCCACCGGCGTCGGCAAGACGCTGCTGGCGCAGACCCTGGCCCGCATCCTCGACGTGCCGTTCACGATCGCGGATGCCACGACGCTGACCGAGGCGGGCTACGTCGGCGAGGACGTGGAGAACATCCTGGTGCGACTGCTCCAGGCCGGGGAGTTCAATGTCGCGGAGTGCGAGCGGGGCATCGTCTACATCGACGAGATCGACAAGATCGCGCGCAAGTCGGAGAACCCCAGCATCACCCGGGATGTCTCGGGCGAAGGGGTGCAGCAGGCGCTCCTCAAGATCCTGGAGGGCACCGTCGCCTCCGTCCCGCCGCAGGGCGGCCGGAAGCACCCGCAGCAGGAATACATCCAGATCAATACCAAGGACATCCTGTTCATCTGCGGCGGCGCCTTCGACGGGCTGGAAAAGATCGTCGAGGCCCGCACCGGCCGGCAGCAGATCGGCTTCAGCGGCAGTCCCACCAGCAAGGGACCCGCCTTCGACAAGAAAAACCCGTTTGCCGATGCGGAGCCGGACGATCTGTTGCGCTTCGGGTTGATCCCCGAACTGGTCGGCCGCCTGCCGGTGATGGTCGCCCTGGAGGCGCTCGATGAGGACTCGCTGATGCGCATCCTGGTCGAGCCCAAGAACGCGCTCACCAAGCAGTACAGCAAGCTGTTCGAGATGGAGAGCGTGGGCCTGACCTTCGACGACGAAGCGCTGCGCGCCGTCGCCCAGAAGGCCCTCAAGCGCGGGACCGGCGCCCGCGGGCTCCGGGCCATCCTCGAGAGCATGATGACCGATATCATGTACGACCTGCCCGGCCGGGACGATGTACGCGAGGTCGTGATCACCCGCGAATGCGTGACCGAGAACCAGCAGCCGCTCGTCGTTACCGAACGCC
This sequence comes from Gemmatimonadota bacterium, assembly GCA_034440415.1. Lineage (GTDB taxonomy): Bacteria > Gemmatimonadota > Gemmatimonadetes > Gemmatimonadales > GWC2-71-9 > JADJOM01. The sequence goes on along the minus strand of JAWXBX010000134.1, from coordinate 1,487 downwards.
CGCGGCAGAAGCGGGAAGCCTAGCAGCGGCCCGTCGCCCTGGCCCCAGCGGCCGGAGCGACGCTGTCGCACGCAGGCCCAGCGCCGTGCAATACAACTCCCCCCTCGCGACACTCCCGGTCGAATTCGTCGGCAGCTTTCCCGATCCGACCCATCGCCTCACGCCGGTGCTGCCCGAGATCGTCACCCTCGGCCGCTCCAACGTCGGCAAGTCCAGTCTGCTCAACGCCATCTTCGACCGGCCGCTGGCCAAGGTCAGCGGCACGCCGGGCCGGACCGCCCTCCTGAACGTCTTTCGGCTGCCCGGGCTCTACCTGCTGGATCTACCCGGCTACGGCTACGCCAAAGTCTCCCACTCCGAACGGGCCCGCTACGGTCGGCTGGTGAAGACCCTGATCGAGCAGCGGACGACCCTCACCGGCGTGCTGTGGCTGCTGGATATCCGGCACGAGCCGTCCGCCGACGACTTGGCGTACGCCCAGGAGATGGAGAAGCGTCAGCTCCCGATCCTGGTGGCCCTCACCAAGGCGGACAAGCTGCCGCATGGACAGCGGCTCGCCCGGCTCAAGACGATCGCGCGGCAGGTGGGACTGCCGGAGGAGCAGGTGCAGCTCACCAGTTGTCTGAGCGGCCTGGGGATCGTCGAGCTGGGCGAGAGCATTCTGGCCGTCGCCAACCCGAGCGAGGCAGCATGAGGACACGACGCTGGCTCCCCGCGCTGCTGGCGCTGGGAGTGCTGAAGACTGGCACCGCGGGGGCGCAGGTGGAGATCGCGGGCGGGGACCTGCCCCCGGCCGGTTACGGTACCATCCGATCGGACCAGCTGAGCATCCGTCTCGCGCTCGATGATATCGAGCTCCGGTTCCTGCCCCTTGATGAGCGGGTGCTGCTGCTGGTCTCGAAGGATGGGTACGATGCGCTGAAGGGCCTGATCGCCTCGCGCCAGAGCGCCATCGATTCGGCCGCCACGAACGCCGCGCTGTCGACACCGGGGCTGGCGCTGGTGACGTTCTTTGCACTCCGGGCCGATGCCAGGTTCGACCCTGAGAATGTGAGCCTGCTGTACCGCAACCAGTTCTGGCGTCCGGTGGCCATCGTGCCGGTGACGGCCAATTTTACCGGACGCCAGCTTCCCGTGCGGCAGCAGGCCTCCGCCATTTTCCTGTTCGACAATCCGCTCCCCGTCTATGAACAGTTCGATGTCGTCTACGGCACGGTGCAGAGCAGCGCATGGCAGGAGGCACTGCGCCGGGTCGAGCGGGAACGAGGCCTGGTGATGATCCGGTGGCGGGCGGAGAAGGGGGACAGCGGGAAGCACGAGTAGTGGAGAGGCGGCCTCAGGCCTGCAGCTGCACCAACCAGCTGCTCCGGACACCCGGCCACGATTTTCCCCCGGCCAGCATCGCGGTCGACAGCACATCCGCACCAAGCCCGGTCTTCGCAACCACGGTCGCCTGCAACCGCTGCTCCACCGGCGCGCCACGATGC
>JAWXBX010000133.1:0-2958 GCA_034440415.1 Gemmatimonadota bacterium | reverse complement strand
GTCGCCCGGCTCGAGCCGGGCGGAGAAGGCATTGGGGCATGCGGCCAGGAGCTGTTCCGCCCGTTGCCGGAGCGTCGCCGCGTCCACGGTGAGCATGCGGAGTACCGGGATCTCCCGCAGTGCCGTGACAGGGTCTCGATACAACAGGAGCGTGGCTTCGAGCGCGGCCAGGGTGAACTTGTCGGCCCGCATGGCGCGGGCAAACGAATTCTCCCGGCAGCTGGCGATGTGATTCCGCAGTCCCACGATGCACCCCGCCTGCGGTCCGCCGAGCAGCTTGTCGCCCGAGAAGAGGACCAGGCCGGCGCCGGTCGCCACCGCCGCCGCGACCCGCGGCTCCGACGTGAGACCGAATGGCGAGAGATCGGCCAGCAGGCCGCTGCCGACATCATAGATGAATGGAATGGCGTGCTTTTCCGCCAGGTCGGCGAGCGCACCGGGATCCGGTGTGGTGACAAAGCCGCGCTGCTCGAAGTTGGAGCGGTGCACGGTGAGGATCGCCGCCGCGGGGGCGCCGCCGGCCGTGATGGCCTGTTCGTAGTCGGCCACGTGGGTGCGGTTGGTGGTGCCGACCTCATGCAGTATGGCGCCGCTCTTCGCGATGATGTCGGGAATGCGGAACGACCCGCCGATCTCGATCAGCTCTCCGCGCGAGATCAGGACCGGCCGTCCCGCCGCCACCGCATTCAGTACCAGCACCAGCGCGCCAGCGACATTGTTGACCACCAGCGCGTCCTCCGCGCCCGCGAGTGAGGCGAGGAGCTGACGGCAGTGATCGGACCGATGTCCGCGAGTGCCGTTGCCCAGGTCGTATTCCAGCGTACTGTAGCCCTCGGCGACAGCGGCCATCGACTCGATCGCGGCGCGCGCCAGTGGCGCCCGGCCGAGGTTGGTGTGGAGGACGACCCCGGTGGCGTTGAGGACGGGACGGAGGGAGCGCGCCGTGCCGACGTGGAGGTGCTCAAGGACCTCGGCGGTCCAGTCTTCCGGCACACCGGCTCGATTGCCGCGCGCAGCGTCGATCGCCGAACGGACGGCGGCGAGGACGGCGTTGCGCGGCGCGGTGTGGAGCAGCGCGGCAACGCCCGGCTCGCGCAGCAGCCGATCCACCGAGGGGAGCTGACGCCGTTCGTCGCTCATGGGCAGGCGCCTGGTCGCACTACGGTCTGGGGGACGGGGGAGTGCTGTCCGGTTCCGTGAACAGCGAATCCAGCGCGCCAGTCGCCCTCGCGCTGTCGGCTGCGGTCGGCACGGGCACCGGCTTCGGGATGGCCAGCACGGCCTTCGGGCTGGACGCGACACCTGCCGCGCTTCTGATCCCCTCGATCAGCACGACGTACTTGGTCTCGGGCACGAAGGCACTGTCCACCCGGAGCACAAGCCGGTCGAACAGCTTCGGCCGCGATGCCAGGATGGAGTCCGCACCGGGATCGGTGACGGCGGCGGGCACGCCGGGTTTCCCTCGCGCGGGCGGTACCGGCAGCGGCGGTCTCGTGGGCTTGGCCTGAGCAGAATCCTTCCTTGTGGTATCCGCCGCCGCCTTGAGCGAATCGGCGGTGGCCCGCACGATCTTCTGCAGGCTGTCGTCCACGGCCTTCGGCAGCAGCGACCGGAACGGGACCGCCACCGAATCCTTCTGCAGCAGCAGGCGCACCCGCAGGCTATCGAACCGCTGTGACGGATCGAGCGGGCCGCCGAAGGTGATCGTGGCGCTCATGCTGTCGTCCGGCGCGATGCCCTGGATGCGGGGTCCCAGGGTGTCGCGCGGGAGCAACCAGAGCGGTGGGACGAGGAGCGTGCCGGAGGCCGCCGCCGCGGAATCGTAGTTCTCCCGTCGCTCGCGCCGCAGGTTGTGATTCTGGTCGATTGCGGCATAGACCGCGTAGTCGCCGCGGGGCAGGGGGCCCAGCGAAAAGCGGCCGCCGCTGTCGGTGAGGGTGCGGTAGATGAGGCTGTCGGGCGACAACACCAGCTCCACGAGCGCGGCGCGCGCCGGCCGGCCCGCGACCCAGTCGATGACCAGCCCCGCCAGCGTGTCGGTCGGCTCCGGTCCGCCGGTGCTGAAGGTGAGGACCGTGGTGGTGTCGAGCCGGTTGCGCCGGAGATCGGTGATACCGGGCAGCAGCTCGAGGCGGTACACCCGGTCGGGTTTCCAGCCTTCACGCGGGTGCACGGTGATGCGGTTCCGCTTCCACCGCACCACGGGTATGCCCTCGGTTGGCGAGAGCAGGATCAGCTTTTCGAGGTCGCCGGTGCCGAGCCCCTGGTTGGGGGAGCCGCCCTCGGAGATGATCTCGTCGAAGCGGAACTCGACGTCGTGCTTCCAGCCGGGGTAGACCCCGACCGATTCCGGCACCGTGCCGATGAGAGCGGGGGGGACCTTGTCGTCCGGCCCGCCCGCCGGTGATCCGATGCGGGCGCAGGCGGTGAGCATCAGGAGGGAGAGGGCGACCCCGGCATGGTGATTCAGCATCCCAGCTGCCCGCGTTTTTCGGTGAGCGCCGCCGCCTGCTGCTCGAACTGGGCCAGCTTGGCCCGTTCACCCTCCACTACCGGAGCCGGTGCCCGGCTCACGAACTGCTCGTTGCCAAGCTTCGTCTGCTGTGCCCCGATGAGCCCGGTGATACGCTCGAGCTCCGCACCCAGCCGCTGGCACTCCTTCTTCACGTCGACCAGATCGCCGAGCGCGATATACAGTGTGGTGCCGTCCACGAGCACGGCATTCGCGCCAGCCTCCGCAAGCGGCGGCCCGTAGGTGAGGCTGCCGATCTTCGCGAGGCGCATGATGGTCTGCTCCTCCGCGCGAAAGGCGGGGTGGGCCCGGGAGGCGCGGACATTCACCGGCTTGCCCGGCTCGACGCCGTACTCCGCCCGGATCTGCCGTACCGCGCCGACCAGTTCCTGCACCAGCGTGAAATCGCGTTCAGCGGCATCGTCGACCGCGCCCCGCGCGGGGCG
>JAWXBX010000132.1:0-20516 GCA_034440415.1 Gemmatimonadota bacterium | reverse complement strand
GCCGCCGCGGCGGCCAGCGGATTGCCGGTATAGGTGTGACCGTGAAAAAAGGTACGGCCCTCGGCAGGCGGCCCGAGGAAGGCCTCGAAGACTCGCTCGGTGGCGAGGGTTGCCGCCATCGGCAGATACCCCCCGGTCAGTCCCTTCGCCACACAGAGCAGATCCGGACTCACCCCTTCGCGCTCACAGGCGAACAGCGCCCCCGATCGACCGAATCCCGTCGCCACTTCGTCCAGAATGAGCAACGCGCCAACCTCATCCGCTACCGCTCGTGCGCGCCGCAGAAATCCCTCGGGCTGCACCACCATCCCCGCCGCGCCGAGCACGCCACTTTCGACCACGATTGCCGCGAGGTGGCCGCCGAGGCGGCGGGCGATTGTCTCGAAGTCCTCGATGCAGCGGAGGCCGCAGCTCGAGCGTTCCAGTCCCAGCGGACACCGATAGCAGTACGGCGCTGGTGCCTTCTCCGTCCGGAAGAGGAGGGGCTGATAGCGCTCGTGGAACAGATCGATCCCGCCGAGCGAGACCGAACCCACGGTGTCGCCATGATACGCCAGGTTGAGCGTCAGGAACTGCTGACGCTCGCGCCCGGCCCCGGCTGGCTGCTGCTGCCAGAACTGGAGCGCCATCTTGAGCGCGACCTCAACGGCGGTCGACCCGTCGTCCGAGAAGAACACCCGGGTGAGTCCGGACGGAGCGAGCTCGACCAGTTTCCGGGCCAGCCGGATGGCGGGGACGTTGCTGTGCCCCAGCAGCGTGCTGTGCGCGATCAGGTCCAGCTGCTGCCGGATGGCGCTGTCGATTTCGGCCCGGCGGTGTCCGAACAGATTGCACCAGAGCGAGCCGACGCCGTCGAGGTAGCGTCGGCCCTCGGTATCGATGAGGTAGTGCCCCTCGCCCGCGGCGATCAGGAGCGGCTCCTCGTCGCGATAAACGCTGTGCGGCGTGAACGGATGCCAGAGGTGGGCGTCGTCCCAGGCGCGTAATTGATCCGGTGTGGGGCACGATTCGGGCTCCTCTCGTCGAAGCCCGGCGCCGGCGGGTAGGGGCCGCATGTAGGCGGCCGCTACAGCGCCGGCACCAGTTCGGCGACCCGGAAGCCGAGATCCTGGATCATCCGGATATCGGCGTCGGGCCCCTGGCCCGGCGTGGTGAGATACCCGTTGCAGAAAAGGGAGTTTGCTGGATAGAGGGCGAGGGGCTGCAGGTGCCGCAGGTTCACTTCGCGCCCGCCGGCGACGCGAATGTCGCGGGTGGGATGCACGAAGCGGAACATGGCCAGCGCCCGGAGGCAATCCTGCGGTGTCAGTCGCGGTCGGTCGCCGAGCGGCGTTCCCGGTCGCGGGTCCAGAAAATTCACCGGAATGGATTCGACCTCAAGGGCACGCAGCTCCATGGCGAGCGCGACTCTATCGTCCAGGCTCTCCCCCATCCCCATGATGCCGCCACAGCAGGCCTCCATGCCGGCCGCCTTTGCGGCTTTGATGGTGCGGATGCGGTCATCGTAGTCATGGGTGCTGCAGACCTCGGGGAAGTGGGCCCGGGAGCTTTCCAGGTTGTGATTGAACCGGGTGACTCCGGCGGCGGCGAGCTGCTCCGCCTGGCCATCCTTGAGCAGGCCGAGCGAGGTGCAGACGTTGAGGTTGAGCTCGCGCTTGATCTGGCGCACGGCGGTGCAGATCGTCTCGAGATCACGCTCCGACGGCCCCCGTGTACTGGTGACCATGCAGTATTTCACCGCGCCCATCGCCGCCGCTTCGCGCGCCCCCGTCACCAGCTCCTCCACCGAGAGCAGGCCGAAGCGTTCGACTCCGGTCTCGAACCTGGTCGATTGGCTGCAGAACGCGCAGTCCTCCGGGCAGAGCCCGCTCTTCGCGTTCTTCAGCACGTGGATCCGTACATCCGTGCCGTAGTACCTCTCCCGCAGGCGAAACGCCCCGTGGAGCACGGCGAGCAGCTCGTCATCGGGGGAGGCCAGCACGGCCAGAGCATCGTCGGTGGAAGCGGAAGCTCCGGCGAGGACGCGGTCGGCAAGGTCGTTCCAGTGGGTCATGAGGCGGGGAGTGAGGGCGGCGGAGGACGGGAACACTGCGCAAGGTATCACGATTCGCGTGCGGGAGGACCCGGGGGTTTGCGGCCAACGGCGGACCTCCCTCGGGACCAGCTACGGTTTTGGCGGATGGGCCAGGAGGATCTGCTGGACCGCCCGGATGCGGGCGGGATAATCCAGCGGGGCAAAGGAGTAGACCTCGTCATCCGCTCCCATGAGGGCCGGCAGCGCCCCGCCCCCATCGGTGCCGACCCGGAATTCGGTCTTGCGGATCAGCCGCAACTCGTCGATTCGCTGCAGTCTCACCGCGCCGACACTGTCGGCCCGACGGAAAACCAGCGAATCCCCCGTGAGCCGTACTAGGCGGATGTCCCAGATGTATTCGCCGTTCTCGAGCGCAATCTGCCAGCGGTCACCGCGGTCGGTCTGGGCGCGGAGCGGCGAGGTGACCGCGGTCAGCCCCAGGAGGAGGGCGACGGCACGACGGAGACCATGCATGGACACCTCACGGTCGAAGGCTTGAGTTTCGTCCGCACCCGGACCACGTTTGTCGCACCGGGGGCGTAGCTCAACTGGCTAGAGCAAGAGACTTTTAATCTCTAGGTCGTGGGTTCGAGTCCCACCGCCCTCATCTTACTTCCTGGGCCGCCGATGCACAAACCGCGTAGCTGACCGGGCCGGTGCACAGTCGGGGCCCAGCCCCCGCGACCGGGCGCTGTCCTGATTGCGCGGTGTCCCCCCGGGCTGCCCTCGCAACCCGTGTGGAGGGGGCGTCCCCGTCTTCAACGGCGCAGTTCGGGCTCACCTTCGCACCCGCAGTGGACCCATCCGTCGTTTCCGGCCGGAGAGTTGCCTCGACCGAGACCCTCCGCCACATTTCTGCCCGGCGGCGCTCCGCCGTCCATCCAATTTCTGCATCAGGAGCTCCCGTGACGCTCGTGTACCTCGACGGCCAGTGGCTCGATCGCGACACCGCAAAGGTGTCGGTGTTCGATCACGGATTTCTATATGGAGATGGCGTGTTCGAGGGGATGCGCACCTACGGAGGCCGGACCTTCCGGCTGAAGGAGCACGTCGACCGGCTGTACGACTCCGCCAAGGCGATCCTCCTCACTCCGACCCTCTCGCGCGAGGAACTCATCGCCGTGACCGAGGAAGGGGTGAAGCGCTGCGGTATTGCGGACGGCTACCTGCGCCACATCATTTCTCGCGGCGTCGGCGATCTTGGCCTCGACCCGCGGAAGTGTGCCCGCCCGTCGAACGTCATCATTTTCGATACGATCGCCATCTGGCCGCCAGAACGGTACGAGACCGGGTTGACCCTCGTCACCGCCGGTACGCCGATCATGCACCGCGAGTCCCTCTCGCCCCGGGTCAAGTCGCTGAACTACCTCAATCACATCCTCGCCAAGATCGAAGCGACCAACGCGGGCGCCGATGACGCCATCATGCTCGACAGCTCCGGCCATATCGCCGAGGCGACCGGCATGAACCTGTTCATCTGGAAGAAGGACGTGTTGTACACCCCGGCGGTCTACTCCGGCCTGCTGAAGGGTGTGACCCGCGATGTGATCATCGAGATCGCCGGCGAGGCGGGATACCGCGTGGTCGAGACCATCCTTAACCGCTACGATCTCTACACCGCCGAGGAGGCCTTCCTCACCGGAACAGCCGCCGAAGTCGCCCCGATCGGCAGGGTCGATGGCCGGGTGATCGGCGCCGGCAAGGCCGGGCCGGTCACCCGCGACCTCCGGGCCCGCTTCCAGAAGGCCGTGCGAGGCTGAGGCCGTTCGCCGCGCCGCGCCCACGCGTCCCCCCGAGTCAGGCAGCGCGCCAGACGGCGAGTTGCCTGACTTCGTCTTTCCTGCTCCGCCTTGACGCGCGGCCACAGATCCGGCCCGCCGATGTCGGCGTACTGTGGGCAGCATATTCCCGGAGAAGTCATGCCTGACCAATTCGATCTCCTCGCGATCGGAGGGGGAACCGCGGGACTCGTCAGTGCCGCCGGTGCCTCCTATCTCGGCGCCCGTGCCGCCCTGATCGAGCGCGATCGGCTCGGTGGGGATTGCCTCTGGACCGGCTGCGTGCCGAGCAAGGCGCTGATCGCCAGCGCCCATGCCGCCCAGGCGCGCCGCGACAGCGGCCTGCTCGGCCTGCATGGCAAATCGAGGCCGGTGGAGTTTTCTGCCGTGATGAGCTCCATGCGGGCCGCCCGCGAGGTCGTGAGCCATCATGATGATCCGGCTCGATTCCGCGCGATGGGTATCGATGTCGCATTCGGTGACGCGGAGTTCGTGGCCGCGGATACCGTGCGTGTCGGGGACCGGACGCTCCGCGCCAAACGCATCGTCATTGCGACCGGGTCGCGGCCAGGAATCCCACCCATTCCCGGGCTCGCGGAGGCCGGATTTCTCACCCACCTCACGGTCTTCGACCTGGAGGACGCGCCGAGCTCCGTGGCGCTCATCGGGGCGGGCCCGATCGGGATCGAGTTCGCCCAGATCTTCCACCGCCTCGGTGTGCCCGTGGTGGTCTTCGAGGTCGCGCCGCAGATCCTGATCAAGGAGGATCCCGCCGCCGCCTCCGTGGTACGCGCCCAGCTCGAGGCGGAGGGTGTCACCATCCATACCGGCGTCTCGATTCTCCGGGTTGAGCCAGGGGCGGGCGACAAGACGGTCGTCTGGCGGCTGAAGGATGGCCCGGAGCAGCGATCCGTCGTCGGCCAGATTTTCGTGGCCGCCGGGCGGCTGCCAAACGTGGATGGACTCGGACTGGAGCGGATTGGTGTCGCCACGAACAAGGCCGGCGTCGTGGTGGACGCGCGGCTCCGAACCACCATCCCCGGCATCTGGGCCGCCGGCGACGTCTCCGGTGGAATGCAGTTCACCCACATGGCGGATTATCAGGCGAAGCTGGTGGTGCGAAACGCACTCACGCCGTTTCGCGCGAAGGCGGACTATCGGGTGGTGCCGTGGGTCACCTACTGCGATCCGGAAATCGCCCGCGTCGGACAGACCGAGCACGACGCCCGCGCGGCTGGGGTGGACGCACGGGTCTGGCAATACGAATTCGCCGACCTGGATCGGGCGATCACCGACCGCCGCCGCGATGGCTTCGTCAAACTCGTGGCGACACCCTCGGGGACCATACTCGGCGCGACCATCGTAGGCGCCGGCGCCGGCAATCTCATCGCGCCTGTCATCCTGGCCATGCAGCGCCGGCTCAAGCTCGCCGCCCTCGCGTCGTTCATCTATCCCTACCCCAGCATGAGTGAGGGCATCCTCCGGGCGGCCAACCTCGCCCGGCGGGAGCAGCTCGATTCCCTGGGCGGGCGACTGCTGAAGCGGATTGTGCGGTGGGGGCTGTGAACCGCGGCTGGGGCCGGTTTGCCCTGCTGGTGGTCGTTCTCGGGGCCGGGGTGGCCCTCGCTCAGGCGACCGGACTGCTGGACATCCTGCGCAATCCGGCGGCACGCTCGCACGCGCTCGAGTCGCTACGGGGCGCCACCGGGCGATGGTGGGTGGGGCCGGTCTTCGCGCTGGTCTATGCCGCCGCAGTGGGGTTCGCCCTGCCCGCGAGCATCCTGACCCTCCTTGGCGGGGCGGCGTTCGGATTCTGGCGGGGAGTCCTCTGGGTCACACTCGGGGCAAACCTGGGCGCCTCCCTCGCCTTCTGGCTCGCCCGCAGGCTGGGCCGGGCCGCGCTGGAAGGCTTCTTCGGCCCGCGACTGGGGGCCTTCGACCGGATCTCCGGGGCAGCGGGATTTCAGGGCCTCCTGACCCTGCGGCTCCTCCCGATCGCCCCATTCAGCCTGCTCAACTTCGCGGCCGGGCTGACGACAATTCCCTGGCGGGACTACGCCCTGGCGACCGTGGTCGGCATCCTCCCCGGGACGGCGGTGTATGTCTTCTTTGCCGACGCCCTCCTAGCCGGTTCCGCCGAGGCCAGCCGGTCGGCGCTCCTCCGGGCGGCCGGCGCCGGGCTCCTCCTGGTCGGGTTCAGCTTCCTGACCAAATGGATCCTGAAACGCCGGGGGGCCGTCGCATCTTGACAGGCACGGATCTGGCTCTCACATTCGCCGACCCTAACAACCCCCCGAGTGAAGCATGGCGTGGAGAGAGATCACGGTCGGAGAGACCCGCTGGGCGGTCGCCCCTGTCGCCGAGCGGGTGGCGAATACCCAAGCTTGGCGGCTGGTCCTGAGCTGCCGCTGCGATGGGCAGGCGCGCCGCTCCCTCTGGGCCAGCACCGGGCTCCAGTCCTCCTCCCGCACCGATCTCTACGCCCAGGCTGACCGGCTCTCGGACGCCCGAGTCGCCGCCGCGCTCGCCGCACGGATCAACGAGAAGTAGCTCCTCCCTTATCCATCGCGCGCCCGGCTATTCATGCGGGTCGGGCCGCCGGGTGGCCCAGCGGTAGGCGATTGTCGCCAGATCCGCCGACAGGCGCGCTGCCTCAGCCGGGTCAGCCAGCCCTCGCGTCAGGACAACAAGAACAAACGGACCACGCCCCGGGGGGTAGACGATGGCCGCATCGTGCAGCAGCCCGGTAATCCATCCGGTCTTGTGGGCGACCGGCACCCCTGCCGGCAGCCCAGCGGGGATCGCATCGTTGAACTCCTGCGCCAGCAGCATCTTGACCATCGAGTCGGACGAGGCCCGCCCTGCCGCCCGCCCCTCTGCGACCGCCAGCAGGAGCATCGCGAGGTCTCTGGCAGTGGTCGTATTGTTGAGGCCGCGGTCGTACGCCTTCTGATCCTCCACCCCTCGCAGCACCCGGATGGAATCGGCGCCGAGCCTGTGCGCAGCCGCCTCAACCCGTGCTGGATCGAGCAGTGCGATCAGCAGGTTGGTGGCGAGATTGCTGCTTCGAATGATCATCAGCCGGGCCAGCTCGGCCACGGAGACCGTGGTGCCGGTCCGGAGGTAGAGGGTCGAGTCCGAATCGTCGCCCAGATCCAGCTGATAGGGGGAGCCGTCGACGATCGATACAAACAGGTTGGTGACCAGGAGCGGCGTGTCCCAGCGCAACTCGCCCCGATCGATTCGTCGGGAGAGCTCGATCAGGACCGGGACTTTCATCGTGCTGGCCGCGTGATACCGCCTGAGCCCGTCGACCAGAACGCTGTCCCGCCGGACGGGGTCGTAATAGGCGACGGACACCTCCGCAGTGTCGCGGGCGATCCGGGCCCGGAGGGCTTCCGCCAGGGCCACCGGCGCCTGGCCAGCGGCTGGCTGGATGGTGAGCGTCGTCAGGACGGCAAGGCACAGGATTCGCATTTGCGTAAGGTATTCCGGCATAAGGCGATCTGCACCCACGATGTCGCGACTTCCTGATCGACTCCGCTTTACCGAGTTCACCCTTGACCGGCTCGCCAATGGGCGCTGTCGGTCCCGGGTCGTGCTCAGCTGGCACGACTCGGAGGAGTTCGTTGGGGAGGCGGAAAGTCTGGGGTCTCAGGCAGGGGAGCTGCGCTGCGCCGCGGAAGCGTGCGTGATCGCGCTCACCAAAGCCGTCAAGGGCGAACTCAAGTTCGAGCTGCTCGGGGTGAAAGCCGTCCGAGCCTTCGATTCCAACGTCGTGATCGTCTCGCTTGCGGTGCCGGGCGACGACCAGACCCAGCGCCTGGTCGGTTGTTTTCTCACTCCGGACGCCGATCCGGTACGCGGTGCCACGCTCGCCGTGCTCCACGCCACCAATCGTATTCTGGGCAACCGCTTCTTCATGCGCTGACCGCGCGACCCGGGGCCGCTGCAGCGCATCCCGGGAAAAGCATGGAAAGCCTCATTTCGCGATTCCCTCCCCGATCCCATTCCTCCCGAAGAACGGCCGAAATGGGGGTTCTCTTTTGCCCCGCGCGCAGGGATCTTGCACCACAGAATGGGCAGGGGCGTCGAAGTGGCGCCCGGAGGTCGGTCCCCGGGCTGGCCCGCCGCAGTCACGTGCCGACGGGTACGCACCAGAAAGGCGCATTACTCCATGAAGCACTGGACACTCTGGGCTCTCGCGGGAATTGTCTCGGCGTGCGGCCATCCCGCGCCCGCGCCGGTCGCTCCGGCACGGGACCTTGCCCACGGGGCACCTGGGGCGGTCGACACGGCGCGGATCGGCTTCAGCCGGGACAGCACCACCGACAGCCTCACGCTGGCCGAGGCCGGTGACGAGATCCTCGCTCCAATCGATCCGGATTCCGCCGCCGATGCGGCGATCCTCGAGCAGCTCGCCACGGCGAAGCCCGCACCTCAGGATTCCGGACCGGGGGAAAGTGAAGCCACCGAGGTCCCGGGTGGCGCGAACGCGGTCGGCACGGCCGACGTCACGTATGACATCGATGTCGAGACCTACGGTTCCCACGCGCGGGTGCAGTACTATCTCGACTTCTTTCAGGGTCCGGCCCGGGAGCGCTTCAGCATCTGGCTCCAGCGGATGCCGCGCTACGAGCCGATGATCCGCACCAGCCTCCGCACCTACGGGGTGCCGGAGGACATGGTCTACCTGGCACTGATTGAGAGTGGTTACTCCAACACGGCCGTGAGCCGCGCGCGGGCCACAGGGATGTGGCAGTTCATGAAGGGTACCGGCAAGCTGTATGGGCTCCGCATCGATTCGTGGGTCGACGAACGTCGCGATCCTGTGCGCGCAACGGACGCCGCGGCACGGCATCTCGCCGACCTGCGCGATCGCTTCGGTTCGATGTACCTCGCGGCGGCGGCCTACAATGCCGGTGCGGGAAAGGTCGGACGCGGACTGCGTCGCCTCCCGGATGAGGATGAGGAGGAGGAGGAAAATCCCGATGCGACCTTCTTCCGACTCTACGACACTCGTTTCCTGCGTCGCGAGACGAAGGACTATGTCCCGAAACTGATCGCTGCCGCGCTGATCGCGAAGCAGCCGGGAAAGTACGGCTTCGCCCGTGCGGCGGGGATTCCCGCTCTCGGTTATGACTCGATTGTCGTCACCCATTCCACCGGGTTGGACGTCATTGCCCGGCTGGCGGATACCTCGGTGGCGTTCATGCGCGAGATGAATCCGCAGTATCTGCGCATGGTCACCCCGCCGCGAAGCACTTCCGTGGTGCGGTTGCCCGAAGGCTCCGGTGCATTGGTTGCGGCCCGGTACGAAGCGCTGCCCGAGAAGGAGCGGGTCAACCTGGTCGAGCACGTCGTGACCCGTGGTCAGACCGTGGCCGCTATTGCGAGGCTCTACCGTGTGACGACCGCACAAATCAGCTCGGCGAACCCGGGTATGCGCCTGACTCGACTCCGCACCGGGGCCCACTTGGCGATTCCCACCAGCGTCATTCCCGCGAGCGTGGAACCGGCCGAGACGCCGGCCCGCTCCGCGAGTACCAGTTCCGGGACGTTGAGGCACCGCGTCCTCAGAGGGGAGTCGCTCTCCACGATCGCGTCGCACTACCGGACCACAATCGTTCGTCTCCGAGAGCTCAACGCCATGAGCCGTGAGGATGTGCTGAAGGCAGGGCAGGTGATCCAAGTTCCCGCCCCCGGACGTACCGCGGCGACCCCGGCTTCGACCGCAGGGGGGCGTACCTATCTCGTTCGGAGTGGCGATACGCTCTCTCGCATCGCGGAGCAGCATCATGTGTCGCTGGCGGCCCTTCGGTCCGCCAATGGAATGACGAGCAGGTCGGTGCTGAAGGCCGGCTCCCGCCTGGTGATTCCCGACTGATCGGTTTCGCGAGGTGATGAAGAGCAAACGGCCCCCGGGATCTTCCCGGGGGCCGTTCGTCGTGCTGCGACTGCTGCTGCTCGTCTGGCCGAAGGTCTAGTTGACGAGCGTCGTATCGTGGCTGGTGCCCTTGAGAACGGCCTCGGCGTAGCCGTTTGACGGGTCTCCGCCCTGCAGCAGGATCTCCTCGACCCGTCCTGGGCCACGGTTATAGGCCACCAGCGCGAGCTCCAGATCACCATCGTAGCGGCGCATGAGATCGCGCAGGAAACGGAAGCCGAGACGGAGGTTGACGTCCCGCTCAAACAGCTGGTCACTCGACAATCCGGGCTCGTAGAACCGAGCCGTGGGGATCTGGATCTGAGTGAAACCGATGGCGCCCTTGTTGGACATCGCCTTCGGGCGGAATTCGCTCTCGATCTTGACCAGGCGGAAGGCCACGTCGGTCTCGATGCCCTCACTCACGGCAATGTCGTAAATCGCCGCGGCCAGGTCCGCCGGGATCTGGTACCGTGACGACTGCCGCATGACAGCGTTTGCCCGTTCCACCTGGGCCCGGGCTACAGCCAGTTCGCCGCGGGCAGTCTCGAGACTCTGGCTAAGCGCCTGTACTTCATCTGCGACCACGCCGATCCGGGGTGCCACGCCCTCCTCGGCCGCCCGCACTCCGGCGGTCGACCCGGCCAGCGCACTCACCAGCAAGACCGCTCCGACCAGCATCGCGCCGCGGCCGATCAGTCGGCGGGTCCAGCGTGCTCGTCCATGCGGATCAGGTTCTTCCATGTGCATACTGTCCTCCTTGTTTCAGAAATACTGCTCCAGCGACGCACCTGGCGTCAGGTCATGGCCGACTATTCCTCGCCCCGTCGCCAGTCCCCCCGAGTTCCGCCTAACTTCTCCAGGAGGCGGATATTCTCGATCACCATGGTTCGATCTACCGCCTTGACCATGTCGTAGACGGTCAGGCTCGCCACGGCAATCGCCGTCAGTGCCTCCATTTCAATACCGGTACGACCAGTGACGGACGCGGTCGCGATGATACGTACGCCGGGCAACGTCGGCTCCGCACTGCACTCGACGATGATCGCGTCGAGGCCGAGGGGATGGCACAGCGGAATGAGATCACTGGTGCGCTTTCCGCCCATCACGCCAGCAACTTCTGCGATTCGCAGGACGTCTCCCTTCGCGATCGCATTGCGGCTGACAAGCTCATAGGCCTCGTGACTCATCCGCACCGCGCCTTCGGCCACCGCAGTCCGTCGCGAGAGCGGTTTCGCCGACACATCGACCATTCGGGCCCGTCCCGCCTCGTCCACATGGTTCAAGCGCACAGCACCTCCGCCAGGTCGTCAGCAAGCTGTGCGAGCAGCAGTTGCGGGTTCACGTTCCCCTGTGCTGCCTCCCTGGCGGCCTGGACCCGACCCCCGGCCTGAACCAGAGCCCCAAGCGTCGCGGGCCGCCGAAGGGCCTCGGAGAGCGCGCCCCGATGCGCCAGCCCGGTCGAGGCGCGGCCCGCTTCACCCAGCGATTCGGCAAGCGCATCGAGCATGGCGGTGAAATCGCCCCGGGCCGCGAACGGTCCCTGCTTCAGTGCCCGTTCGGCCCGGGTGCCTGCCCCGGCGACGACGGCCGCCAGGAATTCATCGGCGGCACGGTGTGCCTTAGCCTCGTCCTCTCCCAGTGTCACGGCCCGGCCGATCGAGCCTGCGGCGGCCCGGGTGCGGAGCTGTAGCTCCTCCCCAGCCAGCCCCAGCCGCTCCGCCAGGAA
Source organism: Gemmatimonadota bacterium (assembly GCA_034440415.1). Lineage (GTDB taxonomy): Bacteria > Gemmatimonadota > Gemmatimonadetes > Gemmatimonadales > GWC2-71-9 > JADJOM01. The sequence goes on along the minus strand of JAWXBX010000132.1, from coordinate 9,009 downwards.
ATCTGATACCAGATGGTCTGGCAACCGCCCAAGGCGGAGTTGGACCATTCTCGATCGAATTGTTGGCAGCAGCCGGTTCGGGTCCTGTGTAGTCAAGATCACGACGGTGTCCGCCGTCGGCTCTTCCAGCAGCTTGAGCAGGGCATTCGCCGCCTCCGGGTTGGCCTCCTGCGGCACGAGGCGCTCCGCCTCGGCGACCAGGAACACCTTCTGGCGTCCCATTGCGGGCGTCAGGGCGGCCCGCCGCAGGATCAGGCGTGCTGTCGCCATGAAATGTCCCGCCAAGCCATCGGCCGGCTGGTAGAGCGGGTTCTTGCGGCGCTCCGCCACCACTTGACCGAGCGTCTCCGCGAGCTCCTCCACCTGCTTGTCCGGGTCAGATGCCTTCGGCCGCGCCACGGGCATGAGCCAGTGGAGGTCCGGATGCCCAAGGCCCAAGACCAACTTGCAGGACCTGCAAGTGCCACACGGGCGGTGATCCGGCGCCTCGCACAACAGGGCCTGGGCGAGCCACAGACCAAATCGCTGCTTGCCGATTCCCTCAGGCCCCGTCAGGAGCAGGAGCTGAGGGAGTCGCCCGAGCCGAAGCGACTCGAGCACCTTGGTGCGCTCGCCGGTGTGCCCGACGAGAGGGTGAATTGACATGCTGTGATAGTAAGGGGGGGAAGGGAAATGGCTACAGCGAAGTATTGTAAAATCATTTTCAACAATCACTTACAGGTCATTTTGGCAATCGGCATCTGCAACAATCCTCGCGCTACGACAAGCAAAGTGGATGTGAGTGTTCGCTCATTTGCGAACTGGAGTGAGTATGGGCTCGCATGTCTTGTAATGATCTGTATCGCTTGTGTTTAGATGGATGTGACAGTTCCAGGCGAGGGGCAAAGCCGAAAGCAGGATCATCGACAAGATGGCTTGCCAGGGATAGCTATTCGACACTGCAGTCAATGTTGTGAACCGACAGTGCTGCTATGGTGGCGTGATAGTGTTGTTTATATCTTTTTCTGCTGGTGATCCAGCGCACCTCCGCTGGCGATGCACGACTCGAAAAACCGGTCACTCGGTGGAAGCGCCGACCAACGGGGTGCGGGGCGAAGCGAATCGTCAACGGGTTGACCGGAGGAGGGGATCAGTCGAGATTCACCGCCGGCTGCAAGGCCGAAGCGGCGCAGACGGGCCGGTGGCCCGGTCCGGACGATCGCGGCCGATGATGTTTACCTTCCCGAGTAGCTCAGTTGGTAGAGCAGCTGACTGTTAATCAGCGGGTCACAGGTTCGAGTCCTGTCTCGGGAGCTACGCTGTCTGCCTAGTCATTCAATTGCCCACCTGTGGCGCCCCCCCGGGGCGCCTTTTTCGTACCTCTCGGCCAAGCTGTCCTCATTCCGGGAACATCTCGCTGGCCTCGCCCCGGTATCCGGATTCCACCCACCAGCGAGGTGACGGCGCTGCAGCGGCTTCGGGCCGGTGGGACCCCGGAGTGTGGAACACGACACCACCATGTCCCGAACGCTCACACCTCTTCACTGTGCCTCAGCGAGATGTCCGGCGCACCCACAGCCAGTTCAACAGCCCGAGGAGCCCCGTCGCCGAGAGCACCAGAAATTCCTGCTGAGTCATCCGGGTCGAAAGCGTCAGTGAAAAAGCGATACCCAACACCGCCCACAAGACACCCCCTGGCAGGCGGAATCGGGCAAGAGGCAATGCGGCGGATCCGGCGCCACGATCTCTGCCACGCAGCACAGGCAACGCGGCGCATACCATCCCGTAGGTGACGAGCCGCGAAACAGCGGACAACGAGAGGTTCTGCAGGAAGCTCCCCGAAGCGGCCAGTCCCCAGACCAGCACGGCGTAGGTAACGACCGAGAGATGCGGAGTCCTGAACCGCGGATGGATCCGGGCGAATGGCGAGGGGAGATCCCCCCCCTCAGCCATGGCAAAGGTAAGCCGCGGAACGTTGACCATCGCGCCAGCGATATAGCCGTAAACGGAAATCACCGCGGCTACCGCCATCGTGATGGCGCCGGCGGATCCAGCAATGACCCGGGCGGATGCAGCCAGCGGTCTGGCCGCCGCGGCCGGATCCGGCAGAGTGGCGATCACCACCACCTGCACCAGAGTGTAGAGCACAGCGCAAATCGCGAGGACTAGAAAGAGGGCAAAGGGCGCATCCCGCCGGGGGTCGCGTGCTTCGCCGAGCGGCACGAGCGCCGCCTCGAAGCCGCCGTAGGCGAACACCAGAAGCAGGACTGCGTCGAGCCACGCATTCGGCTCGATCACCGTGATCATGGCCGGTGTGACTGGATGGGGGAGCGCCAGCGCCAGGCCGAGCAGGACGAAGAGAATCAACGGGGTGAGCTTTGCGGCCACCGTCAGCGTGCTGATGCGCGTGCCATGGATCACGCCGCGATAGTTGATGACCGCAAGCGGTGCAATCAGGCCGGCCAGGACGAGTCGCGACGCGAGGGGCCCCTCCGCGGCGGGCCAGAGCTCGGCGAGGTAGATCACCAGCAAATTGGCATTGGTGGCCGCGGCGGTGAGCCGGACGAGGTAGGCCATCCATCCCATTTCGATCCCCGCCAGGCGGCCGAATGCCGTGCGGGCGTAGAGATACGGCCCTCCGGCCTCACCGAAGCGCGATGCCACCTCGGCAAAACAGGCGATCACGACACCAATGCCTGCGGCCGCGACGATCCAGGCCCACGGACTCAGCGCGCCCAGCTTGCCGGCAATGACAGACGGCAGCCCGAATACGCTGCTCCCGATCACGCCGTTCAGCATGAGGGCCGCGAGGCTCCATCGTCCGATGGCACGGACCAGCGACGTTTTCATCGGTGCAGCCGCTCCTCCAGCTCCGCCAGACTGCGGGGCCAGTCAGTCTTCAACAGCCGACTCATTCCCCGGTCCGCCAGCAGCCGTCCACCGGTCTGGCAGGTTGGGCAGTAGTTGGTTTCGTTCTCCGCATACCGGATCCGTTGCACCGGGGACCCGCAGTCCGGACAGGGCTCGCGATACCGGCCGTGGACGGCCATGCCAGGTCGAAAGGCGGTGACTTTCGCTGGAAAGCCCTCGCCGCATTCGCGGAGCAGCCGATCTGTCCACTCGCGGAGAATCGTCCGGGTCGCCTCGAACAATCGGATCATCTCGGGCAGGTCAAGCCGAGTCGTCAGGGTGATCGGCGAGAGGCGAGCGCGGTGGAGGATCTCGTCGGAATAAGCGTTTCCGATGCCATCGAGGATGGTCGGATCGGTGAGCGCCCGCTTGAGGGTGTGATTCTCCCGCAGGAGCGTCGAGCTGAATTCATCAAGGCTCGCCCCCTCCACCTCGAGGCCCCCGCGGCGAAACGGATCCAGCGCGGGCGCCCCATGGATCACATGGAGCGATGCCCGGCGTTTCGAGCCTGCTTCGGTGAGCACCAGCGTACCGGTCGAGAAGTCGAAGGCGGCAAGTCCAGCGCGTCCCGGCAGCTTCGCGCCGCGGACCAGCCAGCGGAATCGCCCCGCAATCATCAGGTGTATGACAAGGCAGTACTCGGCGTCGAGCGACAGGACGATCCGCTTCCCCATGCGATCCACTCCAAGCACCGTGCGCCCCGCGACCTCGGAGAGGGGAGGGTCGACGCTCCGTAGCAGGAACGGGTTGCCGAGGCGGACCTGCTCGAGCACGGCGCCGTTCACCCTCGGCGCCAGCGCGTGCAGGTAAAGCCGTATATCCGGCAGTTCGGGCATGGGGTGAAGTTAGGCGTTGGGGTGCTCTGGCGCGACCATCCAGTGGTGGGCATCTTTCTGCTTCTGGTCTGACCATGGTCTGGGAGTGCCGATGTCCTCGATGAAGCCGCTGGTGCCCGAGACCAGCAACCTGCATGTCACCCGGTTCGAACCGCTGGTGGCGCCGCGTGTGGTCCTGAGCGAGCTGCCGATCACCCGGAGCGTGGCGGCCACCGTGCTGGAGGGCCGGTCCACTGTCCGGAACATCCTGAGCGGTCAGGACCCACGTCTCCTGGTCGTCGTCGGGCCCTGCAGCATTCACGACCCCGTGGCTGCGCTGGAATACGCCAGTCGTCTCGCGACGCTCAGTGGGGAGCTTGGTGCCACGCTCGCGCTCGTCATGCGGGTCTATTTCGAGAAACCGCGCACGACGGTGGGTTGGAAGGGACTGATCAATGATCCGCACCTTGACGGTACCCGGGACATGGCGGTCGGACTCACGATTGCGCGCCGACTGCTGATCGACCTCAATGCCCTCGGACTTCCCGCGGCCACCGAGCTGCTCGGTGCCGTGGTGCCCCAGTATATCGCGGACCTGGTCGCCTGGACCGCGATCGGTGCGCGGACCGCCGAATCCCAGACTCACCGGGAGATGGCCAGCGGCCTGTCGATGCCGGTGGGATTCAAGAACACGACCGACGGCAACCTGCAGGTTGCGCTCGACGCCATGCAGGCCGCTGGTGCACCACACACCTTTCTCGGCATGGATGATGACGGCCGCGGGGCGATCATCCATACCACCGGGAATCCCGATCGCCATCTGGTCCTGCGGGGCGGCGGTGGGGGTACCAATTTCGACGCCGCTTCCGTCACCGAGGCCGCCCGGCTCTGCGCGGCACGCGGGCTGCCTGCCCGGGTCATGGTGGACTGCAGCCACGGCAACACCAACAAGGACCACACCCGGCAACCCGATGTCTTTCGTGACGTCGTGGCCCAGGCGGCGAGCGGCAGTCCACATCTGCTGGGGGGGATGATCGAGAGTCACCTGCACGGCGGCAGCCAGTCGCTCACGCCAGGCGGGAAGGGACTCGCCTACGGGGTCTCGGTGACAGATGCCTGCATCGACTGGCCGACGACCGAGCGGATTCTGCGTGAGGCGGACGCGGCACTCCGGGCGGCTGGGCGGGGGGTCGGGCTGAAGGACGGGGTCCGTCGAGCCAGCGTCGGCTAGCACGCCGAGCGGGCGGCCCGCCGGGAAAGAGGGCGACAGCGATACTCCTGTCGCCCTTCTCTATTGGCGACCGGGCGACCGTCTCGGATGGGTCAGCGTTCCGCGGCGGACTCGTGACGCAACATCGTGCCGAGTTCGGGGAGCAGACTCCCGGTCAGGATCAGCACGCCTCCGCCCCACTGGAGCGGTGACAGCCGGTCGCCGGTAATGAGGTAGCTGGCGACGGCGGCAATAACCGGCTCAAGGGTGTAGATCAGAGCGGTGGAGGTGGGCGAGAGCACCTGCTGCGCGGCGAGCTGCAGGCGGAGCGCGACGACGCTAGCGAGGATCGCCTCGTAGCCGATGATGGCGATGAGTGTCGGCGTCGGGCGGATGACCGGGGTTTCGATCGCGGGAAGAAACGCCAGGGTGAACAGCGTCGCCGTGGCGATCTGGGTGATCAAGAGGCGCACTGGCGGGTGCCGCCGGGTGAGTGTGCCGGTGGCAACCATATGGGCAGCGAAGCAGACGGCACAGCCCACGGTGAGCAGGTCGCCGCGGTTGAAGCCACCGGCGAGTGCCGCCGGGCGGGTAAGGAGCACCAGACCGATGAGTCCGAGGGCCAGCCCCCCGGTCGCGAGCCGACCGGGACGGAGACGATAGACCGCGAATACGATCAGTGGTGTGAAGGGGATGTAGAGCGCGGTCAGGAACCCGGATCGGCTGGCCGTCGTGATCCCCAGTCCAACGGTCTGGGTGGCGAAGCCGAGGGCGAGCAGGGCGCCGAGGATCCCGCCGGCTCGCCACTCGGCGCGGGTGGGCTGACCGAGCCAGGGCGCCAGGAGCAGGGTCGCGATGACGAAACGCGCCGCCGTGAAGGCCATGGGCGTGGCATCGAGCAGCGCCAGCTTGCCTAACGGGAACGCGGCCCCCCAGATCAGGCACGTCGTCCACAGCGCCAGGACTGCGCTCCGGCGAGTCATCCGGCGGGCTCCTGGGTTTCACGCAGGACTGCCCGCAGGTAGCGGCCGGTGTGGGACTCGGCGACCTTCGCCACGGCCTCGGGCGTGCCCTGGGCCACGACCCGGCCTCCCTCCCCTCCGGCCTCGGGTCCGAGATCGATGACCCAATCGGCGCGCTTGATCACGTCGAGATGGTGCTCGATGACGAGCACGGTGTGGCCCGCGTCGACCAGCCGGTCCAGGACGAGCATGAGCACCCGCACGTCGTCCAGGTGCAGGCCGGTGGTGGGTTCGTCGAGGATGTAGAGCCGGCGTCCGCCGCGCTTGCCCGACTGGGCGAGTTCCCGGGCAATCTTGAGGCGCTGCGCTTCTCCGCCCGAGAGCGTCGTGGCTGGCTGGCCGAGCCGGAGGTAGCCGAGTCCCACCTGCTGGAGCTGCCAGAGCGCCTGCCCGAGGCGCGGCTGGCGGCGAAAGCGGGTGATGGCCTGGTCGACGGTGAACTGGAGGACATCCGCGATCGAATAGCCGCGGATCTTCACGTCGAGGATCTCGCGACGGTAGCGGGTGCCGCCGCAGGTCTCGCAGGGCACATAGACATCGGCGAGGAAGACCATCTCGACCAGCACCGCGCCGGCGCCGTCGCAGGCGGTGCAGCGACCGCCCTTGAGGTTGAATGAGAAGTGGGCGGCGGTGAATTTCCGGCGCCGGGCCTCCGGCTGGGCGGCGAAGAGCTCGCGGATCTCGTCGAAGCCTTTCACATAGGTGATGGGATTGGAGCGTGGCGTGCGGCCGATCGGTGACTGATCGATCAGCAGCACGTTCTCGATCCGTTCGGCGCCGCGGATCTCCCGGACCGCGCCAACCACTTCACCGAGATGCTCCTTGGCGGAGTGCCCGCCGTGGAAGCGACCCTCGAGCTGGCGGTAGAGAATGTCGTGCACCAGCGTGCTCTTGCCCGAGCCGGAGACGCCGGTCACCGCGGTGAGCGCGCCGATGGGAATATCGACATCGATCGCCTGCAGGTTGTGCAGCGTCGCGCCGCGCAGCGTGATCCATGGGCCCAGCGCCCGCCGGACGCTGGGGATCCCGATTCGCTTCCTGCCGGAGAGGTATTCGCCGGTCAGCGACGCGGTGGCGCCCGCCACCGGGCCGGCGTAGACCACCTGTCCCCCCTGCTCGCCGGCGCCCGGCCCGAGTTCCAGCATGAAGTCGGCGTGGCGCATCGCGGAGAGATCGTGCTCGACGACGATGACGGTGTTGCCCTGGTCGCGCAGCTTGAGGAGGAGGGCGAGCATCCGGTCGATGTCCCGGGGATGCAGCCCGATGGACGGTTCGTCGAGCACATAGAGCGCATCGACGAGGCGCGAGCCGAGGGCGTTGGCGAGCGCGATTCGCTGCGCTTCGCCACCGGACAGTGTCCGGGTGAGCCGGTCGAGGGTGAGGTAGCCGAGTCCGACGTCCCGCAGGAAGGTGACCCGCTGGTCGAGTTGTTCGAGGATGAGCTGCGCGACCTGGCGCTCGAACTCCGACAGCGGCAGCGCCGCCAGCCAGCGGGCGAGATGCTCCACCGGCCGGGCCGCGGCCTGGGCAATCGTTTCGCCGCCGATGCGAACAGCGAGGGCTTCGGCATTGAGTCGGGCACCGCCGCAGCTCGGACAGGGATTCGCCAACTGGTACTGGCGGAGGAAGACCCGGATGTACTGCTTGTAGCGCTTCTCCTCCAGTCCCTTGAGGAACGGAAAGATGCCGAGATAGCGGCCCGTCCTGCCGTGGAGCAGCTCCTTGCGCTGCGCCGCCTTCAAGGTCGACCAGGGCGTGTCGGGGCTGGCGCCGAGCGCGCGTGCCGTGGTCAGCAGGAGGCGGCGCCGGGCCTCGTAGCGCGGCTTGGTCCATGGGTCGATGGCGCCGTCCGCGAGGCTGCGTGACGGATCGGGAATGATGAGCGACTCGGCGTACTCAAGCACGGCGCCGAACCCCTTGCAGGTGTCGCACGCTCCGCGCGGGTTGTTGAACGAGAACAGCGCCGGCGTCACCGTGACGGCCGGGGTGTCGCAGCGGCTGCAGGCGGGCCGCTCGGTGAAGCGCAGCCGTCCCGTGTCGGTGAGGAGCACCGCAATGCCCTCGCCTTCCGCGAAGGCGGTGGCGATGGACTCGGTGAGGCGGGTCGACACCTCGGTGCAGCTGAGCCGGTCGACGACGACGAGGAGTTCCCCGACGCGGGCGAGGTCCAGCGCTGATGGAAGTTCCTGCAGGTGCAGCGGCACGCCATCGGCAATGACGCGGACAAAACCCAGGGCCTGGAGATTCTCGACTACCGCGGCGTGATCGTGCCGGGCGGAGGCGGGGAGGGGAAAAGCGACCTGCAGCCGCTCGATGTGGCGCGGCGAGTCGGTCGGTCCGTTGCGCTGAACCAACACCTGGGCGGCCGACTGGGGCGTGTCGCGGCCGACCGGGCCGCCGCAGAGGCGGCATTGCTGTCGCCCCGCGCGGGCCCAGAGCAGGCGGAGGTAGTCGTAGATCTCGGTCGCCGTGCCGACGGTGGAGCGGCTGGAGACGGTCGGGTTGTGCTGCTCGATCGCGACGGCGGGCGCGAGTCCCTCGAGCCGGTCGACCAGCGGCTTGGGCATCCGCTCGAGAAATTGCTTGGCGTAGGTGGAGAGCGATTCGATGTACCGCCGCTGGCCTTCGGCGTAGAGCGTATCGAAGGCGAGCGAACTCTTCCCCGAGCCCGATGGCCCGGTGATGACAATCAGCGAGCGACGCGGCAGATCGACGGTGACGCCGCGGAGATTGTGCTGCCGCGCGTTGACGATACGAAGGACGGACTGACCCATGGGTGGGGAACGATAATCAGGAGCTGGACCACCGGGGTGCGGCGCGGCGCCGGGGAGGATGGGCGAGGCTTCCCCCTACGCCCGGGCCCGCTGTCCGCCTAGATTTTCCCGCTCATGGCGTCCATTCTCACTCCCCGGCTGCTGCTCCGCGGGTTCATGGTTTTCGTCGGCATCTCGGTGCTTGGATATGCCGGGCTGCTGATTTACGGCAACAACCTCCCGGCATTCATTCAGGCCGTCGGCCGAATCCACTGGATCTGGATCCTCGTGGGACTGGGGCTTGCCTCGTTGGACTGGGT
>JAWXBX010000131.1:0-6069 GCA_034440415.1 Gemmatimonadota bacterium | reverse complement strand
GCGTATGCCTATCACCGGGCGGCGGGGCGGGCCGGCAGCGGGTGAATTGCGCTTTGCCCCCGGTGGCCTTAGCCTGCCGCCCATGATCTCACCGCTGCTCCCGCTCACCCCTGCCGACCTGGTGGACGCGACCTGGGACGACATCCGCCCGCGCTACGCCGAACTGGTCGATCGGCCGCTCGATCGTACCAGCGTGGAGTCGTGGCTGGCGGACTGGTCCCGGCTGGATGAAGTGCTGGGCGAAGCTGCCGCCCTCGCGATGATCGCCTACACCTGCGACACCACCGACCCCGCCAAGGAGAAAGCCCACCTCCGTTTTTCCGCCGAGATCCTGCCGGAGACGGAGGAATACGAGGTGATGCTGGCCGACCGGCTCCTCGCCCTGGGGTACACCCGCCCCGGCCTGGAGGTGACGATCGCCCGGTTCCGCACCTCGAGCGAAATCTTCCGCGAGGCCAATGTCCCGCTGACCAAGGCGGCCGAAGAACTTGGCACCGCCTACCAGAAACGGACCGGCGGGCTCACAGTGATGTGGGACGGGCAGGAGAAGACGCTGCCCGAGCTGCAGCCAATGCTGCAGAGTCCTGACCGCGCGGTGCGGGAGCGAGCCTTCCGGATGCAGTGCGGGGCCTATGCCGCGCACCAGCCGGAGCTCGCGGGCCTCTTTGATTCGCTCTACGACCTGCGGATCCGGATGGCAAAGAATGCCGGATTCGACAACTACGAGGCGTACGCGTTCAAGGCCAAGTGCCGGTTTGATTACACCCCGTCGGATTGCCGCCGGTTTCACGCGGCGGTGGAGGAAGTCGTGGCACCGGCGGTTGAACGACTCATGACCCGCCGCAGGGCCCGCATGGGCGTGGACCGGCTGCGGCCATGGGACGTGGGGCCGGACCCCGAGGGGCGCGAGGCGCTGAGACCGTTCAGCGATGTAGACGAGTTGATCGGAACCAGCCGCCGGGTGATCGAGCATGTGGCTGCCCCGTTCGGGCAGCAGTTCCAGACGATGATGGACGAAGGGATGCTCGACCTCGACGTGCGGAAGGGCAAGGCGCCTGGCGGCTACTGCGAGACGCTCCAGTTCCGCGGTCGGCCGTTCATCTTCATGAATGCGGTGGGCGTGCTGGACGACGTGTCCACGCTGCTGCACGAAGCGGGGCACGCCTTTCACGCCTTCGAGTCGCATGCCCAGCCGCTCGTTTGGCAGCGGCACCCGGGCCTGGAGATGTGCGAGCTCGCTTCCATGTCGATGGAACTGCTGGCTTCACCGTATCTCGGCAAGCAGACCGGTGGATTCTTCACACCGCCCGATCTGGCCCGGGCCTGGGCGGATCAGCTGGAAGATGTGCTGGTCACCCTGTCGCACGTGGCATCGGTGGATGCCTTCCAGAGCTGGATCTACACCAGCGGGGCAGGGCGGGATGCCGCGGCTCGGGATCAGGCCTGGCTGGCGCTGCGGAGCCGGTTCGAGCGCGGGGTCGACTGGAGCGGTCTGGAACGCGAGCGTGTCACCCGCTGGTACCGCCAGCTGCACATCTTCCTGTATCCGTTCTACTACATCGAGTACGGCCTCGCGCAGATCGGCGCACTCCAGGTCTGGCGCAACAGCCGGAAGGACCACCCCGAAGCGGTTCGGCGCTACCGTGAGGCGCTCGCGCTGGGCAACACTCGCTCACTGCCGGAGTTGTACCGGACGGCCGGGGTGGAGTTCACCACCGATGTGCGGGTCATTGGAGAGTTGGTGACCCTGGTCGAAGAGGAGCTGGACCGGATCACAACCGGCTGAAGTTCCCGGTTGCTTCCCGGCGACCGGGCCGCGAGATTCCCTCCCCTGTCCTGCCGGGCCACGTTCGGGCCGGTGCTTCATCCCCCCTGTGGAGATTCTGCATGGCGAAGGAAGAAGGCATTGAGATGGAAGGCGTGGTCTCCGAGGTGCTGCCGGACCGCAACTACCGGGTGCTGCTCGAGAACGGCCACTCCATCCTCGCCTATGCGGCCGGGAAGATGAGCAAGTTCAAGATTCGTGTGCTGGAAGGCGACCGGGTCACCGTGGTGCTCTCACCGTACGACCTGACCCGTGGACGGGTGATCTACCGGCACAAATAGGGGGGCGATCGAACCGCGCCAGCCAGTGGCGGGAAGCACAACGGGCCGGGGAAGCTCCCCCGGCCCTTCGTCGTGCCGCCGACACAATAACAGGGGCCGGTCCGAAGACCGGCCCCTGCGATTGGGCTCGACTGCTACTTCGCCTTCATCACGTTTTCAGCGGCCGGTCCCTTGGCCCCATCGACGATGTCGAACTCGACCCGCTCACCCTCTGCGAGGCTGCGGAAGCCGTCGGACTTGATGGCTGTGTGGTGAACGAAGCAATCCTTCGAGCCATTCTCCGGAGTGATGAACCCGAAGCCCTTCGCGTCGTTAAACCACTTCACCGTGCCAATTACGCGCGCCATGCTGCTGTACTCCGTGCGGAGGGGAACATCGTCGGGGGCCCGGTCTATCCGGTGCCGGCCGACAGGGACGCGGGGTGGCAGGTGCGCCGCCCCACGGAAAAAGCGACCCGAGCGAGGAAGCCCGGGTCGCGCAGAAATCCTGAGATGGATGTCTTGCTCGATCGATACCCGGCCACGCTTTCTGGCCATTCCAGCCGGGAACAACTTTGTGCCTCGGCCCCAATCCGTCAAGAGGCTGGTTCGGCTGGCCCCCCCTGGTCAGGGTTTCCACCACCGGAGGGCGGCCTTGGCCCACTCCCCGCTGCGCCGGCGGAGCCCGCCGCCGGTCGCCCGGTTCAGGGCCTGAAGGAACTCCATCGCCGAGGGATAGCGCTGCTCCACTTCGGCGTGCAGTGCGCGCTCGAGGACGGCGACGAGGTCCGGATTCACGTCCGTTCGGATCTCGCCGAGGGCGGGGCGCTGGTTGTTGGTCTGGCGGGTGAGCACCTGTTCGACCGTCGCCCCGGTGAACGGCGGCTCGCCCAGCAGGGCGAAGTAGGCCACCGCCGCCAGACTGTACAGATCGGAGCGCTGGTCGACCCGCTCGCCCAGCAGCTGCTCGGGGCTGGCGAACATCGGGGTGCCGCTCTGGCTGGTGGCACCGCCGAACCGGCCCTGTCCCCGCAGCGCCAGGGCGAGGCCGAAGTCAGTGATCCTGAGGCTCCCGTCCCGCTCGATCAGCATGTTCTCCGGCTTCAGATCGCGGTGCACCAGCCCGCTCCCATGGGCCTGCGCCAGTGCGCTCAGCGCCTCGCGCATCAGCCGCACCACCCGGTCCAGCGCCAGCGGGCCCTCGAGCTCCACCAGTTGCGCCACATTGGGGCCCTGCACCATTTCCATGGTGTACCAGAGCAATCCCGAGCGACCGCCGATATCGTAGATATTCACGATGTTGGGATGATTCAGCCGCGCGGCGAGCTGGGCCTCGCGGCGGAATCGTTCCACCACCGCCGGGTCCGCTGTCAGATGCGGATGCAGCACCTTGAGGGCGACTTCCCGCTCGAGGTGCAGGTCCCGCACCTTGTAGACCCGGCCATACCCGCCCTGGCCCAGCGGCGAGAGCAGCTCGTAGTCGTCGCCGAGCGCCCGTCGCAGCCGCTTCTCCCACCGGCGGCCGTCATCGGATTCCATCGGCTGGGGTCGCGGATTCACCTGCACGATGATCGCCGGGTTCTCGAAGGTCCCGGCATCCGAGGCGAAGTCCTCCAGCATCTCCGACGCGCTGAAATAGCGCTCATCCGGCGCCGGGCGCAGGGCGCGCAGTAGAATGCGTTCGATGGCGCGGGGGCAGTTCGGGCGGACCTCGCCGGGCCGCTTGAGCTCGGCGGGATCCAGCGGCGGCTCGATTCCGGTGACGGCATAGTAGAGGATCGAGCCGGCGGTGTAGACGTCACTCGTGGCATCGCCGGTGCTGCCCTCCCGGACCTCCGGGGCCATGAACGCCTGGGAGCTCGGCACTTCACTCGTCGGAATCGCGGGGAGCGTCCAGTTGCAGAACCGCAGGTCGGTCACGCAGCCGCGGCCGCTCAGGTTGACCAGCACCGAGGTCGGCGCGATTCGCCGGACGATGATCCCTTGGGCATGCGCGTGCTCGAGACCGCTCAGGACGTCACGGGCGAGCACGTGAACGGCGGGGAAGGGGCGGGGGCCACGCTGATTGGCTTCCTGCAGGCTCTCACCCTCGATCCAATTGCCCACCCGATAGGCGATATCGCCCACCACACCGGCATCGTAGACATGGCGGATGGCGGGGTGATCGAGCTGCGCGAGCGCACCGGCTTCGCGCAGGAACCAGGCGCGGGTCTGGTCGTTGGGATAGAGGTTGACGCGCAGCGAGACCCGCCGGGCGAGGAGCACGTCCTGCGCGGTGAACAGCACCCGCTCGCGTGACGCGGCGACCATCGTCTCGAGACGGAATCGGTGCCCCAGCCCGGCTTCGACCCGCTCGAAGATTGTGAGCGGCGGCGGGGTTGTCATCGCGGGGAGTTCACCCCTCCCCGACGAGCGGGGTGGGCCGCGATCGCCGGCGGCGCTCGAAGCCGCCGCGCAGCCCGCAGCGGCTGCGGCTGCACCAGCGGCGGCTCTGGGTCGGCGATTCATCGACGAAGTAGAGCCCGCACTCCGGGTTGGTACACCGCCGGACAACGGCGAGCGGATTGCTGAGCGTCTCGGCGACGGACCCGGCAATGGCTTCCAGGGCGGTCGGGGGCCGGCCGGGGGCGAAGCGCATCCGCCAGTTGCCGCTGATGCGCACGAGTTGCTGCCGGCCTTCCAGCGCGGCGACCCGCACGTTGATCGTCTCGATCATGGACGGCGACGGCGCCTGGCCCTGGTCCAGCGAGCGGGCGAGCGCGAGCAGCCGGGTGCGGAACCGGAGCGCATCGTCATAGGCTTGCGCGCTCGTGGGGGACTCCACCCGGACCGCCTTGGTCCACCGCAGCCAGGCGCCCGGATCGGGCAACGCCTCAGACGGCCCCGGTGCAGTGGCGGCGGTGTTCACGAAGTCCAGCCAGAGGGCGTCGCCGAGCAGCAGGAAATCGGGGTCGGCCACGGTCAGGGATCCTTGGCCAGCTCCACCGTGTCGCGCCCCCCGCGCTTGGCGCGGTAGAGCGCGGCATCGGCCGCGGCCATGATCAGGTCCCGCGTCGCGCCATGACGCGGTGCTTCGGCGATCCCGATGCTCATCGTCGGGGCGCCATACTCCGGTGCATCGACCCCGATTCGGGCGATCGCCCGCTGGGTCCGCTGCACGAAATTCTCCGCCTCCTCCGCGGTGGTCAGTGGCAGGATGACGAGGAACTCGTCGCCCCCGATCCGGCCAACCGCATCCAGCGCGCGACACTGCTGCTTGAGCACGGTGGCGATCTGCTGCAGCAGGCGATCTCCACCGGCGTGGCCCAGGGTGTCGTTGACCTGCTTGAAGTGGTCGATATCGAGCGCGACGACACTGGTGATGATTTGATGCCGGTGAATGCGGGAGAGCTCCGCCTCCAGCCGCTCCTCCATCCCGCGACGGTTCGCCAGCCCGGTCAACGAGTCGGTGGCGGCCACGTTCTGGAGCTGCTCGACCAGCTGGGCATTCTTGAGCGCGATCGCGGCCGCAAAGGCGAGGGTGCCGGCCAGCTCGCACTCCGCCGCCCCGAAGTTCTGATCGTGCAGTCGTGGCCCGAGGGCAAGGACCGCGAGTCGTTCCGCGCCGGCGTCGAGCGATACGACAAGCTGGGTACCGGTCGGAAGCAGGCGGGCAATCGGGACATCGTCGGCTCTGCTGACCGGGGTATCGGGCGGCAGAGCGCGGTTGAGCGCATCGCGTGGCACCGCGGCAAGGGACATCGCCCCCTTCAGGGAACGCACCACCTTGGGCAGGTAGGTATCCCCGTCGGGCCGATACAGGCAGGCCCACCAGCAGAAGAAGACCTCGGCCATGAAATCCAGCACCAGGTTTTCGGTCTCTTCGGCTGAGTGCACCGAGGAGAGCAGCCGGGCCACCTGCCGCAGGGCCCGGAGCTGGAAGACGGCGTCATCGAGCTGGCCTTGACGCTCCCGCAGCACGCCGTGGAGTTCCAGCATGATGGAG
>JAWXBX010000130.1:0-2507 GCA_034440415.1 Gemmatimonadota bacterium | reverse complement strand
TCGCCGGCATCGGCATCTCCGCCGCTCTGCTGTACTGGTCGTTTCGCGGAACCAACTGGGCCGACATCGTCGGCAACGTCCGGAGTGCGCGCCCCGGCCCCATCCTCGCCGGGGTAATGCTTGCCACCTCGACGTTCGTGATCCGGTTGTTCCGCTGGCAGCTCCTGTTGCGGGCAGAGGATGGCTCGAAGCTCCCCAAGCTTCCGCTGTGGCACGCCCTGGCAATGGGATTCATGGCCAACA
Source organism: Gemmatimonadota bacterium (assembly GCA_034440415.1). Taxonomy (GTDB): domain Bacteria; phylum Gemmatimonadota; class Gemmatimonadetes; order Gemmatimonadales; family GWC2-71-9; genus JADJOM01. Next base: position 2,264 of record JAWXBX010000130.1, on the reverse strand, counting down.
ACGTCCTCCCCTTCCGCATGGGTGAGGTGGTGCGGACCTTCGCCGCTTCGAAGCTCAGCGGCGTCCGGTTCACGGCCGCGCTGGCCTCGATCGGCGTCGAGCGGCTGTTTGATGCCCTCACCGTGATCGCCCTGCTCGCGATCGGCCTGCTGGGTGCAAAGATTCCTCCCGACACCGCCGTGGCCGGCGTCGCCATCCAGCGAATCGTCATCGTGGCCAGCGTGGTGGCCGTCGGCGGGCTCATTGCCGGGGCACTGGTGGTGGCGTTCCCGCTGATCACCGAGCGCATCATCACCCGGCTGATTCCCTCGCAGCCCCTCGCAGCCAAGCTCGTCGGAATTGTCGAAGGGATCCGGCAGGGCCTGTCGGTGCTCCGCTCACCGGTCCGCTTTGCGGGGGTGATCGCCCTCTCATTCGCGGTCTGGGGGGTCAACGCGCTGTCGTTCACCAGCATGTTCCCCGCCTTCGGGATCGACGTCGACCTCTCGGGTGCGCTCGTCATGCAGGGGCTGATCATGTTCGGCGTCGCCGTCCCCGCCGCGCCGGGCTACGTGGGGCTTTTCGAAGCCCCGATCATCCTGGTGCTCGGACTCTACGGTCTCCCCCGCAGTCTCGCGCTCACCTACGCCCTCACCTACCACATTACGACCTTCATTCCGATCACGCTCCTGGGCGCCTGGTCGCTGGCCCACACCGGCCTCGGGCTCCGCCAGATGGGGCGCGCCCCGGAGTGACCAGCCCGGTGCAGGTTGCCGCGCACGCCAAGCTGAACCTCTTCCTCCGGGTGCTCGCACGCGAGGCCGATGGCTTTCACGGCATCGAGACCCTGTTCTGCCGCATCAGCCTCGCCGACGAGTTGACGGTGGAGCGGCGGGACGGCGCCGAGATCACGCTGAGCGTGGACGGTGCCGACTGTGGGCCGGCCGCGGAAAATCTCGCGGTGCGCGCCGCCCGGCTGGTGCTGGAGGCGACGGGGAAGACCTTTGGCGTGCATCTGACCCTTCGCAAGCGGATTCCCGTCCGCGGCGGACTCGGCGGGGGGTCCAGCGACGCCGCAGCGGCGCTCCTCGCCGTCAATCAACTGGCCAACAATGCCGTCCCCCGTGCCGAGCTGCTCCAGTTCGCCGCCCGCCTCGGCAGCGACGTCCCGTTCTTCGCCAGCGGCGGTGCACTGGCCCTGGCGTGGGGGCATGGCGAGCGTATGCTGCGCCTCCCGCCGCTGCCGGCCGCGCCGGCGCTGCTGCTGATACCACCGGTGTCGGTGAGCACCCCGGACGCCTACCGCCAAGTGGATGCGGCATGGCAGAGCGCCGGCAAGCGCGGGGCGGTGGCGCTCGATCTCGAGGCGCTGCAGGGCTGGGGCAGCATCGGACGACTGGCAGGGAATGATTTCGAGTTTGCGCTCTTCGGACGGTTGCCGGAACTCAGGGCCGGATTCGAGGCGCTCGCCGGAACGCATCCCTTGCTCTGCCGCATGACGGGCTCCGGGGCGACACTCTTTGCCGTCTATCGGACCACGCGGGAACGGGATGACGCACAACTGATGTTGAGCCGGAAGCTGGGCCAGGTGCTCGCGGTGGAGGCGGGGGGGAGCTAACCCGCCAGCCGTCAGCCGCCTAGCGCCTGCTCCCTACTCCCTACTCCCTCCCCCCCACCTTACTTTCATCTCCACTGGCCCCTCGTCCAATGGCAGGACAGCAGACTTTGGATCTGCGAATGGTGGTTCGAATCCACCGGGGCCAATCGCTGCCTCCCGCCTCGCTCCCCCTGACGTGCTCCCAGCATGCCCGAACGGGACCGCCTTTTCCTCCTCCATCGGGGATTCGTTGATCCTGCGGTGGGCGCGGGTACCTGCTACTGTCTGGCCGCAGTGTATGGCATTCCGGCCGTCCATCCCTGAAGGTGGCAGCGGGCAGGTGGCAGTTTGCTGAACGCCGAACGCTGAACGCTCATGGCTGACGACTCACAGTTGACCTAACCCCTCATCCCCGGCTATTTTGGCCGGCTCGACTTATGAGCGAATTGCTACAGCGCAGCCAGATGCTTCTTCTCTCCGGGTCGGCCAATCGGCCGCTCGCCGAGGAGGTTGCCGCCCACCTCGGCCAGCCGCTCTGCCAGGTGACGGTGAAGCGCTTCGCCGATGGCGAGTTGTTCATCAAGATCGACGAGAACGTCCGCGGCCGGGACGTCTTCGTGATTCAGCCGACGAATCCACCGGCGGAGCATCTGATCGAGCTCCTGCTCCTGATCGACGCCGCGCGGCG
>JAWXBX010000129.1:0-21914 GCA_034440415.1 Gemmatimonadota bacterium | reverse complement strand
CGACAGCTACGTCTCCGATCCCGCCCATCCCGTTCCCTACCGTCACCGTCCCATCCAGCTCACCTATCACCCGCAGGGCTCCGACTGGTACACCTGGCTGGTCGAGGATCAGCGCCAGGTGCAGGGACGGCCCGACGTCCTCAGCTGGCAGACGGAGCCGCTCACCGAGAGCGTGACGATCGCCGGCGACATCGTCGGGCGACTTTTTGCCTCGACCACCGGCCAGGATGCCGACTGGGTGGTGAAGCTGATCGATGTCTATCCTGACAGCGCCCGAGGCGACGAACCGCGGATGGGCGGTTACCAGCTCATGGTGGCCAGCGAAATTCTGCGAGGCCGCTACCACCGGAGCTTCAGTCGGCCGGAGCCGCTGGTGCCCAACAAGGTGACGCCGTTCACGGTGGACCTGCACCAGCAGAGCTACCAGTTCCAGCGCGGGCATCGCATCATGGTGCAGGTACAGAGCAGCTGGTTCCCGGTCTACGATCGCAACCCCCAGACCTGGGTGGCGAATATCTTCGACGCGCCCGCGAGCGCCTACCGGGCCCAGACGCATCGGGTGTTTCGCACGGCGGCGTATCCGTCACACGTCGAGCTGCCGGTGCTGAGCCAGTGATGCACCCGGCCCAGCGACACCGTCGTCGGACTCCCGACAGATGATCATCGAATCGATCCTCACCTCGCTCGCCGCCGACGGCACGGTGAACTGCGCGCCGATGGGGGTCGAGTGGGGCGACGCGGAGATCGTGATCAAGCCGTTCGTCGACACCACCACCTTCCGCAACCTGCGGGCGACGGGGGCCGCGGTGATCAACCTGACGGACGATGTGATGCTCTTTGCTCAGGGCGCGACGGGCGATGTGATCTTCCCGCACGAGCCGGCCCGCGTGGTGCGCGGCGTGGTGCTGGAGGCGGCCTGTTCCTGGCGGGAGGTCGAGGTCGTTTCCATCGCCGATACCCCGCCCCGCTCCCGCATCGTCACCCGGGTCGTGCATCATGGCACCCGACGCGAATTTCTCGGATTCAACCGGGCCCGGCACGCCGTCCTCGAGGCGGCGATCCTGGCCACCCGCACACACCTGCTCCCGCCGCCGGAAATTCTGGCCGAAATCGCCCGGCTGACCATCATCGTCAACAAGACCGCGGGCCCGCGGGAGCTGGCGGCGATGGCGCACGTCGTCGGCGTCATCGGGGAGCGGCTCGGGACACCGGTCCCGTCGCGATGAGTCAGCGCAACGCCCGTCCATCGCGGGTCACGGTCGAAGCGCCGGCCCGGCTTCACTTCGGCATCCTCGACCTGCGGGGGCATCGGGGACGCTGGTTCGGGGGTATCGGTGCGGCGATTCCGACACCCTCCGTGCGGCTGGAGGCGATCCCCGCCGTCGAGTTGACGGCCGCCGGTCCTGACGCCGGTCGGGCGCTGGAGTTCGCCGAGCGCTATGTGGCGGCGACGGGCATGCCGGGCGGCGCCCACCTCACGATCCATCGGGTCATCCCTTCGCATGTGGGCCTGGGCAGTGGGACCCAGCTCGGCCTGTCAGTGGCGCGGGCGCTTGCCGAGTTGTACGGGCTTCCTTCGGATCCGCCCACGCTCGCCGCCGCAGTCGGACGTGGGAAGCGTTCGGCAATCGGGACCTGGACCTTCGCACTCGGCGGGTTCGTGCTTGAGGGCGGGAGGCGCCGGGACGAGACGGCCGTCGCCCCCCTGATCTCGCGCCTCCCTGTCCCGCCGGCATGGCACGCCGTCATCGCAATTCCGGAGCAGGAAGCGGGGCTGAGCGGGGCGGCAGAGGTTGCCGCTTTCCGCGACCTGCCGCCACCAGAGGAACGGGAGGTGGAGCGGGTCTCTCATCTCGTGCTGATGCAACTCCTTCCCGCGCTGGCGGATGCGGATCTCACGGCCTTCGGCGCGGCGCTCTCGGAGGTGCAGCGGATCACCGGGCGGTGGTTCGCACCGGCCCAGGGGGGGGCATTCGCCTCCGAGGCGACCCGGGAGCTGGTCGAGCGGATGGAGGCGTTCGGGGCGGCCGGGGTAGGGCAGAGTTCGTGGGGCCCGACGGTCTACGGAGTGGTGCCGCATGCGGATCAGGCGCGGGATCTGGCCCAGCGAGTCAGGGCCTGGCTGGGTGACACGGGCCAGGTGCTGGAAACTCCCTTCGCCCAGCGGGGGGCGGTGGTGGAGAGCGCCTGGGCCCAGGTGGGGCGAGATTGACAGCTTATTCAGGGGACTGTATGTTCTGCCCCCACCTCCAACAGACTGCCGGACGGTTGGAACTCTGTTGAAGGATGACGGTACTACCAGCATGATCGGTGGGGCCGAAACAGCCCGGGATTCCAATCCGGGGCCGATAACAAGCCCGCTTCCCAGCAAAACAGCGCGACTGCATTCACCAGCCCGGACCTCCCGGGCCCCGTGTGTCTGCCAGCTGAGGGTTGCCGTGGCTTCGATGGACACCAGTTCGCCAACTCATTTTGCAGCGCTCGGTTGTGCCATTCCCATGGCTCGCTCAAGCGCGTGGTGGCCGGTCGACTACGCCGCCGCGGCCGATATTGGAGCGATGCGGAATTGGCGGGAGTCCAGCCTCACAGCATGATTGCGGCCGTTCAGCGAACCAGCTGAGTGGCCGTTTATGTTTTCGGGCTCGTGCAGTCACCCCGAAATCGGGGCCTCCGGGATACGTCCGCGAACGCCGGCGCGGGCGCCCCGGGTCTCCGTGCAGCAAGCAGCCCGTCAGGGCTGCGTCACCCTTCATCATGAGGTCAGAGCTATGAACAGTATTACCCGAAGGATGGTGTCTGGCGGGCTCGTCGCGGGGCTTTCGCTGCTCGCGACTGCAGCTCACGCCCAGGCCCGTTCGGGGGCGTGGACGCGCAACGCTCCGGATGGTGACTGGCAGATGCCCGGCCGGGACTACAGCCTCCAGCGCTTCAGCCCGCTCGCACAGATCAACACGACGAACGTCGCGGGCCTGAAGGCGGCCTGGTCGTTCTCGACGGGCACGCTGCGCGGCCACGAGGGCACCCCCCTCGTCATTGGCAACGTGATGTATGTGCACACCTCGTTCCCGAACATCGTGTACGCCCTCGATCTGGCCAAGGAAGGCGCGCCGCTGATCTGGAAGTACATCCCGCAGCAGTCGCCGGACGCGATCCCGATCGCGTGCTGCGACCTCGTGAACCGCGGGACGGCGTACCATCCGAGCGGCAAGATCTACATCAACGCGCTGCAGGGCGACCTGATCGCGCTTGATGCCAAGACGGGCAAGGAGCTGTGGAAGGCGCGTCACCCGAAGAGCTCCCCGACCCAGGTCGAGGCGCAGGACTACAAGGACGGCGCCACCATCACCGTCGCCCCGATCGTGATCAAGGACATCATCATCAATGGTATTTCCGGCGGCGAGTTCGGCGTCCGTGGCCGCGTGTCGGCGTTCGATGCCAACACCGGCAAGCACATGTGGACCGCGTACAGCACGGGCCCGGACAGCGAGACCCTCGTCCCCGAGATCGCCAACGCCGCCTACCCTTCCCACAAGGGCAAGGATTTGGGCGTGACCACCTGGGAAGGCGACGAGTGGAAGAAGGGCGGCGGGACAACCTGGGGCTGGTTTTCCTACGACCCCGAGCTGAACCTGATGTACTACAACACCGGTAACCCCGGCAGCTGGAACCCCGACCAGCGTCCTGGCGACAACAAGTGGTCCATGACCATGTTCGCCCGGAATCCTGAGACGGGTATGGCCAAGTGGGCCTACCAGATGACGCCGCACGACGAGTGGGATTATGACGGCGTCAACGAGTCCATTCTGTTCGAGAAGGGCGGCCAGAAGCTGGCAGCTCACTTCGACCGTAACGGCATCGCCTACACCGTCGACCGTACCAACGGCAAGGTGATCGTGGCCAACGCGTACGGCCCGATCAACTGGGCCAAGAGCGCCGGCACCGGCACCCCGGTTGAAGGCGTTGTCGCGACGGGCGTTCCGGTCAAGGATCCCCGCTACGGCACCAGTTCCAAGAAGAACGGCGAGGGCATCTGCCCGGCCGCCATCGGCTTCAAGGACCAGCAGCCGGCGGCGTACTCGCCGATCACCGGCCTCATGTACGTGCCCGCGAACCACATCTGCATGGACTACGAGGGCGTTGAGGTCAAGTACACCCGCGGTCAGCCGTACGTTGGCGCGATCGTGCGGATGTTCCCCGGCCCCGGTGGGCACCGCGGCCGCTTCTTCGCCTGGGACCCGATGGCCGGCAAGGTCGTCTGGGAGATCAAGGAAAACCTGGCAGCGTACGGCGGCGCGATGACCACCGCGGGCGGCCTGGCTTTCTATGGCACCATGGAAGGCTGGCTCAAGGCAGTTGACCAGAAGACCGGCAAGCTGCTGTGGAAGTTCAAGACCCCGTCGGGCATTATCGGCAACCCCGGTTCCTACCGTGCCCCGGATGGCAAGCAGTATGTCGCCATTCTCTCGGGCATCGGTGGCTGGGCGGGCATTGGCGTCGCCGCTGGAATCGGCGCTGAGGATCCGACCGCCGGCCTGGGCGCGCTTGGCGCCTTCGGCGATGCCGGGCAGTTCTCCAACCAGGGCGGCGTGCTGACCGTCTTCGGGCTCTAGTTGAGCAGGGGCCGGTGCAGGCGGAGCGGCGCTCCGTCTGCACCGATCCCGAGGTCCGGCGGCGTTGGCGGAGCGATTACACTCCACCTCGCCGTACGGAACGACAATCTGCAAGGCATTCCACACGGGGGCGGGTCTCTCTGACCCGCCCCCGTGCTGTCGAGGCCGGGATCTCCCCGACCGTCGGCCGGATCATCCCCGCACCACATGGGGTACAAGCAGCGTGATGGACCGCGTCTCCCTGTTCGCCGCCGGTGCGGCACTGTTCCTCGCTACGTCGACCCCGGCACATGCCCAGCGCCCCGGGCCGATGCAGCCGGGCATTCTCCGGGTGTGCGCCGATCCGGATAACCTGCCCAACTCCAACAAGGCGGGAGAAGGCTTCGAGAACAAGCTGGCCGAGCTGCTGGCCGCAACGTGGAACAGCAAGCTTGAGTATGTGTGGTGGGCCGCACCGCGGGGCATGATGCGGATGCTCAACGGGACCTACTGCGATATCTGGCTGCAGATTCCGGCGGGGTTCGATCTCTCCGGGGTCACCAGACCCTATTTCCGTACCAGCTACACCATCGTGCGGCGTCAGGACGGCCCCGACGTCACCAGTCTCGACGATCCCCGGCTGAAGACGCTGAAGATCGGGGTGCATCTCTTCGCCGCCGATGGCGAGAATTCGCCGCCTGCGATGGCACTGTCGGCCCATGGAGTCGTCGGCAACCTCGTCGGGTTCAGCACGACGTACAGCGGTGGGCTCGACCGGCCGGTGGACATCATCCAGGCCGTCATCGACCGCAAGATCGATATCGCGCTCGTCTGGGGACCCATCGGCGGCTACTGGACCCGGAAACTGGGTGCGGACCTGGTCCTCACCCCGATCGAAAATGACTCCCTGACCAGACTTCCTATGGCGTACAGCATGGGCATGGCGGTCCGTCGCCGCGACCGTGAGTTGAAGGACAGCCTTGAGCGCTTCATGACAGCGAAGCGGCCCGAGATCCTCGCGCTGCTCAAGGAATTCGGCGTCCCGCTGTTACCGCTCCCCGCCGACACTGCCCGTTAAGGCATCGAAGCGGACCCCGGCACGGCACGCGCCGCACGTTTCTCCGGCGGAGATGAGCCCGACGCCGGTGTCTACCACTCGGAAAGGACTGTGGAGAGCAATGAACCACCCCGTCTTGCGCGTGCTGCGGCGCGCCACCTTCCTGGCCGCCGTTTCCCTGGCGCTCGCCGCCACGGCAGCCACTGCCCAGGCGGTGCGCGATGAGTATCACACTGCCCCGCGCGACACCGTCGATAACGACACCTATCAGGGGTGGAAGCAGTTTGAGCTGAACTGCTCCCGCTGTCATGGCGAGTACGGCGTCGGCTCTTCCTTTGCCCCGGCGCTCATCGTCTCGCTGAAGACTGACGGCACCGTCCCTTCCATCGAGGCCTTCATCACCACCGTCTGCGTCGGCCGCCCCGACAAGGGGATGCCGGGCTGGTGCGCCCTCGGCCTGGAGATGGACAAGATCCAGCGGATGTATTCCTATCTCAAGGGTCGGGCGGACGGCAAGATCGGCGCGGGCCGACCAGCGGTGAAGAGCGACAGCTGAAGCGATCGCCGTGCGACTAGCTTTGGCGGGACCGCGAAGTCCGCGGTCCCGTTTCCGTTGGCGACCCGTCGAGGAGCCCCCATGCGTTCGCTGCCGTTCACACTCTGCGCCCTGCTGTCGCTTGCCGCCCCTGCGGCAGGCGCAGCGCAGGAGATCCCAACGATGCCCGCGATGGGCGCTGCCAGCGGGACGTTGTCCACTCGCCCGCCCGCCGACCAGCTGAAGACGGCGGAACAGGTGAAGGCCTACATCGCCGGCGGCCCGGTGACCGATATCCCCGACCTGACCGGGCTCGACCTGAGCGGCATGGACCTGCGGGGCATCGACCTGCGGAAGGCGAACTTCACCGGCAGCCGCCTGGTCGGAACCAGGTTTGATGGCTCCGACCTCTTCTCCTGCGATCTCACGGATGCGGTCGCCACCGACGCCAGCTTCGAGAAGGCGAACATGGATGGAACGACGCTCCGGCGGGCTGATCTCCGTCGAGCCAACTTCTACCGTGCCAGCCTCTTCGCCACGATCATCGAAGCGGCGGACCTGCGGGAGGCGGACCTGCGGGAGACCCGTATTATCGGATACCTGCGGAAGGCCAACCTGGCGGGCGCCCGTCTCACCGGGGCCAACATCGGCGCGGATCCCGGCAACCAGTCGATGGGCGTCATGCGGGCCACGTTCGTCGGCGCCGACCTCTCCGGGGCGGATCTCTCCGGCGCGAATCTGTTCAAGGCGGATTTCTCCTATGCCCGCCTGGCCGGTGCCAACCTGCGGGGCGCCGATCTCCGCAACAGCGAGCTCATCGAAACCGATTTCGACAGCGCCGACGTGACCGATGTCGACCTCACCGCCTCCGACCTGAACGGCGCCACCTTCCGCGGCGCCCTCGGGGTGACGACCCTGAAGGGCCTGCCCAAGGCCCGCAATCGGGAGCGGGCCATCTTCGACGCCCCCGCACCCTAGCGTCCCCGACCACACTGAACCTTTTCGTCGCCACGGATTCCCATGCCAATCGAGACCCGCGCCCTGCTCGCCGCTGTCCTGCTGCTCGGCGCTTGCGCCCCGGGCGACAAACCGGCGCCCGCGGACCAGGCCGCCACCGCCGCGGATGCGCCAGCCGGCGAACTGGTCTATGTCACCAACGAAGATTCCCGCGACCTCACCGTGATCGATGCGACCACCGATTCGGTGATCGCCACGATCTTCGTGGGGACCCGGCCGAGAGGGGTGAAGGTCAGTCCGGATGGGAGAACCGTCTACGTGGCCCTCTCCGGATCACCCAAGTGCCCGCCCACCATGCCGAATGAGGAGTGCGAGAAACTCAAGTCGGACCCTTCGCTGGATGGCGTCGCGGTGGTCGATGTCGCCACCCGCAAGACGATCAAGACGCTGCCGGCTGGCCTCGACCCGGAAACGTTTGACGTCTCCGCTGACGGCGCCAGGCTCTTCGTCAGCAATGAGGACGCCGATTCGGCGACCATCGTCGATATCCCATCGGGCAAGGCGATCGCGAACGTCAAGGTGGGGCGGGAGCCGGAAGGAGTGACGCTTGCGCCGGATGGCAAGAGCGTCTGGGTGACGGGAGAGACCGACCACGACATCACCGGCATCGACGTCGCGACCGGCACGCTGATCGGGAGCATCGATGTCGTGGGCAAGCGGCCGCGCTCAATCGGCTTCCTGCCGGACGGGTCGCGGGCCTACGTGACGAATGAGGTGAGCAGCACCGTCGCGGTGGTGGACATGGTAACCCGGAAGACGACGCACCAGATCACCATGCCACCCGACTCCCGCCCCATGGGCATCGTGGTGACGCCGGACGGCAAGCGCATCTATGTCTCGAACGGCCGGGGCAAGACCGTCTCGGTGATCGACCCCGCGACCGATTCCGTCATCGCCAGCGTCGAGGTCGGCACCCGGCCGTGGGGCATCGCCCTCACCGCCGACGGCAGGAAGCTCTACACCGCCAACGGGCCGGGCAACACTGTCACCGTCGTGGATGCCCTCACGCTGACGGTACTCAAGACGATTCCCGTGGGGTCGGTACCGTGGGGTGTTGCCATCGGGCCGGCGATCCGGTGAGGGGACATCGAGTCATCCTGCTGATCGGCCTCGCCACCCTTGCGGCACCAGCCGCCGCGCAGATGCCCTCGAGCCGTCCCCACGAGGTGCTGCTCCACGCCGACGCACTGCCGGCGCTGCACGAGCTCTGGCGTCTCACTCTCGCCGCGCGCGAAGAGCGCGCGGCCTGCCTCGGCGGACGGATCGAGCAGGACACGGCCTGGGTGGAGCGGCTGAAGCCGCTCACGACGGCGGCGGGAGATTCCCTCGCCGTCTCGGCAGAGGGATCGCTGGAGGATTGCAGTCCGCCTGAGTGGTTCGGGACGGTACACACCCATGTGCCACTGCATGACACCGATCCGGTCTATTCCAAGTTCTCGGGCTCGGATCAGGGTGTCATGCTCGCCTGGGTGAAGCGGTGGCGGACCAGCGGAGTGTTCTGCATCCTGTTCAGCGAGTCCGACGCGCGCTGCCAGGTGGAAGGGATCGAGGGGGTGAGCATGGTACCGAAAATGAGATATTGATCGCGCAGGGGCCGCAGCAGGGGCCGCAGTAGGGGCCGCATGCATGCGGCCGTTCACGTCGTAGGGGCCGCATACATGCGGCCCCTCCTACGCGAACGGCCGCCAGGTCAGGATCGAACCCGGCCAGCGCCATGCCACCCAGCTGTCGAGCCCCCACGCCCGGCCCGAGCGGGACAGGAAGAGTACCGCGAACACCGAGAGGAGCAGGTAGTGGAATCCCGCCGACGCACTCGAGGTGTGCGACCCAGCCAATCCATAGTTGATACTGAGCCAGAGCCCCCCAAGCGCACCCAATCCCGCGAAGAGCCCCGAGACCAGCGACAGCCCCACCAGTACTTCACCCCACGCCGTCAGCCGGGCAAAGAGCACCACGTTCGGCAGCACCGTCTGCTCCACGAATGACTTGTACCAGAGGATCTGGTTGGCTTCCATCTGCTTGGTGAGGATCACCGGCATCATCTCGATCCAGCGCTGCTCGGTACCGATCCATGGCACGAACCCGCCCAGCAGGACGAATTCCATCTTGGAGTACAGCGCCTTGAGAAACCACAATCCCAGCAGGATTCTGAGGACCGCCATCCACCGACTGGGATGAGACATGTCCACCTGTGTCGGTGTCATTGCGGTGGGGCCAGTCATGAACGGTACTCCGGGGGTGCGTGAAGTGTCCGGCAGGGAGACATATGCTACTGCTTCGCCCCCCGCCACTCAATACCCAGTTCGGCAGCGACAAAGCTCCAGCTGTCAACCAGCTCGTCCAGGACCTTGGACATCGGCTTGCCCGCGCCATGCCCCGCCCGCTGTTCGAGGCGCAGCAGGATCGGATGGTCCGATGTGGTCGACGCCTGCAGCCGGGCCGCCATCTTTCGGGCGTGAAGCGGGTCGACCCGCGAGTCGCTTTCGGCGGTCGCCAGCAGCACCGCAGGATAGGGCGTCCCGGGCTCGACGTGATGATAGGGCGAATAGGCCGCGAGCCAGGCGAACTGCTCCGCATCCTCCGAGGATCCGTACTCCGGAATCCACAGCCGCGCGATCCGAAAGCGGTGATACCGCAGCATGTCGAGCAGCGGGACCTGGATGATGACGGCGCGGAACAGCTCGGGTCGCTGCGTGAGGACCGCCCCCATCAGCAGCCCGCCATTCGAGCCGCCCGCAATCGCCAGCCGAGCCGGGACCGTGTACCGCTCGCGGATCAGGTACTCGGCGGCGGCGATGAAGTCATCGAAGGTGTTCTGCTTCCGCTCCAGCATGCCGGCCTGGTGCCACGACTCGCCGTATTCGCCGCCGCCCCGGAGGTTCGGCACCGCCATGATCCCGCCCTGCTCCAGCCATGCCAGCAGGGAACGGGAGAAGCCGGGCGTCATGCTGATATTGAACCCGCCATATCCGGTGAGATAGGCCGGCGCCGATCCGTCGCGCTTCAGGTCGGTGCGATGCACCAGAAACATCGTGACCGGCGTACCGTCCCTGGACGAATAAGTCACCTGCCGAACCTCGAACTGCTCCGGCTTGATGTCGGCCTCCACCCGGCGCCACAGCGTGGTGATTCCCGTCCCGAGGTCCATGCGATAGACGCTTGGCGGAACGGTATATGACGAGAAGCCGTAGAACAGCTCCATCCCGTCCGGCTCGGCCCCCCAGCCGAAGACGCTGCCGATGGTGGGCAGCTCCAGCTCCGACCGCTCGGTACCGTCGAGGGTGGCCAGCTGTAGCCGGGAGGTGGCGCGCTCCAGGTAGCTCAGCACCAGCCGGGTCCGGGTGATCATCACTCCATCGAGCACCGCATTGGCCCGGGTCGCCACGATCTCGCGCCAGGCGGCCTGCCCGGGTGAACGTGGGTCGGTGACGAAGAGCCGGTAGTTCGGCGCCTGCAGGTTGGTCCGGATGTACAGGCGGTGGCCGACCACCTGCCCGTCGAACGAAAACGGAAGGTCCCGGACCACCGACACGAGCGGTCCGCCCACGGCACGCTCCTGCAGGTAGAGATCTGTCTGATCAAAGGTGCGGGCGACGGTGACGATCAGCCACCCGCCGTCGGGGGAAAGCCCTACGCCAGGCCAGTGCTCCTTCTCCATCGGCTTGAACACGAGCGCATCCGCGTTCGCATCGGCTCCGAGCCGGTGCAGGTAGACCGAGCGATGGTACTGCTCCTCACCCGCGGGAACGGTTCCCGCCGCGGGATAACGCGTGTAATAGAAGCCGCTGTTGTCGGGCAGCCAGGCCAGATCACAGGCTCGCGTGCCGGCGATCGCCTCACCCAGATCGCGACCGCTGGCCACCTCCATGACCCGCAGCACACTCGCCTCGCTCCCATCCTCCGAGAGACCGTACGCCAGCAGAGCACCATCCTCGCTGGGGTGTGTCCAGTCGAGCGCCGTCGTCCCCTCGGCACTCAGCGTGTTGGGATCGAGCAGCACCCGATCTTCGCCAGTGACACCGTCGCGGACGTAGAGGACCGGCTGGTTCTGGCTGCCATCGCGCCGCTGGTAGAAGTAGCGTCCCCGCGCTGGCGTCGGCGTACTCAGTGCCCCGATCGTGAGCAGCTGCGCCAGCCGGTCGCGAATCGCACCGCGCCCCGGCACCGCGCCGAGGTATGCCTCCGTCAGCCCATTCTGCGCCGCGGTCCACACTCTCACCTCGTCGCTGTCGCCGTCCTCCAGCCAGCGGTAGGGGTCGGGCACCGCGACGCCGTGGAGCGTATCGATGATCGGGTCGGTGCGGGAGGCGGGATAGGTTGGGCGAGTCATGAAAAGAGGTGGGAGTGAGGAGGATGGCGCTAGGCGGTAGGCGGGACGCAACAAGAGGCTGATGGCTGACGGCCCTCCTAGTCCCCCAGACTGATCCCCAGCCCCCGCGCAGTCAGGATGGTATCGCAATTGAGTGGCACATGCTTGGTGCGTCCGATCACCTGCTCCAGTGGGACCCGGATGATCTCGGGGGGTGCGAATCCCACCATCACGCCGAAAGCATGATCCGCGACCGCGCGTACCGCGGCGGCGCCAAATCGCAGCGCCAGCAGTCGGTCAAACGTCGTGGGCGATCCACCGCGCTGCAGGTGGCCGAGCACGAGACTCCGGGTTTCCTTGCCGGTCCGCTCAGTGATGGCCTTCGCGACCAGCGATGCGATCCCGCCGAGCCGGTCCACGGTGCCGGTCGAGCGGCGCTCGATCATGCTGGCCTCGCCGCCGAGCGGCTTGGCCCCCTCGGCCACGACGACCACGCTGAAGTGCCTGCCATCGCGTTCCCGCTCCATGACCTTGTCGCACACCTTCGCGATATCGAAGGGAATCTCCGGCAGCAGAATCACATCGGCGCTGGCGGAGATCCCGCTGTGCAGCGCGATCCACCCGGCGTCACGACCCATCAGCTCGACCACCATGACACGCTCATGGCTCTCGGTGGTGGAGTGCAGCTTGTCGATCGCCTCGGTGGCGGTGCTGACCGCGGTGTCGAACCCGAAGGTGGAGAGCGTGCCGCAGACGTCGTTGTCGATAGTCTTGGGGACCCCGACGACCGGCAACCCCTTGAGCCCGAGGTCGTACGCAATCTTGAGGCTGCCATCCCCTCCGATGGGAATCATCGCGTCAAACCCGCTCGCGTTAAACGCCGCGATCAGGTCATCCGACCGGTCGACCTCCACCTCCTTGCCCGCGGCATCCTTCGATGCCCAGCGGAACGGATTGCCCCGATTGGTGGTGCCGAGGATGGTCCCGCCGAGGTGGGTGATGCCGCGGACCGACTGCGGCGTGAGGCTCTGAATGCCGTCATTCCCCAGCAGTCCACCGTATCCCCGGCGAATACCGTAGGTCTGCCAGCCGCGGGTGTGCGCGGACAGGACGATAGCGCGAATGACGGCATTGAGTCCCGGCGCGTCCCCGCCACCGGTGGAAATCGCTATACGCATACGACAGCCCGCAGGGAATGGAGAACAGGGAGCAGGGAACTGGAAGTGGCTCGTGAACGATCGCGCCCGTCCCGTTGCCCGTTCCCCGCTCCCGCAGTTGCCTTCACGCGCCCCTCCCCTGAATCAGCCCCATGACCTCCCCGGGCTGCGCGTGCCGGCCGATG
Organism: Gemmatimonadota bacterium; assembly: GCA_034440415.1. Lineage (GTDB taxonomy): Bacteria > Gemmatimonadota > Gemmatimonadetes > Gemmatimonadales > GWC2-71-9 > JADJOM01. Next base: position 9,065 of record JAWXBX010000129.1, on the reverse strand, counting down.
GTCTTCTTGGAAAACACGACGACCTCATTCTTGGTGACCTCGAAGACCCCGCCGGAGGATTGCACCAGGCGCACCTCCGCGTCGGGATACGCCCGCTTGATCTCGGCAGCCAGACCGGCCGCCCGTGGTTCGTAGTTTCAGACGACGCAATAAGTGATCGTGAAATGCATGATGGAGTATCGGCAGGAGAAAGGAGCAGCCTGAGGCAAGGGAGGACGAGCCACCGATCCCAAGCTAACTGCTCCTGCCGGCGCCCTGTAGTCCGTCGTCGTCCCTGCGCGCCCCTTGCGGCCTCCGCGAGCGGGGGACAGAATCCACCTTCCTTCTTCCTCCTGCTGCCCGAGTCGCCATGTTGCGCCGCCTGCTCCTCCCCTGCCTCACCCTGACGACCATCGGCAGCACCTCCCTTGCCGCGCAGCGGCTCTACAAGCTCGAACTGAGCGGGGCGGGCGGATACCACACCTACGACAGCAAGACCGATCTCTCCCCCACCTTCGGTGGCGCCCTCCGCGTCGGCTACTGGATCTACGGCCCCTTCTCGGTGGAGGCCGAGGGCACCCTCGCCAAGCCAAAGACGAATACCTCGCTCAAGAAGGCGGTCAGCACCAACACCCTCGGCCTCTGGGCGCTGGGCAATATCGCGGTCGGTCGCAGCACCTTCGTGATTCTCAAGGGCGGATATGCTCACCTCAGCTACGGCACCTGTCCGTCCGTCTCGCTACCAGGTGCCGGCCCCTGCGGCGCCGCCGATGTCTTCCAGGGCGGGGCGGGTGTGCGCATTGCCATCAAGCCGACCCTTTTCATGCGCTACGAGGGGACGGTACAGCGCAGTCTGACCACCCTCAAGTTCACCAATCTCATGCTGCAGGGAGGCGTGAGCCTGATGCTCGGCAGCACGCCGCTCACCGACCGTGACGGCGATGCCATCTACGATCGCTCCGATGCCTGCCCCGATACCCGCCTGGGCGCCCTGGTCGACACCCGCGGCTGCCCCACGGACCGGGATGCCGATGGCGTACCCGACGGCCTCGACCGGTGCCCCAACACCGTGGCCGGCGCCACCCCCGACGGAGCTGGCTGCAGCCATGACACTGATGCCGACGGACTGCTCGATGGCCTCGACCGGTGCCCCGACACGCCCGCCGGCGCGCTGGTAGACAGCGCCGGCTGCCCGGCAGACAACGATTCCGACGGAGTCTTCGAGGGCCTCGACCGCTGCCCGGTCACCCCGGCCGGGGCCACCGTGGATGCCCTCGGCTGTCCCAGCGACACCGATGCCGATGGCGTGCCTGATGGCATCGACAAGTGCCCGGAGAGCCGGCGCGATACCGCCGTTGACCTGACCGGATGTCCCACCACGCCGGAGACGCTGCCGGCGAATACCCTGCCAGTCGAACAGAGCTGGGTGGTTCCCGGCAGCGTCTGGCAACTGCGCGGATCCAGCATGTCCGGCGCGGCGACCACGATCCTCGACTCCATCGCGACCGTGATGCTGACCGACTCGACCACGACCGTCGAGGTGAACGGCTTTGCCCATGACCGACTCGTACCGGGAGACAATCGCAGGCTGTCCCAGCGCCGGGCTGATGCGGTCAGGGACTACCTGGTCAGTCAGGGCATCGGTGTGAGCCGGATCACCTCCACCGGACGGGGTGCCCAACCGCTGCTTGTGGCGGACACCACAGAAGTTGCCCGGACCATCAACCGCAGGACCGAGATCAAAGTGAAGCACCGACCATAGCCACCGCGGCGCGCACGGCAATTGCCTTTTGACTCAGGGGCCGGTCCATGACCGGCCCCTGAGTGATTCGACACAGGCACTTACGCCGGGTCCGCCCATGCGTCGCGCAATTCTTCTCGCGTTGCACCTCACCGCCGCCCCACTGGGCGCCCAGTCCCTGAAGGGCTGGGGAGATGAGTTGCCACCAGCTCGACCGGTGGACCGGCTGCTTGGCCTGGGTTCAGTCCTGGCCGATGCGCTCACCTGGCCAGCTCCCCCGCTCCGCCCCGCGCCCGAACCGGTCCGGGCGATCTACGTCAACGCCTGGGCGTTTGGCGGTAGTCGTTTCTGGGACCTCGTCCGGCTCGCCGACACCACCGAGATCAACAGCTTCGTCATCGACGTCAAGGATGACACCGGCTATCTCACCTATCGCTCCGCCGTCCCCACCGCCATCGCCATCGGTGCCAACGGGCAGCTCCGCGCCCGCGATGCCGCCGAGCGGCTACGCGTACTGCATCAACGTGGCATTCACGCCATCGCGCGCATCGTGGTCGCCAAGGATCCGCTGCTGGCCCGCCACAAGTCCGACTGGGCGGTTCATCAGATCGGCGGCGGACTGTGGCACGACCGGCTCAACTTCGCCTGGGTCGACGCGTTCAACGACTCGGTCTGGGTCTACGCCGGTCAGCTCGCCGCCGAAGCGGTGCATGCCGGATTCAGCGAGGTGCAGTTCGACTACGTCCGATTCCCCGACGAGCCGCGCAGCCGGATGGCGCAGGCGATCTTCCCCGCACGGCGCGCCGGAGAAACCGTTCGCAGCGGTGTAGCCCGAAACCTCAAGCTCCTGCGCGACCAGATCAAGCCGCTCGGCGTGCCCTTCACCATCGACGTGTTCGGCATGACGACCAACGTCACCGTCGATCTCGGCATCGGCCAGGTGTGGGAAGACCTGGTCACGACCGCGGACGTCGTCCTGCCGATGGTCTATCCCAGCCATTACTACCAGGCGATGTACGGCGCCTCGCATCCCAACAGCGAACCGTACCGCGTCGTACGCGGCGCACTGGCCGATGGACAGCGTCGCTCGCGCCTGGTCGCCGGCAGCACGGCGGAGATCCGGCCATACCTGCAGGCCTTCACCCTCGGCAGGCCGCGGTACACTCCGGAGCATGTGCGCGAGCAGATGCGGGCCGCCGCCGACCTCGGCATCCATGGCTGGGTGCTGTGGAATCCGCGCTCGGCGTACGATGCGCGCATCTTCGCGAAGACCATCACCCGGCCGCTCCAGGGCGCGGCGCAGCTCTCGAGCCTCCCTCCAGCGCAGGCTGCCGTGCGGCGACTTGCCGTCGGGCGCTGACCCACCGCGCCGGGTAGCCGCCTGACCGGAGGCCACCGACGCACTACCATTCGGCATGCGCCGAATGTTCCTGGCCGGTTGCGCCGCCCTGCTCTCCGCCTGCTCCGCCACCGCCCAGACTCGGCCCCTCCGCCCGGTGGAATCGACCCGGACGGGAACCCTGCAGGACCCAGACCTGCGCGAGAGCTCGGGCGTCGCCCGCAGTCACGCAATTCCGCGCATCCTCTTCACCATCAACGACTCGGGCAACGACCCGGTCATCTTCGCCACCGATTCCTCCGGTCGGCCGATCGGTCGCTGGCTCGTCCCGGGAGTGAACAACCGGGACTGGGAAGCCATCGCCATCGGCGCCTGCCCCGTCGGCTCCTGCCTCTACCTGGGCGATACCGGCGACAACCTCGAGCAGCGACAGGTCGTCACCATCTACCGCCTGCGTGAGCCCACCCGGCTCGAGCGCTTTCGCGGCGCACCGGACGCCACTCCCATCGACCTCGACACCCTGCTGCTGCGCTACCCCGATGGGCCGCACGATACCGAGGCGATGTGGGTCGACCGGGACGGGGACATAAGTCTGGTGACCAAGGGGCGCACCGGCGGCATCATTCTCTTCAGGCTGCCCGCTGCCGCCTGGGACACCCGCGGCACTGCCACCGCAACCCGGGTGCAGCTGCTCCCCATCATCCCGGACCAGTCGGCCGGTCGGTGGGTAACAGATGCCGCCCTTTCCCCTGATGGTACCCGCGTGGCGATCCGCACCTATACCGAGCTCTATCTCTTCCCTGCGCTCCCCGCCGGTCGGCTGGGGGCGCCGACAACGCGCTGCACCCTGGCCGGACTCGAGCCCCAGGGCGAAGGGGTCGACTGGCTTGATGGCACGCGCCTGGTGCTGACCAGCGAGGCGCCACTCCCGACCACCTCCGGAGTGATCCACGTGATCCGCTGCGGTGCGTGATACTCACCGGGTCCGCATCTTCTGGGTGCGCCGGCGCCTGCTCATCGCCCTCGTCGCCGTCGCGCTGCTCTGGCTGGGGCTCGGACAGCCAGGCCGGCACCGGCCACCGCACCGCGCCGAGTGGATCCGGGTCGATGACCTCCGCCTGCGCGCGCTCCGCGCGGGGGCGGGCGACACCACACTGCTCTTCCTCCACGGCTACGGCGAATCGCTGCTGACCTGGCGGTACCTTCTCGACCGCGTGCCGCCGCACTTCCGGGTGCTGGCCATCGACCTTCCCGGTTTTGGCCTGAGCGACAAGCCGGACACCTCCTACGATTTTCCCGCCTACCAGCGCTGGCTCGGCGACCTGCTGGCCCTTCGGACGCGCGGCCCGGTCATCGTGGTGGGCCATTCGATGGGTGGCCAGCTCGCCGCCGGCCTTGCGCTCGATCATCCCGACCGGATTGTCGCCGTCGTGCTCATCGATCCGGCGGGCGAAGGCCTCAACCCCCTCATCTCCGACAGCGCCGGCCTGGTCCAATCAGCCACCCACTGGATCGTGTTCACGCTGGGGTACGTCCTGCCACCGCACGACCCCGGCTGGCTGCGCGAGCCCCGCGGCGGTGACGGCTACCAGCTCTCCCAGGACAGCAGCGCCACCACCGCCGCGCGGCGGGTGCTGGAACAGTTCGATTTCGGGGCACTCACCGGTCGCTTCGCGGAGATTCACCAGCCGGTGCTGCTCATCTGGGGGCGACAGGACCCCACGATTCCCTTCAGGATCGGGGAGCGGATTGCCGAAGCCCTGCCCTGCCGCCGCTTCGTCGCACTGCAGGCGCTGCACCGGCCGCACCAGACCGTGCCGGACACGGTCGCATTCGAGCTGCAACGCTTCCTGGCGCACCCCGCCTGCGACCCGCGCTAGATTCCCCTGCGAGCAGCATTCCCGGACCTGAGGGCCCCCTCCAGCCGCATGCAACCATGACCCGTCCAGCCGTCGCCGTCGCCCTGCTGTCGCTCCTCCTCCACCCCGCCGCGGCGCTGCCGGCGCAGCCGGCGCAGCTCGCCACACCGGCGACACAGCTGGCCCGCGGCGTCGACACCGTCGTGCTGCGCGCGCACCTCGAGTACCTGGCGGACGACCTGCTCGAGGGTCGTGCCCCCGCCACACGAGGCGGCACACTCGCCGCGAAGTACATCGCCACGCAGTTCCACCGCCTGGGACTGGAGCCGGCCGGGGACAGCGGCACCTACTTCCACCAGGTGCCGGTCATCACCCATACACCGGACCCCACGGCGCGGGTCACTGGCGCTGCCCCGGGGCCGCTCCGCTACCGTGACGACTACATCATGTGGTCGATGCGCAACGAGCCGGAAGTGAAGCTGACGGGCGAGGCGGTGTTCGTCGGCTACGGCATCGTGGCACCGGAGTGGGGCTGGAATGATTACGCCGGCATCGACGTGAAAGGCAAAGTGGTTGTCTGTCTGGTCAACGATCCTGGGCTGCACGACCCGGCGATCTTCCATGGCCGCATCCTGACCTACTACGGTCGCTGGACCTACAAGATCGAGGAAGCCGAACGCCAGGGCGCCGCCGGGATTCTGATGGTGCATACCACAGAGAGTGCGACCTATCCCTGGACCACCGTGACCGGCTCGTGGACCGGCGAGCAGGTGCGGCTCGAGCGCCCCGCCGGCCCGCTGGTGATCGCCGGCTGGATCCGGGATACGACCGCGGCCATTCTCTTCCGCGGCAACGGACAGGACCTGGCTTCCCTCATGCAGCGGGCCGGTCAGCAGGGCTTCCGTCCCCTCGCCCTCGGCTTCGGAATCGACGCGGTGGTGCGGAGCGTGATCCGCCGCTCCCACACCGAAAACGTCGTGGCGCGGCTGCCCGGCCGCGGCCGCCTCGCCGGCGAAGCCATCCTGATCGGCGGGCACTACGACCATCTCGGGGTGCGGGCGCCGGTCAAGGGCGATTCGATCTACAACGGGGCCGAAGACAACGCCTCCGGGACGTCGGCGGTGCTGACAGCGGCCGAGGCCTTCGTCCGGAGCCGGACGCAGCCAATGCGGTCAATCCTCTTCATGGCGTTTGGCGCGGAAGAGAGCGGACTGCTCGGCTCGCAGGCCTACGCGGAGCGACCCACGCTGCCCATCCGGAATCTCGCCGCCGTGCTGAACATGGATGTGATGAACCTCTACGGCCGGACCCGGGACATCAGCGCGCTCGGCGTCGACCAGTCCACCTTGGGCGCGATGTTCACTACTGCGGCGGCCGCCGAGGGACTGCGGGTCACCGTCGACTCGGGTTCATTGATCCGCGGCTCCTTCTTCCGGTCGGACCACTTTGCCTTTGCCCGGAAGGGCGTCCCCGCCCTCTCGCTTGAGAGCGGTCACGATTTTCGCGATCGGCCGGCCGGCTGGGGCGAGCAGCAACAGGAGGAGTACACCGCCAACCGATATCACCAGCCGCAGGACGAGCTGCTGCCCTGGTTCACCATGGAGGGCGCTGCTCAGCAGCTCCGGGTGATCCTGCGGACCGCCCTCGCGGTGGCGAACGCGCCGGCCCAGCCCCGCTGGAGTTCCGGCTCCGAGTTCCGGGCCGCCGGAGAGGCGCGGGTCCGCCCCTGATGCATCCTGACACTCTGGCCGTACACGTTGGCTCGACACCGGATCCGCTCACCGGCGCCGTCACGCCGCCGCTGCACCTTTCGACCACCTTCGAGCGCTCGGCCGACGGCAGCTACCCGCTCGGCTTTACTTACGTCCGCGACTCCAACCCGAATCGGCGTGCACTGGAGCAGGCGCTCGCCACGCTCGAGGGCGGTACCACAGGGATCGCGTTCAGCTCCGGCATGGCCGCGATCTCCGCCCTGTTTCTCTCGCTGCGGCCGGGCGACCATCTACTGGCGCCACTGGATGCGTACTACGGCACCGCGAAGCTGTTGCGCGAGCAGTTCGCGCCCTGGGGGCTGGAGGTCAGCTACGCCGACATGACCGATCTCGGTGCCGTCCGGGCCGCGCTGCGCGTCAACACGAAGCTGGTCTGGCTGGAGACGCCCTCGAACCCGCTCATCGCCGTGACCGACATCGCCGCGGTCGCGAACATCGCCCGTGCGGCGGGTGCGCTGGTGGCGTGCGACAACACCTGGGCCACCCCGCTGCTGCAGCGGCCACTGGCGCTCGGCGCCGATGTGGTCATGCACGCCACGACCAAGTACATCGGCGGACATTCAGATTCGATGGGCGGATTGCTGGTGCTGCGTGAGGCGGGTGCGCTGGCGGACCGCCTGCGCGCCATTCAGGGCAGCCATGGCGCGGTGCCCGCACCATTCGATTGCTGGCTGGCGCTGCGCGGACTCCGCAGCATGCCAGCCCGCATGCGGATGCACACGGCCAACGCACTCACCCTCGCCCGCTTTCTGGAGCGTCATCCGAAGGTCGAGCGGGTGCACTATCCCGGTCTTCCCGCCGACCCCGGACATGCGATTGCGCTGCGGCAGATGCCGGCCTTCGGCGGGATGCTGAGTGTCGTCGTGCCCGGCGGACGCGCCAGAGCATTCGAGGTAGCCAACCGACTGACGCTGTTTACCCGCGCCACGAGCCTCGGCGGCCCGGAGAGCCTGATCGAACACCGGGCTTCGGTGGAAGGGACCGCCAGCCGGGCCCCTGAGGGGTTGCTCCGCGTCTCCGTCGGGCTGGAGCACCCCGATGACCTCTGCGCAGACCTGCAGCAGGCACTTGGCTAAACCACTACCATATAGCTGTTTAGGTGCAGTTTCCCTGACCCTGTTTGACCTCCGCGACGAGGTCACGGTGGCGTAACCTGCGTGCTGCGGCTATAATGCGCCCGCTTTTTCCCGGCTCCACTCCTGCACGGGGGCGCTTCTGGAACTCCCGAATAATCACCGAATCCCGATCGGCTGGCTCCTCGCGCATGGCGGCGAGTCGATCCGGTACCGCACCTTCGCCGACCTGGCACCCGCCGGCAGTGCCGCACCCGAGACCATCCAGACCGCACGCGCGGCGCTCGAGGCCTCCAAGGCGGTCCAGGCCATCGTCAAGAAGCAGAAGGACACCGGCATCTGGGGCGGCAATCTGCTTGGCGTTGCCCCCTCGGCAGCGCAAGGCATCAAGGACATTGGCACCATCGCCCAGTACCGCCGCCTGTTGCAGCTGGGCCTGCCGACGTCCGCCCGGCCCTTCAAGCTCGCGGACCGGATGCTGTACCGGCTGCTGTCACGCGACGAAGATCCCGCGCTGCTCTACGAATTCCACAAGCCCGCCAAGGGCGATGAAGCCTATGCCCATTGGGGCCGGGCCTCGTTCCGCACTGCGGCGACCGCCGCGCTGGCCGAGGCCGGCAACATCGAGGACCCGCGGGTCCGCGGCGCGGCGCACAAGATCGCCTCGGAGGTGTCGGAGTTCCTCCGCAGCCCGCTCGCGGAAAAGCCATTCGTGCGGGCTGGCAGCGCAAACGTCCTGAATCCCGCGGCCCGGCCCCCGACCTGGTTTTCGCTGGCCATCATGGCGGCCATGCCCAACCTGCAGCGGGAGCGTGCCGGCTTTACCGAGCGACTGGTGCACTATCTGTCGTCGCCCGCGCCCAAGAAGCTCTACACGATTCCGGTGGGCAAGAAGAAGATCAAGCCATCGATCCAGCTGCTCGGCGACCCGATTGAAGCCGACAGCAAGGGGCTGCCGAAGGACATCCCGCTCGCCCTGTACTTCATCGAGCAGCTGGTGCGGATCGGCGGGCTGGCACAATCGCCCACCGCGACCAAGGTGCTGGTCCGCCTGCTGAAGGACTGCGACCAGCACGGTGTCTGGGCCCCGAAGGGGATGCGGTCCGCGCCAAAGGCCGTGAACAAGATGAGCTATCACACCTTCCCGCTCGATCTGGAGTCGAAGGCCGCAGAGTGGAAGCAGGTCGATGTCACCTTCCGGCTGGCCCGGATCGCCAAGCTGTCGGGGTGGGAGTTGGAGTACATCTAGAGCGGCGGGTGCAGTCGGCGGTAGGCGCGAAGCGACCGGGGATGATTCTCCGG
>JAWXBX010000128.1:0-24393 GCA_034440415.1 Gemmatimonadota bacterium | reverse complement strand
GTGTTGCTGCCGGCCGTGGTGCCGAGCGTCCAGCTGCCCACGGTCGCGATGCCGCTCGCGTTGGTCGTCGCCGAAGCGCCGGTCACCGAGCCGCCGCCGCTCGCCACCGCAAACGTGACGCTCACCCCGCTCACCGGATTGCTCGACCCATCCCGGACGATCACGCTCGGGGCCGTCGTCACCGCGGTCCCAACCGTCACCGACTGGTTGTTGCCGGCATTGAGCAGCATCGACTGCGCCGAGCCGGCGACACCGGTCGCGGTGAACGTCACCGGACTGCCACCCAGCGTGCCGCTCGTCGCGGTCAGGGTGTTGCTGCCGGCCGTGGTGCCCAAGGTCCAGCTGCCCACGGTCGCGTGACCACTGACATCCGTCACGATGGCTGACGTCGGGACCACCGTGCCGCCGCCGCCCGTCACGGCGAAGGTGACGCTGACTCCACTCTTCGGATTGCCAAAGCCATCGGTGACCAGGACCTGCGGTGCGGTCGCGACCGGTGAACCGACCGTCGCGGTCTGCCCATCACCGGCGCTGCCCGTGATCGCCGCCGCCGCGCCAGCGGTCCCCGTCGCGCCGAACGTCACCGGACTGCCACCCAGCGTGCCGCTCGTCGCGGTCAGGGTGTTGCTGCCGGCCGTGGTGCCCAAGGTCCAGCTGCCCACGGTCGCGATGCCGCTCGCGTTGGTGGTCGCCGATCCGACCGTCACCGAGCCGCCGCCGCTCGCCACCGCGAACGTGACGCTCACTCCACTCTTCGGATTGCCGAAGCCATCGGCCACGGTCACCGAGGGCGCAATCGCCACGGCCGTACCGGCGGTGGCCGTCTGGTTGTTGCCGGCGTTGAGCGCAATGGTTGCCGCCGCGCCTGCCGTACCGATCGCGGTGAATGCGACAGGGTTGCCGGAAATGCTGCCGCCTGTCGCCGTCGCGCTGAGCGAGTTGCTACCGGCTGTGGTGCCGAGCGTCCAGCTCGCCAAGGTCGCGATGCCGCTGCTGTTGCTGATGGCGGGAGTGCCACTGACCGAGCCGCCGCCACTGGTTATGGCGAAAGTCACGCTGACGCCGGGAACGGGCTGGCCCGAGATGTCCGTCAGCACCACCGCTGGTGCCGTCGCGACGGCAAAGCCGGCCTCAGCGCTCTGCCCATTGCCGGCGGCAACCGCGATCAGGGCCGGCGGACCGACCGTCACGTTCACAGCGTTGGAGGTTGCTGTCGAGAAGCCGGACGCCGCGAAGAGCAGCGTCCGGTTTCCGGTGAGGCCCGTGATCTGCAGGTTGGTGAAGACCGCCTGGCCGCTCCCGTTGGTGACGGCGGTGGTCGTCCCGCCGAGCGTGCCACTCCCTGAGATGATGACCACGCTCACCGACACACCGGGCTGACTCACCGGATTGCTGGACCCGTCCTGCAGCTGGATGACGGGCTGCTGCGGGAAGACCGTGGCATTCGCCACGCTGCTTGAGGGCTGCGTGGCGATGGCTAGCTTGGTCCCGCCACCTGCGCCGAGTACGATCGGCGTCGATGCGACCGCTGGCTGCGTCGTGCCGGTGAAACTCAGCGTGTAGCTGCCGCTGGAGCCGCTGAGCGCGAGGCTGCTGAATGTCGCGAGTCCGGTCACACTCGTCGTGGCGATGTTGCCGGTCAGGCCACTTCCACCCGGGCCGCTCGCCACCGCGACCGTGATGGCCACGCCGGACTGACTGACTGCGTTGCCAACGCCATCGACGAGCTGCACCGCGGGCGCGGGAATGAGCACCGCACCGCTGCTGCTGCTGCCCGGCGGCTCGGTCGTGATGCTGAGCGCCGTCGCGAGGCCGGGGTTGAGTGTGACAGGGTTCGAATTCACCGTTCCGAAGCCCGCAGCGGTCGCGTCAAACTGGAAGGTGTAACTGCCGATCAGGCCGGTGAGCGTGAAGTTGGTGAATGTCGCCAGCCCGGTGCTGATGGTGGTTGCGGTCAGCGGAGTGAGCACCGGTGTGCCGCCAGGACTGGTCAACACCGAAGCGGTGATCACTACGAATGGGCTCGGCGTCGCCACCGCGTTGTTATACTGATCGGCAACCTGGACTCGTGGTGTGGTCGGGAAGATGACGCCGCTCTGCGGCGCGGTGGACGGCTGCCGGTTCATGATGAGCTTCGCCGCGGTTCCCGCTGTTCCGGTGGCGGTGAAGGTCACCGGGTTGCCGGTGATCCCTGAGCCGGTGACGGTCGCGGTAACGGTGTTGCTCCGCGCCGTCGTGTCGAGTGTCCAGCTTGTCACGGTGGCGACGCCAGCGGCATCAGTCGTCTGCGTCGCGCCGGCCAGGCTGCCCGCGGTCCCGGCGGTAATGGCGAAGGTCACCGTGACGCCCGCGACCGGGTTGTTCAACGCATCCCGCACGATGACCGACGGCGGAGCGGCGACGGCGGTCCCGACCGTCGCTGACTGACTGGTCAGGCTGTTGGCGGCGACTGAGCCAGCGCCGCCCGCCGTACCGGTCGCGGTGAAAGTGACTGTCGTGATCCCCGCCGAGGCCGCCGTCAGCGTGTTCGGCCCGGCAACACCACCGACGGTCCAGCTCGTCACTGTCGCGAGACCGCTGCCGTTGGTCAGAATCGCGGCCGTCGGATTGACGGTACCGCCACCGCTGGCGACCGCGAAGGTGACGCTGACCCCGCTCTTGGGGTTACCGAAGCCGTCGGTTGCCAGCACCTGTGGCGGGATGGCGACGGCGGTGCCCGCGCCGGTGCTCTGGTTGTCGCCGGCATTCTTGAGGAGGGTCGTCGCCACACCAGCGGTGCCGGTGGCGGTGAAGGCCACCGGGCTCCCGCTGAGGCCCGTCGCCGTCGCGCTCAGCGTGTTGCTTCCCGCCGCCGTGCCCAGCGTCCAACTGGTGACCGCCGCAATGCCGCTGGCGTTCGTGGCCACCGCCGTGACCGGATTCACCGTGCCGCCGCCGGTGGTCACCGCGAAGGTCACCAGCGTGCCCGCGACCGCGTTGCCGCTCGCGTCCGTCACCTTCACCGACGGGGCCGTCGCCACGGCGGTGTTGACCGTCGCCGACTGACCGTTGCCCAGATTGAGCGTGATCGTCGCCGCCAGCCCGGCGGTGCCGGTCGCTGTAAAGCTGACGGGGTTGCCGCTGATCCCGCTGCCGCTCACCGTCGCCGTGGCCGTATTGCTGCCAGCCGTGCTACCGAGCGTCCAGCTGGTCACTGTCGCCACACCGGAGCCATTCGTCGTCTGCAACCCGCCCACCAGCGATCCGCCGCCGGCAGTGAGCGCAAACGTCACCGTCGCGCCTGCGACCGGGTTGTTGGAGGCGTCCCGTACGATGACCGACGGCGGCGCCGCGACCGCTGTCCCCACCGTCGCCGTCTGCGTCGTCACGCTGTTCGCCGCCACCGAGGCCGCGCCTCCCGCCGTGCCCGTGGCGGTGAACGTCGCTGGATTCCCGCTGATCCCGCCGCCGGTCGCCGTCGCCGTGAGGCTGTTGGTTCCCGCCGCCGCCCCGAGCGTCCAGCTCCCTACCGTGGCCAGGCCGCTCGCGTTCGTCGTCGTCGTGCCGCCGGCCACGCTGCCACTGCCCGCCAGTGGCGTGAAGGTGACGCTGAGGCCGCTCTTCGGATTGCCGAAGCCGTCGGTGACCAGAACCTGAGGCGCTGTCGCGACTGCCGTACCCGCGGTCGCGGTCTGCCCATTCCCCGCACTGGCCGCAATCGTCGTCGCCACACCGGCGGTCCCCGTCGCCGTGAATGTCACCGGGCTTCCACCCAGCGTCCCGGATGCGGCGGTCATTGTGTTAGGCCCTGCGGCCTGACCCAGGGTCCAGCTGCCGACGGTCGCGATGCCGCTCGCGTTGGTGGTCGCCGATCCGACCGTCACCGACCCGCCGCCGCTCGCGACCGCAAAGGTGACGCTGACATTGCCGACCGGATTGCTGTTGGCATCGAGCACTTTCACCGAGGGCGCCGTGACCACCGCGGTATTCACCGTTGCCGACTGGTTGTTCCCGAGATCGAGTGCGATCGTTGTGGCGCTACCGGCGATGCCCGTCGCGTTGAACGTCACTGGGCTCCCGCTGAGTCCGGTCGCCGTGGCAGTGACGGTATTTGGCCCCACAATGCCGCCGATAGTCCACGAAGTAACCGCGGCCACACCGGCTGGGTCTGTGACAGCGCTCGCTCCGTTGAGCGAGCCGCCGCCCGCGGTGACCGAGAAACTCACCGTCACTCCACCGACCGGATTGCCGGCGCCATCAACCACCAGAACCGATGGCGGTGCCGCAACGACGGTACCGACCGTGGCGCTCTGGCTGGTCGTCGAGTTAGCCGAGATCTGGCTCGCCGGACCGGCGGCCAGCGCGAAGCTTGATGAGACGTCGGCGCTGAGTCCGGCGGTCGAGAACAGCAGCGTGTAGCTGCCGACTGGGCCAGTCAGCGTGAGCGTGGTGAAGCTGGCAGTCCCGTTCGCGTTGGTGCTGACCTGGCGGCCGGTGGGATTGATGGTGCCGCCGGGGCCGCTGTTGATCGCCGCTGTCACGGCGCGCCCGAAACTGGCCACCGCGTTGCCGGCGGCATCCACCACCTGGATCACCGGCTGCTGGGCGAAAGCGACGCCGCTCTGCTCGGTCGTGCCGGGCTGGGTCACGACCACGAGGCCCGTCGCCTGACCTGGCGTCAGCGCGATCGAGTTCGACGTCACGCCGGTCAGATTGGTGCCGGTGAAGGTGAGTGTGTAACTCCCAGTCAGTCCGGCGAGAGAGAGATTCGCAAAGGTGGCAACGCCGTTCACCGTCGCCACCGTCACGTTGCCGCCGAGCGCACCGCTCGATTGCGCCGTGATGGCGACACCGTTGGTCGTCACCGGATTGCCCAGCAAGTCCTGCAGCTGGATGGCCGGCTGCTGCGCGAAGACCGCTCCGCTCGCCGCCGACGCGGAGGGCTGGGTCGTGATGGCCAGTTGCCCCGCCGTCCCCGCCGTGCCAGTCGCCGTGAAGCTGACCGTGGCCGGCCCACCGGCGAGCATGGCTGTCGCGTCGAGTGAGTTCGGCCCGGTCGTCCTACCCAGGGTCCAGGTCACGGAAGCCAGCCCCGCCGCGTCGGTTTGCTGGATCGAAGCGGCGCTGCCACCGCCGGCGGTGACGGCGAATGTGACGTCGACACCGGCCACCGGATTGCCGCTCACGTCCGTCACCCGCACCTGCGGGTCGATCGGAACTGGCGACCCGGCGGTGCCGCTCTGGTTGTCACCCACCTGCTTGGCGAGCGAGGCTGGCGCGCCGGCTGAGAGGAGGATGCTCCCGCTGGTGACCTTGGTGAGGCCGGTCGCGGTGAAATCGAGCGTTCTCGGCCCGACCGTTCCGGTGAGGAGGAGGTCGGCGTAGCTGGCCTGGCCATTGGGGCCGGTCGTGGCGGGGAGCGTTCCGCCCAGCGTACCGCCGCCGGAGGCGATCGTAGCGTTGATCGTGGTGCCCTGCTGGCTCACCGGGTTGCCCGCCGCGTCCTGCAGCTGGAGCACCGGCTGAGTTGTGAAGACAACGCCACTCTGCGCGGCCGCCGCCGGCTGCGTCAGCAGTGCGAGCCTGGCCGCAGGGCCGGCGCTCAGCGTGGTTGCCGCCGGCGCGGTCACGCCGGTGAGTCCGGTCCCATTGAATGCGATGGTGTAGGCGCCGGGCGGCCCGCTCACGATCAGGTTACTGAACGTGGCCGCGCCAGCCAGGTCGGTCAGCACGGTGTCAGTCCCGCCGAGCGTCCCACCCGCCCCACTGGAAATCGAAGCCACCACCGCCACGCCGGCCTGCGGCGCTGGATTCCCCGAGCCATCGCGGAGCTGGATCACCGTCGCCGGGGCGAGCGCGACACCGCTCTGGCCGGTGGCCGGCGGTGCGGTGGTAAGCGTGAGCGTTGTCCCGCTCCCCGCCGAGAGCGCGATACTGGAGCTGGCGACGGAGCTGACGCCGGTCGCGCCGGCCGTGACCGCGAAGGTGAGACTGTAGTTCCCCGCCGGCCCGGTCAGCGCGAGCCCGGCGAAGCTCGCCACTCCTGCGGCGCTGGTCTGAACCGTCGTTGCCCCACCGAGGGTGACGCCAGCCGGAGCACCAGTGATTGCCGCGGTGATGCCTACGAGTGCCTGGGGCACTGTGTTCCCGGTGGCGTCTCGAAGCTCCACCTGCGGCTGCTGCGCAAACACTGATCCGCTCAGCGCGCTCGCCGAGGGCTGGACCTTGATTCCAAGCTGGGTCGCAACGCCGGCGCCGACGGTGACGGTGCCCGATACGGCCGAAGCCAGCCCGGCCGCGCTGAAGCTCAGCGTCCTCGGCCCGGAGGCGCCGGTAATGCTCAGGTCAGTGAATGCCGCGGAGCCGTTGGCGAGCGAGGCCACGGTTGTGGTGCCACCCAGCGCACCGGCGCCACTCGCGAGCGTCGCAGTGATGCTGAAGCTGCCGGCGACGGAATTGCCGGCGGAATCCCGCACCTGCAGCGCGGGCTGCGCCGCGAACGGCACGCCACTCTGCGCCGAGGCGGATGGTTGGGTCGTGAGCGCCAGCAGCGCGGCTGGCCCGGCCGACAGGGCCACCGACTGGGTCGTCGCCGAGGTCAGGCCCGGCGCGGAAAGGACGAGACTGTAGTTTCCGACGGGCCCGAAGAGATTGAGACCGGTGAAGCTTGCCGTGCCCCCGCTCGTGGTCGCTGTGAGCGTGCCGCGGAGCGTGGCGCCGCCTCCGGCCACCGCGGCCGTCACGATGACACCGTTCTGAGTCACCGGATTTCCGAATTGATCCTGCAGCTGCACGCTCGGCTGGCTGCCGAACACCACGCCGCTCTGCGCCGTTGCCGAAGGCTGGCTGGTGATGGCCAGCTGCGCGGCACTGCCGGCCTGGCCAGTCGCGGTCCACCCCACCGGGCTGCCACCCAACGGGGTGTTCGCGGCATCGAACGCGCTGGCTTCCAGGGAGTTGGCACCGGCGACTGACCCGAGGGTCCACGAAGAAAGCGTCGCGATCCCACTGGCGTTGGTGAGGATCGTGACGCGCGAAGCGGTGACGGAACCGTTGGACACCTGGCCGTTGCCGCCGGTCACCATGAAATCAACGTTGACGCCCTGCACCGGGTTGCCGTTCTGGTCGGTCACCTTCACCGACGGGGCCGGACTCACCGCCTGTCCCACCGTGGCGTTGTAGCTGGCGGGAATGCCGCTGGCGCGCGCGATCGTCGTCGGCTGGCTGGCAGTGGCGGTTCCGGAGATGGTCACCTGCAGCCCGGAGGGCGCGGCCGTCGCGGTGACATTCTGCGGTCCGGCGGCGGGACCAAAGGTCCAGAAGGTGAAGGCGTAGCCGTTGGCGTCGGTCTGGCTCAGCGCCGAAGGCGCCACGGAGCCGCCCTGCGCCGGCGCCCAGGTGATGCTGCCGTTGGGAACGCCGTTGCCGTTGGGATCCAGCAGCCGGACAACGACCGAGTCCTGGAACCCCACCGGTGCGGTTCGGGGAGGGCTGTTGCCTCGTGCGATGACGAGGCTCGTCGCACCGCCGGCGGTGGCCGTCTGGTGGAAGACGACCGGCGAGCTTGCCACCCCGGTCACCGACGCACTGGCGGTCTGGGCGCCGGAGCCGGGACCGAGTGTCCGCGTCACCGAGGCTTGCCCGGCCGCGCTCGTCACGGTTGTGGCCGCGCTCACGCTTCCCTGCCCTGGCGGAACACTCCAGGTGACCGTCAACCCGGACAGTGGATTGCCGAACTGATCGGCGACCACCACGGTGAGCGGCGTCGGCAACGTTGTTCCAGCCGTAGCGCTCTGATTGTTGCCGGCCAGCGCGAAGACCGTGTCCGGCTGACCCGCCATTGCAGTGGCGGTGAATGCGGTCTTGAGTGGTGTTCGCAGCGCGGGATTGATGACGCGCGCCTCGACCCGCTGCGCGCCGACCAGCGTTCCGAGCACCCAGACCGAGCGGGCCTGGCCATTGATGTCCGTGAGGGTGGTGTCCGGGATGAGGATGGCCCCGGCGCCGCCGGCGACCGCCTGGAAGACGACCTTCTGGTTGACGACGAGCCGGTCCTTGAAATCAGTGACCTGGACGACGAGCGTGTCGGTGAGACGCTGCCCGACAACCCCCGTCTGGCCGTCGCCTCCCAGCTGCACGATGGCCGCCGGCAGGCCGTCGTCCGGCAACGTCAGACTGTCCCCGCCACCACACCGGATCGTGGCAAGGAGGAGGAGTGTGGGCAGGAACCAGCGGCGAATGCGGGAAACCGTCACAACACCAGAGGGGCTAAAGACCATCGTACCGGGGGCACGCGGCGTGCCGCCGGAGGGGCGACAATGCTAGCCCCCAAGCCCTCCCCTCGCCAGCACTTCCATTCGCCAGCGAAAACCGGCTGTGGCAGGATCGCCACAGTACTGCTGCGGCGCTCGAGCCTCTCTCACGAGGGAGGCAGAAAAAACTGCCGGGAGACGAGGTCTGGTTCTCCTCGTCTCCCGGCCCTGCAGGAGCGGTGGCTGCAGGCTTCAATGGATCGTGATACCGAGGCCGAAGCTGACGACCCGATCGTCCACATTGTCGTAGCGGTGGGCGGTCAGGTCGATGGTGGGAACAAGGGCGACATTGCGCGCCAGTCGGAAATCGTAGCCCAGCCCGATAGCCGTGGCGAGTCCATCGCTGCGAAAGCCGACGCCGCCATTCACGCCAGGCGCATAGTCCACCTCCGCCCGCGCGATGCCCACTCCGCCCCTGAGCCAGAAGTCACCCTGTGCCGCGGGGTACCACTGGGCGATGACCATCAGGCTGCTGAGGGATCGGTCATACCCCTGCGCCTGATAACGCGACGTCCAGCCGTGGAACTCGGCGCCAATCCGCAACGAGGGAGACACCGTGCCGCCGACTTTGATGTAGCCGATCGCCCCACCCCTGTCGTCGCTCCAGCCCAGGCCGTCCTTGGCGTCGAACGCCTCGGCTCCGCCCCCAATCCCGGCGGACAACCAGAGCCCGCTCCTGCTGGACACCCGGTGATCGCTGACCTCGCGCAGGCCGCAGTTGCAGCCCGCGCGCTTCCGGTCCCGGTCGCGATCGGCGTTACGATCGGCGTCATCATCATGTTGTGCGGCGAGGCCAGCGGGAATCAGTAGCGTGAGTCCGGTGAGAACGGACCAGATCGTGGTTCGCATACCCAACCTCCTTGCCAAGGCCCTGTGTATGTTGTCGAGTGGAATTGCAGCCGTCGCAACCCCTTGAGCAAGCCTCGGACCGGTTCAGCGTGATGCCGATAAACGTTTTGGCCACAACATGTTAGGCGTTCCTCCCGGAATCAGCCGGACTCCAAACCGTCCGCCCCCGTGGACACGACTGTCCAGGAAATCATGACCCCACGCACACGCGGCATGCTGTTTTTCGGGCTGACAGCAGGGCTGGCGCTGGTCTTCCTCAAGCTCGGATGGTGGCAGGTGACGCGGCTGCAGGCACGGCGCGCGGACAACAGCCTGGCGCTGGCGGCCCGCGCTGCGGAACCGGTCGGCCTCGACAGCATCGGCGCGGTCGGCGGGCTCGACAATCGACGGGTGGACCTCACCGGCCAGTACGATCAGGTGGCGGTGGTGGTCCTGCGAGGTCAGAGCGAACAGGGGGTACCCGGGGTGCGGATCCTCACGCCGCTCCGGCTGGCGGGTCGGGACGACGCGGTGCTGGTGCAGCGGGGATTCGTGACATCGGGGGACGCCCGAACCGTGGATCTGTCCGGGCTACGGGAAGAGGGACTGTTGCGGGTGCAGGGGATTGCGTTTGCCGTTCCGGCCCAGGCGGGCGAGCCGCTTGAAGAGGCTGGTCAGTTGACCTGGCGCCGGCTGGACCTCCCGGCGCTCAGCGCACGACTCCCCTATCCGCTGCTGCCCTTTGTCGTCCTGCAGCTGCCCGACTCGAGCCTGCCACGCCTGCTGCGGCGGGACGACCCGCCGCTGCTCGATGACGGTCCTCACCTCAGCTACGCGATCCAGTGGTTCTCGTTCGCGATCACCGCACTCGTGGTCGGCGGGCTGGTCGGCTTCAGGAAGCCGGCGACGTCATAGCCGAGTGACCATCGAGCTGTTCGATGGTCGCGGTCGACGGCGGGCGGCTCTGCCGCAGTCGCTGGGAGACCCGCTCGGCCTGCCGGAATGCCCGCAACACATTCTCCCCCGCCAGTTTCCTGAGGTCCGCGTCGCTCCAGCCCCGGTGAATCAGCTCGGCGAAGAGGAAGGGGAACTTCGAGGTATCCTCCAGCCCGTCCGGACCGAACTCGATGCCATCGAAATCGCTGCCGATGCCGACGTTGTCCACGCTGGCCACCGTGCGCACATGCTCGATATGATCGGCCACGTCGGCCAGGGTCGCGTGCGGCATGGGATGCGCCACGGTGTACTCCCGCATGAGCCGTCCCTGCTCCACCGTGTCGGTCACCGTCTTCTCGATCGCCGCCCTCGCGCTGTCGGCGGCATCCTCCGCCAGCCGCACCGCATTCGAGACGAACGACGGAACGAAGGTCACCATGACCACACCGCCGTTCTTCGGCAATCGCGCCAGAATCGAATCCGGCACGTTTCGTTTGTGATCGGTGAGCGCACGGGATGACGAGTGGGAGAAGATCACCGGCGCTTCCGTCACATCCAGCACGTTGCTCATGACCGCCGGCGAGACATGCGAGAGGTCCACCAGCATGCCGAGGCGATTCATCTCCCGCACCACCTCCCGCCCGAACGGCGTGAGGCCGCCGTGGATCTCCTCGCCCAGGGCGGCATCGGCCCAGGCCAGCGTGACGTTGTGGGTGAGCGTCATGTAGCGCGCGCCGAGCTCGTAATAGCTGCGGAGCGCGCCCAGCGAGTTCTCGATCGCGTGACCGCCCTCCATGCCGAGCAGGGAGGCAATCCGTTTCTCCTTGCGGGCGCGCAGAATATCCTCGCTGGAGGTGGCGAAGCGCAGGCGGTCGGGATACTTGGCGATCATCCGGCGGGCGATGTCGAACTGTTCCAGCTGTACCCGCGCAAAGCCGCTGTCCCTGATTTCGCCCGGGATGTAGATCGACCAGAACTGCGCACCTACGCCGCCCGCGGCCAGCCGTGCCAGATCGGTGTGTTTCGGACGAGGAGTGCGCAGGTCATAGGCCTCGACGTCCCGCGGGGCAGCCTTCGTGGTGCGAATCTCCCAGGGCAGGTCGTTATGGCCGTCGACCAGGATGGTCGATGCGATCAGGCGTCTGGCGTGGGCCAGGTCGGCCTCGGACTGGGCCGCAACGGCGATGGGGAAGGAGATGAGCGCGAGGGCAACGAGGGCGCGCGGCGCCCGGCTTCCGATCCACATGAGGCAGTATCTCCACGAGAATTTCATCGGGCGGCGCGTCCCGGCCGCTTGAGCTGGACCAGATCCGGCCGGGTCAGGAATTCCGGGCAGATGGTCTGGTCATACTGATAGGCGCCGCCGGTCTCCGCATCGGTGAACGGAAAGCCACGACAGACGGCGGGATAGTGCGGATCCTTGTGGATGGAGCAGCTGTTGTCCACCAGGAAGACGCAGCGACCGCCCCGCACGCGGGTCCGCCATTCGCCCCAGCGGGTCCGGTACATCCGGTCACGGCCGTGGCGCGCGCCGAGCGATTCCGCCTCTTCCTCGCTCAGCGTCGTTCCCCAGGCGCAGCAGTTGGAGCTGTGGGGACAGGGATAGCAGGGCAGTGCGGGAAAGTTGGCCATCAATCGGGGGCGAAGTGGCGGTTGGGTTTCACCGGTCACGGCGACTCCGCTCAGGGCCGCGACTGCAGGCCAGCGATCCGGCGGCCATCAAGCCGCTCACCGGGCCGCACGCCGAAGATCCGGGCGAGCGTAGGCGCGAGGTCGATCGTGCGAATCGTATCGGGACGGATACCGGCGCGGATCATCGAGCCCAGCAGGATGATCGGTACGCCGACATCGTCGGCATTGGTCGTTCCGTGCGTGGTATACCCGGTTCCGTCGGCCCAAATGTAACCGGGTGCCGGTGTCGCACATGCCAGCCAGGGAAAGTCCCGCGGAAGGGTGTGGCGCCAGCGCGTGGCGGCCACATCACGCTCGGGCGCTAGTGCAAGGGTGCGTGGCGTCCAGCTCTGCACCACGCCGGGGAGGACGCGAAGTCGGGCCTCGACCAGCGCGGCCAGACTGTCGCGCGAGAGCCCGGTACGCCGCAGTTGCACCGTATCCATGTAGATCAGCCCCGAGCTTTCCGAGAGGAGCGGGCGGCTTCGATCGGTCGCGCCCAGCTTGCGATTGAGTTCCTCCACGAGCGCTCCAACCCGGATCCTGCCCCCGGTGCCGCCCATGGCGATGATGCGCTCGGGAAAGCTGACGACACCGTGATCCGCCGTCAGCGCGATCACGATCCGCTGCTTCGGAACAAGCACGGAGAGCGAGTCGAGAAACCAGCCGAGGTAGCGGTCGAGGCGCAGCAGGTGATCGTGCATTTCCCGGCTGTCCGGTCCCCACTTGTGGCCGATATCATCAGTCGTCGAAAGGCCGATGGCCACCACATCGGGATGGGTGCGTTGCCCGAGGCCGAGTACGCGCGCGCCGTCGAGCGCGAAATCGAGGGTCAGTGAATCCATCCACGGCGTGTCGAGGATGGGGCCAGCCACGGCCGCAGGATCGGCGGGGAGCCGGTGCGGAAAGGTGCGGTCCTTCCCGTCGGATTCGTAGGGCTGATCATCCGGCTCGGCGTAGGCCGAGTCGGGGAGGAGCAGGGTCCATTGCCGGCCGGCCAGTGCCGCCACCCCGCCACGCGCATTCCACGCGGTGACCCAGGTGGGAAGCGAGTCGCCGTAATACGTGCTGGTGGTGAAACGACCCGCCGCGTACCAGTAGACCGGGCCGCGACTCCGGCCGATCGGCAGGATGGCTCCACGATCCTTGCGGGAGACGGAGAGAAACCGCGCCGCCGGGTCCGCCCGGTGGAGCCAGTCGATCAGCGTCGTCCCCACGAAGCGGCGGGGCGAAGCTCCCATGGCACCAGGTGCGCCGAGCAGCGGAGCAGTGCTGTCGGGGACGCCGAGTTCATTCAGCACGATCCCGGTGCTGGCGGGGTGGCGACCGGAGAGGAGCGTCGCGTGGCCCGGGGCCGTCTCCGTGACCGCATGATCCTGTAGCGCATTGGGGAAGACCGCCCCGTCGCGCATCAGGCGGCGAAAGCCTCCCTGCCACTGGGCCGACCAGCGGGCGAAGTAGTCGGGCCGCAGCTGGTCCACCGTCAGCATGACCAGCAGCGTCGGACGGGGGGGAGCCGGCGCCGCCGGGACGACAGCCAGGAGTGTGAGGGGGATCACAACAGCCGAGATCCGGCGGAAGAGTGGTGTGGACATGGGGCCGCGATTGGGAATGGACGACGGGGTGTGGCGCAAACGACCCGGGTTTTCGCAGCAGTCCGGCACGCCGGCCACCCCGGCACCTGACACGAAGCTGCCGTGCTGCAAGCGGTTAGGTAACTGGCACCCTTCTCGCTCTTTGAGACTGCGAAGGATAACTGAAGTTAGTCGAACCACGAACCGCCCGATAAGAGCACACCCGGGGTGACCCGGGGCCGCAAAACTGGAGGTCTCGACTGGATCGCGGATCAGCCAACGCAGCTGTTGGCCGCCCCGGTGCAGCAGAGATAGCTCGGTGCCGAAGGTGGAGTGCTGCGGAGCGTGATGCGTTGGCGAGCCCCCAGGGGCTCATGGCGTCGCGCTTTTGTGTTCCCGGGCATGGGAGAGGAATCTCATGCCGCACCCCGTTCTGCCACATCGCCGTTCCCGGGCGCCGTTCTACTGCCTGGGCCTCCTGGCCGCCCTCGCCGCCTGCGAAATGCTTGGCCCGGCGGAGGCCCTGCCCTCGGGCGCCATGCTGCTCATCGCTCCGCCGGAGTATGAGGCCTGGTGGACAGCGACCGAGGCCTGTGCCGGTGAATCCAGCGACTTCCAGCGCATCGAATGGTACGTCGTCCCGGACGTCCGCACCTTCCCGACGACGGCGGGGGAAAAGGTCGGACTCTGGTCGCATTCCTCGGACGGCATGCGGATCATCCTCGCCGGCGACTACGCCGACAACGAACTCGTGGTGCGCCACGAGATGTTGCACGCGCTGCTCGACCGCAACGGCCACCCGGCGGAATACTTCCAGGAGCGCTGCCACCTCACCTGGGAGAGCTGGCACCCGGGGGAGTAGGAACTGCCGTCAGCCGTCAGCCATCAGCCATCAGCCGTCAACCGTCAGCCATCAGCCATCAGCCGTCAGCCATCAGCCATCAGCCGTCAGCCGTCAGCCATCAGCCATCAGCCGTCAGCCGTCAGCCGTCAGCCGTTAGCCGTTAGCAGTTAGCCGTTAGCCGTTAGAAGTTGATCGAATGCCAGGGCGGGGACCATTCCCAAGCATGCGGGTAAACGACGGCGGGCGGAGTCACCTGACTCCGCCCGCCGTTTCCTGCCCGCTCCCCTGCCCCTGCTCAGGGGTCGGTGATCAGTCCCGGCACGAGCTGGTCGGTGGTGCTGCCATTGGCCAGTTGTCCGTTGGCACCGTCACCCCAGCAGTAGACCGCGCTGGTATTCGCCACGCCACAGGTAAAGGCGGATCCTGCGGCGATACTGGTGAAGCTGCTCACCCCCCCTGGCATGACTACCGCGACGGGTGTTGGCCGATTGGAGAGGGAGTTGTCTCCCAGCTGGCCGCCATCGTTGAGGCCCCAGCAGAAGACCTGCCCGCCGCTGGTCCTGGCGCAGCTGTGGCCGCCGCCCACCACGACCTGCGCCACACTGGGGAGACCCGCGACCTGGAGCGGAATCAGGCTCTCGTTGAGCGGGGGATTCAGCGTCAAGGTGTCCTGGCCGATGCGACCATTGATGTTGGCGCCCCAGCAGTACACCAGCCCGCCAGTCGTGCGGCCACAGGAGTGAGTCTGGCTCACCACAACTTCCGCGAACGTCAGATTGCCCTTCACCACGGTCGCCGTGGTCCGCTGACTCTTGCTGCTGTCGCCCAGCTGGCCGAAACCGTTGATACCCCAACAGTTGCCGACGCTCGTGGTCGAGCGGACTCCGCAGCTGTAGAAGACACCGGCGCTGACCTGGGAGAAGCCGGAGTTGACCAGCAGCGGGGTGGTACGGCTACCCGTCGAGGTCCCGCCACTGCCCAGCTGGCCGTTGCTGTTGCCGCCCCAGCAGTAGAGTGACAACCCGGTGGAAACGCCGCAGGTATGATCAAAGCCAAGCTCCATGGTGCTGAACGTCAGAGGAGAACCGATGGCGCCAGGAGCGCTCACGCTGACCGGAGCAGTCTGCGCGGAGGTGTTATTGACGCCCAGTTGACCCTTGTTGTTGGCGCCCCAGCATGACGCGGCGCCCGCGCCGGTGATACCGCAACTATGCGATTGACCGCCGGTGATAC
Source organism: Gemmatimonadota bacterium (assembly GCA_034440415.1). Lineage (GTDB taxonomy): Bacteria > Gemmatimonadota > Gemmatimonadetes > Gemmatimonadales > GWC2-71-9 > JADJOM01. Next base: position 9,016 of record JAWXBX010000128.1, on the reverse strand, counting down.
CTGTGAACAGCAACGAGGTCTTCACCGCAACCGGTGTCAGGCGCTGGGTGAGCGAACTGTCGCCGAGCGCACCAGCGGTGTTCGATCCCCAGCAGTAGGGCACGCCATCAATTGAGGTTGCGCAGGCATGGGCCGCTCCCGCGGTCACTCGGCTGGGAGTGAAAACCGGTGAGGCGTCGAATGAGAGCGCGGGCAGCGCCCCCGCGGTCGCCGTCATGGTGTTGGTGATGACCCGTTTACCCAGGGTCCAGCCGCCAACGGTGGCCAAACCGAGTGCGTCGGTCAGCTGCGATCCGCCCGTGACTATGCCACCTCCGGCCGTTCCGGCGAAGGTCACGGTCGCACCAGTGACCGGATTGCCACTCGCATCCACCAGCTTGACCGAGGGGAGCGTCGTCGCGGCGATGCCGACGCGCCCGCTCTGCGTCTGCACACTATTGGCGGTAAGCGAGACGCCCGGGCCCGCCTGCAGCGCGATGGTGCTGGACACCGCAGGTGTGACTCCGGCGCTGGTGAAGGTGAGAGTGTAGCTGCCGATCAGGCCGGTCAGGGAGAGGTTCGTGAAGCTGCTCGCCCCGGTGCCGCTCGTGGCGATCGTCGTGGTGCCGCCGAGCGCGACACCGGCCGGAGCGCCCGTCAGGGCGGCGACCACATTGACCGCGGCAGTCGGCACATTATTTCCCCCCGCATCACGCAGCTGCACGACCGGCTGCTGGGCCAGCGCACCCCCGTTCACTACGCTCGCGGACGGTTGAGTCGTCACCGCGAGTTGAGTCGCCGCGCCGGCGCCGAGCGCGATCGTGCCTGACGTCGCGCCGGCGAGGCCGGTGCTGGCAAAGCTGAGGGTGTAGTTCCCCACCAGGCCAGTCAGGCTGAGGTTGGTGAAGCTCACCTGGCCGCCGGCGTTGGTCGTGAGCGCCGCGGTCCCGCTGAGCGTCGCGCCCGCCGACGCGCTCGCCGTGATGCTGACGCCCGCCTGGCTGACGTTGTTGTTGAACGCATCCTGCAGCTGCAGCACCGGCTGCTGGACCAGAGCGACGCCATTTGTGGCGCTGGCGGAGGGCTGCGTGGTGATCACGACCTTGGTGGCCGCGGCGGGCGTGCCCGTCGCCGTAAAGGTCACCGGGCTGCCGATCAGGCTCGCCACCGTGGCGGTGAGGCTGTTGCTGCCCGCGGTCTGGCCCAGGGTCCAGGAGCCGCCGGTCGCCAGCCCGCTCGCGCCGGTGGTGCCGCTGCCGCTGGCGATGCTGCCGCTCCCCGTTGCGATGGCGAAGGTCACCACCACTCCGTTCACCGGATTGCCGCTCTGGTCCGTGACCAGGACGGAGGGGTTGGTCGCGACGGCGGTGTTCACCGTCGCCGTCTGCCCGTCACCCGCGCTCGACGCAATCGTCGTGGCGGGACCGGTCTGGAGGACGACGGTCGTCGAGGTGAGCGCGGGAAGGACGCCGCTGGTGAAGCGCAGGGTGTAGCTGCCGACCAGGCCCGTCAGCGACAGGTTCGTGAAGCTCGAGGCGCCCGCGCCGCTCGTGGCGACCGTCGTGGTGCCGCCGAGCGTCACCCCCGCCGGGCTGCCCGTGAGCGACGCGACGATGTTGACGCCACCGCTGCTCACCGCATTCCCACCGGCGTCACGCAACTGAATGACCGGCTGCTGGGACAGGACGTTGCCGTTCACCACGGAGCCAGAGGGCTGGGTGGTCACCGTCATCTGACTCGCGGCACCGGCACCGAGCGCGATCGCACCCGACGTCGCGCCGGTGAGCCCGCTGCTGGCAAAGCTGAGGGTGTAGCTCCCGACGGTGCCATTCAGGACCAGCCCGCTGAAGCTGGCCTGGCCACCGGCGTTGGTGTTCACAGTGGTCGTGCCGAGCAGCGTACCGCCACTCGAGGCGGTGACAGTCACACCGATTCCTGCGCCCGTGACGGCGTTCCCGAACTGGTCGCGCAGCTGGATCTGCGGCTGCTGGGCCAGCGCCACGCCGTTCGTCGCGCTGCCGGAGGGCTGGGTCGTGATACCGAGCTGACTCGCCGGTGCCGGCGTGCCGGTGGCGGTGAAACTGAGCGGGCTGCCCACCAGGCCGATGGCGGTGGCCGTGAGGGTATTGCTCCCGGCGACCGTACCCAACGTCCAGCCGCCTACTGTCGCGATCCCGCTGGCGCCGCTCACGGCGGTCGTCCCGGTGGCACTGCCGCCACCGCTTGCCACCGCGAAGGTCACCGTGGTGCCGCTGACGAGGTTACCGCTTTGGTCGGTGACCAGGACGGCCGGGGTAATCGGGAGCAGGCTGTTGACTGTGGCGCTCTGGCCGTCGCCGCTGCTGATGGCGATGGTCGTCGCCGGGCCCGCGAGCAGGCCGATACTGCTAGACGTCGTACCGGTCACACCACTCGCGCTGAGCGCGAGGGTGTAGCTCCCGGTGAGCCCGGTGAGTGAGAGATTGGTGAAGCTGGCGGAGCCCCCGGCATTGGTCAGGGCGCTGGTCGTACCCCCGAGCGCCACGCCGGCGGGATTCCCGCTGATTGCCACGGCGACGCTCACCCCCGCCGTCGAGACGGGATTGCCGCCGGCGTCCCGCAGTTGCACCACGGGCTGCTGCGCGAGGGTGTTGCCGTCCACCACGCTGGTGGATGGCTGGGTCGTGAGCGCCAGCTGGCTGGCCGCACCGGCGACGAGGGAAATGCTGGACGAGGTTGCACCAGTCAGTCCGGTGCTGGTGAAGCTGAGCGTATAGCTGCCGAGCAGCCCGTTCAGCACCAGATTGGTGAAGCTGGCCTGACCGCTGGCATTGGTCGCGATAGTGCTCGTGCCGGCGACGCTGCCGCTGCCCGAGGCCGCCGCCGTGACACCGACGCCAGCCTGGCTGACCGCGTTGCCGAAGGCATCCCGGAGCTGCAGCACCGGCTGTTGCGCGAGCGCAACCCCGTTCGTGGCGCTGCTGGACGGCTGGGTCGTGATGGTCAGCTGGCTGGCGGCCGCGGGGGTGCCCGTCGCGGTAAACGTGAGGGGACTTCCGGCCAGCGAACCGGAAGCAGCGGAAAGCGTGTTGGCGCCTGCCGTCGTCCCGAGCGTCCAGCTGCCGAGCGTCGCGATGCCGGACGCGTTGGTGTTCGTCGAGGTGCCGGTCGCACTACCCCCGCCCGAGGCCACGGCGAAGGTGACGGCGACGCCGCTCACCGGGTTGCCGCTCTGATCGGTTATGAGCACGGCGGGCGCCGTCGGCAGCGCTGCGCCGACCGTCCCGCTCTGATTGTCTCCCCCGCTCACCGCCAGCGTGGTCGCCGCCCCGGCGGTGAGGGTGAAGCTGGTCGAGGTTGCCGCTGTCAGCGGCGCGGAGCTGAAGCTGAGCGAGTGTGCGCCGGCGGTGCCTGTAATCGAAAGCCCGCTGAAGCTGGCGACGCCGCTCGCGTTGGTGCTGCTGCTCGCCGTGCCGCCGAGCACACCACCCCCGGAGGCGATGGCCGCTGTGACGGTGAGCCCGCTCTGGGTCACCACGTTGCCGAAGGCGTCAGTCACCTGGACCACAGGCTGCGGCGAGAGCGCCGCACCGTTGATCGCCGAGGTGGTGCCGGGCTGCGTAGTCAGCTGGAGGGCTGCCGCCGCCCCAGCCGCCGGTGTTGCGCTGTAGACCACCGGCGTCAGGCTCGCGACCGAGGCACTGAGGGTGTTGAGCGTGCCCGCTACCATGCCGAGAGTCCAGCTCCCGAGCGTGGCCTGCCCCGAGACGCTGGTTGCCGGTGTCGCACCGGTCACGCTACCACCGCCGGCAGTGACCGCGAAGGTCACTGTGGCGCCGGCGACCGGGTTGCCACTCTGGTCTGCGACAGACACCGTGATCGGTGTGCCGACCGCCACCCCTGCTGTCCCCGACAGTGCCGTCGCCCCGACCGCGGTCACCGTCGCGGATGCACCTGCGTTGAGCTGAATCGGCCCTGACAGAAGCGCCGGGAGGCCGCTGGTGCTGAAGCTGAGCGTGCGCGCACCGATCGTGCCGGTGATGGCGAGGTTGGTGAAGCTTGCGACGCCAGAGGCATTGGTATTCACCGTCGCCGTACCACCGAGCGTGCCGCCGCCCGTCGCGATGACCGCCGTCACGGCAACACCGGCCTGTGGCACGTTGTTGCCGAATACATCCTTGAGCTGGAACGAAGGCTGGGTGGTGAGGGCGACTCCGCTCTGCGCGGCGGCCGGGGCCATCGTGAGAAAGACGAGGGAAGCCGGTGCGCCCGCGGTCGCGGTCGCCATGATGGTGACCGGCGTCAGTCCGGCCACCGCCGCCGTCAACGTGTTACTGCCGGCCTGGGTGCCAAGCGTCCAGCCACTCACCCGGGCCACGCCGCCCGCATCGGTGGTATCGACCAGTGCACCGGTAATGCTGCCGCCGCCCGTCGCGAGGGCGAAGGTGACCACCACTCCCTTCATGCCGTTGCCGCGCTGGTCCTTGACCGTGACGCCCGGTGCGACCGCGACCGCCGTCCCGACCGTGGCGGACTGACCGGCTCCCGCGCTCACCACCAGGCTCGACGCCACCGGATCCGAGGGCCCTGTCCCGTCGCCACCGCAGGCGGAGAGGACGGCAAAGGTGGTGAGGAGTGCAAGGCGTGTGGTGTTCCGCATGGGCAGGACCCCTGGGGCGCTGGCAAGGTGGCAACGGCCACCGAGGGGCCAAGAGGCCTCCCGGTGATTCAATGTCTCAGAATGGACCTTCACGTAACAAGATCTGTGCCCGGACTGGGGGATTGGCCCACCCGACCCAGCCGGACCTGGGGGTAGTTGTGGAATGGCGAAATCTGCTGATCGGGGCCACTTCTGGCCACTGAATCGGCCAAGACCGGTCCCGCGGGGAGGTGAGCCCGGTGTCCCGGCGAGCGAGGGTCGTCCCTCATGGTGGGAAAGAACGAAGGCAGGCCGGGAAACCCTGCTCCCGTCCCGCCTGTATGCGCCGCGAAGGAATCGAACCTTCAACCTAGTGATTAAGAGGACCCGACCGGCAATTGAACCGTAGTCGCCGTGGATAGCGTAGATTCCCCATTCCCAACGAGTTACCCCGGCGAGTCGAACCGCGCACTTTCACGCGGTTCGATCGAAGTCTTCACTGTTTCGGTTGAAATTGGATAACTATTTCTCTGGCCTCGGCCAGGAAGGATGCCCGGGGCCCTCACCGGAACTGGGAGTGGCTTGGACCTCTGTCTTGGGCGGCACTTGCCGCAGCGTAAGGCCCTCGTAGTAGCGGCCGTAGTGCCCCGCATGTGACCTATACTCCGCCGGGAACCCCCTCTCCTTCATCAGGATGCCGAAAAGGTTCTTCTTCTTGGGCTCCACGGCGTTTTCGGTGCACCACCGATCGTAGGCCGTGTAGAGGTCCGCCGATGTCACGAATCCCCTTGGTGAAGCATCGACCATTTCTTCGAAGAAATCGGCGAGCTCGTTTGATTCATCCCGGTATTCCTGAGTCGCAGTCCTCACCCGGCAAGGAATAGCCAACCCCATCGTCTGCCACTCAAGGAACCCTCGAACAGCCCACGCCATGATCCCGGCGCCCTCCTCCTCTAAGAGCAGCTTTGCCAAATCCTTGACTCGCTCGTCCGGGGGGATCGTGACCTCGAAGGGGATGAGGTGAATTCGGCGCCAGATTGCTTCATCTACACCTCGAATGCCGGGCTTGTGGTTGACAGCCAGCCAAAGCTTGAATTCTGGGTGGAAGTCGAAAAACTCGGAGTACAGCTTTCGTGCGGTGACCTTGTCTCCACCGGTGAGTTGCTTCACCAAAGCCTCGTTGAAACGCTGCCCTCGGTTCGCCTCCGAGGCAGTCACAAGCCGCAGACCCCGTAAGGCAGCAAGATCATTGCGCACACCATCACCGCGGTTCCCGTCTACGAGCGCCTTGAAGTCCGTGGGTCGGCCGTAACTCCCCATGATTCCTCGAAGCACTTCAATAAACGTGCTTTTTCCGTTTGCCCCTTGGCCGTAGAGAAGAAAGAAGCACTGTTCTGCCGTGGAACCGGTGAGGGTGTAGCCGACTGACCTCTGGAGGAAGGCGACTAGCTCGGCATCGCCCTTCATCACCCGTTCGAGAAAGGCCAACCATCGCGGGCAAGGCATCTCCAGGTCGAGAGCCAGTCCCCCCTGCATACTGATGAAATCCTCACGCTCAAAGTCCCTCAGGCGTCCCGCTTGGAGCTCGACGGTCCCGTTGTGCAGGTTGAATAGCATCTGGTCGGCATCCAGCTCTTCGGGCTGCAGGGGTACGTGATGTTGCGCTGACCATATCATCGCCTCTATTCGCTGTTTCGACTGCGAGGTAGTCGCCCATTTTGCAAGCGCGGACGCGTCTTCCCTACGTTCAGCGTTCTGCGCTTCCCCGAGAATGCTCCGGGCTGTGCGGATGGCGAACCCCTCTATCCGGCCCGCCTTGTCGCCTATCCATCGCATACCGTCCCATACACGCCATTCCTTCCACGGATACACGTATCGAATTTTTTCACCATATCCCCGGACTAGGCGTTCGCCATTGGCGGCATCCGTGTTGGCGACGTTGGTCAGGCTGGGTCGCGCATTCGATACGCCCAGCCATTTGGCAACCGTATCGGTGACCTCTTTGCCGAAGTACTGACGCATGCCGGTAATGCCTTGAAGCTCCTTCCCCCTTCCCTCCGCCCTGCGGCTCTGCTTCACCTTCGCGACCTTGGCCTCGATATCCGCGCAACCGGCCTTTTCGCAGATCAGGCGCAGGTACCGCTCGATCTCGGAATCGTTGCTCGCCATTTCTGATTTGATCAGGAAGCCCGCGAGCGCCACCGCTGCATTGTCCCGGCTCCCCTCCGAAGGAAAGCATTGAATCAACAGGACCGTCGCAGCAAGGCGCGCCACCTGGGTTCGGAGAGTTTCTGCGTCAATATCCCGCGGCTCTCCCTCATTCACCCATTCTACCTGCTCACCAGTTGGATGAACCGATCCGGGAAAGACGGTCTGTCGTCCATTCGCCCGAATCTCAGCGATCATCGCCCCGCGCGGCAGGGCGAAGAATTCCGATTCGATTCCTTCCGCATGGAACAACCAATGGGAGGATGCCTTGCCTGCGCGGCCGAATACCGCCTCGGTCGGAGGAAGAAACTCTCGCGCCAGATCAACCGCCAAAGGGTGATCGAGGTCGATATCGATCAGCCATCTCGACGCCTCGCCGGTTCTTATGCCGATGTTCTGAGGTGAACCATCGAAATATTGCTCGACGTTCTCTAGGTTCAGCTCGAGCTGTTCCCACCCCCTAATTCGGGGCGCCTTCTCCCGGTAGCCAACAGGGATGGGTTTGTACCCTCGAATGATGTTGCTCTTGGCTCTTTCCAGGATGGAGGGAGTCATGGAACCTCCAAGATGATTCCGTGCCTTCCGAGCTCCCATGCGGCATCCATGAGGCGACGTTCCCATCCCCGTCGCATCCTTCGACAGGAAGCATGGATGTGCCCGAGAGGAATTCGTACCAACGACTCATAAACCTCTCTCTTTGAGGCGGAGAGCCGGTTGCCCCTATTCGCTAGCTCCACACGGCACCACAAATCGCACACCCGAAGCATTAGCTCGAAGTCGGAGCATTTCGGCCCCGTGGGGATGTGCTGTTGATCTTCATAGCAGTCTGGGGAGAGATTATCCCCGCAGTCCTCCGCCATCTCCTCGGCAGACCCCGTCCGCAGCGGGGTCTTGCCATGTCCACCATCGCCAATCATTCCGCCCCTCCTTGCCTAGTGTGTGTGCGTTAGTCTCATATGCTCTCCTTTTTCCTTCGTTGGACTGCTGATAGGTCTCTTTCGTGCCTAGACCCGCCCACCCCGTTCATAGAACCGCGTCAAGTCTTCGGAATTGAACCACACTCGCTTTCCGAGTCGCCGCACCGGTATCTGACCAGTCCGACCGAAACGCCACATCGCCGCCTTGCTCAGCGGCTCCGCAAAGCCGTACAGCTCGGCCAAGAACAGCCCGGCCTGCTCGGCGTTCATCGCCCGGGCGTTTGTTGCTGTGACGGTCATGTGCCTTCCTTTCGCGTATGTGAGACACAAAAAAGGCAGTGCCTGTTGGCGGAGTATGTCCGCCGTTGGCCCTGCCTCGTGAGACTGCACCATTCCAATTGTCGGCCATGCACCGCGAGGCGATGACTCAGCCCCTCCTGCGATCAGTGCACCCGCAGACCCAACGTACTACTCACCGCACACGCCGTCAACTGAGCAACACCTACATACACCGCTTCGCTGTACACCTATAGAGGTCGATGCAGGTATCGGCCAAATCTCCCACAACACTCCTATAGGAGTTTACGGAAAAACTGTATCGAGCTCTATAGGTGCGTAGAGGACACCCTCTCCCCTCCTTCAGGAGGTGCCTCAGGTCGTCTCCTCCCTTCCAGCCCTCTAAACGTGCCCCCCCTCCCCGCAACGCACCCGCAGGCGGCGCAACCTACCCCGCAAGTGGATCGAAGGTGGTGGGAAACCGAGTCGGACGTGACGCTAGGTGGAGAGAACCCCGATAACCGCCCCTCGGCGGCAAGGGATTGAAAGTCTCTTCACCGGAACCGCGTCATGGGTAATCCCAATCTGAAGGAGCACGCCCGAAAGGGCGGCATCAATAGCGGCAGGCGGCGGATGAGTCTGGCCCGCTGGGATGAGATGCTCACGCCTCTCACCTCTCCTGCCGATGCGAAGCTCCGCCTTGAGGACATACAGAAGTGGGCCCTTTCCGGGATCGTGACCACCGCGCAGGCCTCGGCTGCGACCCGAACGGTCGAAATCTGGCTTCGTGCCGAAGTATCTGAATTGGACCGTCAAAAGCTCCGGGAACTTGAGCAGAAGACCATTGACCTCGCCCAGGAGCTGAAGAAAGCCCGCTCCGGCATCCGGGTCGCCTAGTGTCTTCGATCCGCAACGCCGCCCGCCTCGAGGCGGTGAGCCGCAAACTCGAAGCGCTCCATGTCGAGGGCGGGAGTCAGAGCCGAGATTTCACAGAGTACGCGGAGGATCCCGTCCGGTT
>JAWXBX010000127.1:0-4826 GCA_034440415.1 Gemmatimonadota bacterium | reverse complement strand
GGGCCGCGTACCGGCGCCGAGACCGAGGCCACTCCCACTTCCCGTTCGCCCGCCGACTGCGCCCAGCCGCGGCGACGGACCGCGGCCACGGTCGTGGCACTGAACCGGGCGAAGAGCGCAGGCTCCCGCGAACGGGGCGGCGAAGCTGACCATGCCAATGCCAAGGCTGGCCTTCCAGTTCCGGCGCAGGATGTCTGGGTCGATCTCGGCGCCGGCCAGGAAGGTGAGTACCGCTTACCCGAGCGTGGCCAGGAAGCAGGTGAACTGCGTCTGCTGCACCACGTGTTCGGCACCGGGGATGTTGCCGACCATGGCGCCGACCAGGATTTCGACCAGGGCAACGGAGATGCCGGCCCAGATGCTGATGTTGCTGGGGTCAGGCGTGGCCAGCACCTTTCCCTCGACCGGCGCCTGTTGCCGCGCGACCCTTCAGACGCTGGGGCTCGGCCCGCGGGAGTCAGCCCGGACCATATGGCAGGTCCGGGTGGTGGGCGCTGATCTCGATGAGCCGGTTGTACTTGGCGACTCGTTCACCGCGGGCCGGTGCCCCGGTCTTGATCTGGCCGCACCCGGTGCCGACGGCGAGGTCAGCGATGAAGGAGTCGGGGGTCTCGCCCGAGCGGTGGGAGACCATCTGGGTGTACCCGGCGCGGTGGCAGATGGCCATGGCTTCCAGGGTTTCGCTGACGGTGCCGATCTGGTTCAGCTTGATCAGCGCGGAGTTACAGATGCCGTCGGTGATGGCCGCTGTGATGATCGCTGGGTTGGTGCAGAAGTTGTCATCGCCGACGAGCTGCACGCGGTCGCCGAGCCGGGCGGTCAGCTGCTGCCAGCCGTCGTGGTCGGACTCGCCGAGGCCGTCCTCGATGCTCCAGATCGGGTACCGCTCGATCATCGCGACGTAGCGCTCGATCATGTCGTCGCTGGACAGTTTCTGGCTGTTCACGGTGTAGGTGCCGTCCTGGCCGTGAAACTCCGAGGCGGCAGGGTCGAGCGCGATCGCGACACCGGAGCGTCCGGGGGTGTAGCCGGCGTCGGTGATGGCGGCGACGATCACCTCGAGCACCTCTTCTGGTTCGGCTAGCTGGGGGGCGAAGCCGCCTTCGTCGCCCAGCCCCGTCGCGTGGCCTGCGGCCGCGAGGCGCTTGCGTAGCGCGGCATACACCTCGGCCCCGGCGCGCACGGCCTCGGTGACATTTGCGGCCCCGAGTGGGGAGATCATGAACTCCTGGAAGTCCAGGGCGTTGGGGGCATGCGCGCCGCCGTTGAGGACGTTGAAACACGGCACCGGGAGCCGCGGCGGAGCACCAAAGGAGGGCAGCCACTCGTGCAGTGACTGCCCACTGGAGGCGGCCAACGCCCGGGCCAGAGCCATCGAGACCCCGACGGTGGCGTTGGCGCCCAGGCGCGCCTTGGTGGGGGTGCCGTCGGCGGCGGCCATTGCTTCATCGACCGCGGCCAGGGACTCCCATGCCCGGCCCCTGAGCAGGTCGGCGATCTCCCCGTTGACATTGGCGACTGCGGTCAGTACCCCCGACCCGCCGAATCGGGCGGGGTCGCCGTCGCGGAGCTCGACCGCCTCTCGGGTGCCGGTGGAGGCCCCGGACGGGACCCCGGCCACGGCGATCGTCCCGTCGGACAGTGTCACCGTGGTCTGCAGGGTCGGGCGTCCGCGGGAGTCCAGGATCTCCAGGGCGGAGACACTGCTGATTTCGAAGCTCATCTGAGTCAGCCTTTCTTCAGGGGTGGTCATTCAATGGGGGGGTCGATCAGCTGGACGCAGCGACCTGGCGGCGGCGACCGATAAGGCCATCCAGGCTGCGGCGTACAGGAATGCGACGGTCGGGGAGAACACGGACCACAGGATCCCGGCGACCACGGTCGCGCCGAGGTCGCCGAACGACTGGACGAGTCCCAGGACCCCGAACCCGTTGCTGCGCAGCTGTGCCGGAAGCAGTTGAGCGACAACGGTGGGCTCGGCGGTTTCGGTGAAGCCGATACCCACCCCGGCGAGCAGGAACCCGATCAGCACGATGGGCCACCGGCGCTGTTCCCAGGCGAAGAGCGTGTAGCCCAGGACGTAGACGGCGGCTCCGGCTGCGAAGACACCGCGCGGGCTGAAACGGTCGGCCAGGTGCCGGCCGCCAAGTAGAGGCCGAGGTCGCGGCGCCATTGTGGGCGGCGTACATGAGGATGGCCAGGCTAGTGGCGGCGGTGAGGCTGCGCCCGTCGGCAGCAGGTCGGTCGCGCGAAGAATCAGCAGTGTGGTCGCCAGGTTGCCGAGCTCGAACAGGGCCGCGGGTGTCAGGGCGCGGGCCAGTCCGGCGGTTCGCAGCGCACCGATGTTCAGGGTAAGGGGTCCGCCGGCCCTCGACCGGGGTCAAGGTGGTGCGCGCCTGGCGGGCGGCGAGGGTGACGGCGATGGCCGCGAAGACGCCAGGGATGATCGCGAGGAAGATCGCATGCCGGATCCCCATGACGACCATCAGGACGGAGGCAAGCGGCCCGAGCATGGCGCCGGCGTTGTCTCCGGCGCGTTCGAGACCGAAGGCGCGGCCGTAGGCGGCCTCGGGTGTCAGGTCCGTCAGGAGCATGTCCCGGCTGGGAACGGATCCCGCGGGAGGTCCATGCCAGAGCGCGCAAGATGGCGACCTGCCAGACCGCTGTGGTCAGGCCGATCGCCGCGGCGGCGATGGCAGTGCCGAGGTATCCGCCGGAGGCGAGGCGCCCGCGCCGGGCCGGGTCGCCGGCCAGGGGCCCGCCGGCCAGCTTGCTCAACCCGGTGAGGGCATCGCAGACGCCTTCGATGGCACCCAGGGCCGCCGGTCCGGAGTGCAGCGTGGCGGTCAGGAAGGTGGGTAGCTGACTGGTTGCCAACTCGTGTCCGGCGTCACTGAACAGCGACGCAGCGGCCACTCCCGAGCTGAGCTACCGCTTGCCCTGGCCCTGGGCGGGGTCTAGTTCGGTGGGGGCGTCGGTCATGACCAGATCGCCTGGCTGATGGCCACGCCCAGGAAGGCTGCGCCGAGTCCGGCGACAATGCTCGCCACGACGTTGGCGGCCGCGAAGAGCCGGGCGTCGTCCTCGAGCAGGCGCAGCGTCTCGTAGGAGAACGTGGAGTAGGTGGTCAGCGCGCCGCAGAACCCGGTACCGACGGCCAGCTGGACCTGCGGGGAGGCGCCGCCAGCGGTGACCGCGCCGGTCACGACGCCCAGGATCAGGGACCCGATCACGTTGACGGCGAGGGTGCCCCAGGGAAAGACCGTGTCGTGGCGGGACTGGATGGCCCGGTCGCTCAGGTACCGAAGCGGCGCCCCGACGGCTGCGCCGCCGATGACCAGGAGCAGGCTCACCGCTCGTGCCCGGGGGTGTCGCGGGGGGCGTGGCCGCCGCCGACCCCGTCGGGGTTCGTGCCGACGTAGCGGATCACCTCGCAGTCGTCGAGGATGACCAGTCCCTCGGTGACGAGCTCGTCGAGCTGGGGCAGGAAGCCGGCGATGCGGTCATGGCTGTCAACGATGACGATGACCACGGGGAGATCCTCGGCCAGGCTGAGGATCCGCGCGGTGTGGATCCGGCTGGTAGCGCCGAACCCTTCGACTCCGTGCAGGACCGTCGCGCCGGCCAGCCCGGCAGCGTGGGCGCGGTGGACGATCTCGGTGAACAGCGGTTTGTGGTGCCAGTGGTTCGAGTCACCGACGATGATCGTGACGCGTTGCGCGGTGCCGGTAAGTCTCATGCGGTCCTCCAGTTGACCAGTCGTCTGGTTGCGGTTGCCGTCACCCACACGGCCAGGAGCGCACCGATGGGGGTCAGGGCCAGGTACAGCACAGCGGTGCTCATGTGTCCACCAGCGACGAGTCGTTGGATGTCGACCGTGTAGGTGGAGAACGTGGTGAACCCACCCAGGACCCCGGTGCCCAGGAACGGACGCAGTAGGCGCTGTCTGCTCCACACCTCGGTGATCAGGACCAACAGGACCCCGATCAGGGCACAGCCCAGGAGGTTGATCGCCAGGGTGCTTGCCGGGAAGGCCCCCGCAGGGGTCGGCCAGGTCGCTTCGATCAGGTACCGTGCTGCCGCGCCGGTAGCGCCGCCGGCGGCGATGGTGGCCAGCGTGGTGACCTCGCCGCGTCGGTCACGGCCCACCCGGGCCTGGCGCAGGTCGATGTCGGGGTCAACCGGTTCCCGGGCTGCGGAGTCTGTGTCCTCAGCGGGGTGCGGGTCTGGCACCGGCGCGACCTTCCTACCTGGACGGGCTCGCGGGGCGCAGCGCGCCGCGAGGGCTTCAGGTAGGGACTGTTGGTCACTCCTGTGGGGAGTGACGGTTTGGGTACGGCGAGCCCCACCGCCGGTGCTACCTGCCTCAGTTTACACGTGCATAACCCCGATGAGCGGACGTCCGCTCATCGCCGTGAGCGGAAGGATTTCTTGGTCGCCGCAGCCTTAGGACGAGCGCTGAAAGAGGAACGACGACCGGCGTGACGCCCTGGTGTGCGCTGGATCCTTGGCGGGTACACCATTGGGTACACATGCCAGCCGTAAACTACTGATGAGCGTCGACGGCCTCCAACGCCAAACCCTTTGTTTCCAACACTTTCAGGGGTGATCATGCATTGCCAATACTAGCGTGATCGCCCTCTCAAGGCGGCAGCGCCGGTTCGAATCCGGTCGGGGCTACAGCGCGCCCCCGGTCACATGGCCGGGGGCCGTCCCCCTCGTCTCAGGACGTCACTGAGCCGGTTCGCGGCGCCCATCACTGCCAGGGCGTGCACCCGGCCGGGCTGGCGACCCAGTCGATCGATCGGCCCCGAGATCGAGATCGC
>JAWXBX010000126.1:0-2951 GCA_034440415.1 Gemmatimonadota bacterium | reverse complement strand
GGTGTTGAGGTGCACAACGTGCATCGGTGGGCTCTCCTTGGAATGCATGGTTCGGCTCTTGTCCTCTACGGATCGGCGCGCGGATTTTTCTCAGGGGGTGCCATGGCGCTCGGGGTGGAGGCCGGCGGCGCGCAGCCAGCAGCGGAGATCGCCGACGGCCCGGTAGAAGGTGGCGGACGCCATCCCGCTCGCCTGCTGCGCGCCGGGCAGGGCACCTTCAGCGCGGATGTGGCGCAGGATGGTTCGCGGCTCGGATGGCAGTTCGTCGCCGACACGCTGCAGGGAGAGCGCCATGTCGTGGTCGACGTGATCCTGCTGCGTGGCGGAGCAGCCGTTCGGGAACGCATCCACGTCCAGAACCAGGAAGACGGGCTCGGTCCGCCCCCGCTCCGTCCGCGCCTGATCGGCAATGACGTGCCGCGCCACCAGTCCGACAAAGGTCGACCAGGCGCCACGGGCGGGATCGAAGCTCCGGCTGCGCTGCAGCATCGCCACCAGCATGTCCTGCCGGAGGTCCTCGCGGTCGGCGGCGGATAGGTGGAGCCGGCGCGCGGCGCGGGCAGCCCGGTGCTGGGCGGTGGACAGGGCCCGCCGCAGTTGGGGAGGGTCCCAGGCGGGGCGTTCTGCGGCGTTCGGGATACGTTGTGTAATCATGTCTGGCTCCGGCATCGCGCTGGCTGCGTCGATGACCAGACCGGAGCACGGGGCGCTGCGGCCAATTGACCAACAAAGCCGATAAATGCCGGCCAACGTTGTGCCAGCACATTATTGACCGGCAGTAAGTTCAACGGTTTCCGTAGATTAGGCAGCCGTGAGGGGCTCGCCGATATCTCGGTGCGGCTATTTAATGACCCGGGCCTGTTCGCTCCGCTGGACTCAACCGGGGCGGAGAACATAAAAGGAACTCACGCCTTAACCCCTCACGTCAGCAAGCGAGGTTTGCCGCAATGCCGGTGTCCCTGACCTATGCCCATCACCCACAGACCGGCGTCCCGCATCGGCTCACGGCCTCGGCCATCTGGACCGTGGCAGCGCAACTTCGCCGAGCCGTCGCGCGACAGGACAGCGCCTGGGCGCTCGATGCTGGTGCGATGGCCGCGACGACGGCGATGCTCGATGTGAATAGCCGGCAGATCACCGCCGAATGGGATTTCGACCATGCGGTGCATGACGAGGACGGCAAGGCGGTGCTGGGCATCTGCGAGACCGACCCTGCGGCACCTGGCTTGGCGCTGGTGTCGGTCAACGCCGGCATGATGTCCAACCGCCCGGAACTGGCGCTCAGCACCGCGGCGCATGAGATCGGCCACATCGTGTTCGACGTGCCTTCAGCCGTGGAGCAGCCGGCCCGGCGCTACCGGTCGGTGACTTTGGACCCCGCCTGCCTCGATCGAGCGACACTGCTTTCCGAGCGGCGTGCCAATGAATTCATGGGTGCCCTACTGGTGCCGCCTGCGCCGCTGCATCTGCGGCTGGTCGCGCATGCGCGGGCCGAAAAGCTGCGCATGGTGCATGCGCCGCACCGTGGGCGGCCGGGATCCCGGGTTCTCGCCCGCGACACGCCGACGGAAGCCCTGGCGGGCGTCACCGCCGCGCTTGCGGGCGACTTTGGCGTCTCGGACAGGTTCATCGCCGTGCGGCTGCAGCGCTACGGCCTGATTGAAGGGGCAGGGCTGTGAGCTTTGGTGGGATCATCAGGGAACGCCGTACCGCCCTCGGCATTGGCATGACTGACATGGCCGATCGGCTTGGTATTTCGGCGGCCTATTGGTCGCGCATCGAGCGCGACATGGAGAGCCCGCCGCGCGATGAGCTGATCGAGCGCGCCGCAGCGATCCTCGGCCTGCGCCTGGATGATGTATTCGTCGAGGCGCAGCGGCTGCCGCCCGATATGCGCACCGACATGGCGAAGGTGGTGCGCGCCTATCGGCGGCTGCGTGCGATTGATCGGACGGAGAGGTGATGTCCAAGCCTCTGCCCCGGAAGCCGTTCTACGGCCTGGCCGAATTCTGCGAGCGGTGGTCTCTCTCGGAAAGCGATATTGCTGCCTATGTCCTGGAAGGCGAACTGACCCTGTCAGTCGCTGTCGGCGGCCTGCGTGTTGAAACCAGCGACACCGAGGAGGACGCGGACGGCCGACCGTTCAGCGTTCCGACCGGATCGCGCTGGATCGTGGGCACGATGGACATCAGTCGCGTGGATGCCTGGTCGGTGCTGCAGAATGGTTCGCAGGAGATCGGCCGCTTCTATGGCCTGCAGGGAGAGATGCTGGATCTCCCTTATGAGGACAATGAGCGTACTTTCATGCCGGTCGAGCGTCATGCGCTTGTGATGCGCCGGGCGGAGATGGAGCGTTTTCAGGAAGCGCAGGGACTCGGCTCTGTCGCGCCTGTGGTCGACGGGCCGGCCAAGGCACAGCGCGGTGGTAAATCCCGCGGTGCACCTACGAAATACGATTGGGAGGAGTGCTGGTGTGAGATGATCGCGAAGAGGATCTACGATCCCGGTCCTCCTGAAACGCAGGCCGAATGGATGCGCATGATCCAGGACTGGTTCTCGGTTCGATATGGACCCGACAATGTCCCGTGCGAAAGCTCCATCAAGCTGCGGCTCAGCAAGATCTGGCGACACGTAAAGCCGGATATCGGAAGGCCGTCGGCGCTCACCGCCGTGAATGGAAGCACGCCGCGGCAGCCCGCTGAGAAGGCCCGCCCGACAGGGCGGTAGAGGATAGGCAGGACAATGTGTGCTGGACCCCCATGCCCCTGCCGACACCTACCAACGCTCAGCTGCCACCGCACCTCCGCGAGGTTTGCGGCATCCTCGCCTCGGGCCTGCTGCGGCTGCGCAGCCGCGCTGCAGAGGAAGCTGCGCGCGAAGCCGCGGACCAGGGAGAGCAACGCCTTCACTTCCCGGCACCCCAGCGCGTGGATGCGAACCGGAACAACCGG
>JAWXBX010000125.1:0-6930 GCA_034440415.1 Gemmatimonadota bacterium | reverse complement strand
GCGCCGGTTCCATCCGCCCAGCCCCACGGCCAGGGCCGACGGTTCCCCGGTCGGCGCCAGGCGAGTGAGGTAGGCGGCGAGCGTGTTGGCGAGGTCGATCGACTCGGTGAGGAGGTCGGCCCGGCGACTCCGCTCAGCCAACTGGAAGGCGAGCTCGGTCGCACCGACAACGAGCGTCAGGGCGAGCAGCCCCGTGAGCGCGGCCAGTCGCCAGGGCAGCGCAAGACGCGGAGCGGCGAGTGGGGCGAGGTCGTTTGAATCGTCGGTCATACCGTGCTGAGAGTATACTTTGGTTCCCCGCAGGTGTGTCAAACCCCGACCGGAACCGCCGTGCGCGAGCTGATCCTCCTCTTCGCCCGTCTCGGGCTGACCAGCTTCGGCGGCCCGGCCGCCCATATCGCCCTGATGGAAGAGGAGCTCGTAAGCCGCCGGGCGTGGCTGACCCGAGAGCGGTTTCTCGACCTGCTCGGTGTGACCAATCTCATCCCGGGCCCCAATTCGACCGAACTCGCCATGCATCTGGGCTACCTTCGCGCGGGCTTCCCGGGGCTGATCGTCGCGGGGCTCGCATTCCTCGTGCCCGCCGTGTGCATCACGACGCTGCTCGCGTGGGGCTACATCCGCTTCGGATCGCTGCCCGGGCTGCTCGGCCCGGCGGCGGGCGCCCGCGCCGCTCTGCTCGCCGTCATCGCGGGCACGGTGGTCCGGCTGAGTCGCGCGGCGGTGAAGAGCCGGACCCTGGCGCTGGTCGGAGGCGCCGTGCTGGCCGGCGCCTGGCTCGGAATCAATGAACTCATCCTCCTGCTCGCAGGCGGGATTCTCGGGGCCTGCTGGATCGCCGGCGTCCCGCGGCGGGGCGGGGCAGCGGCGGGGCTCGCGCCACTCTGGCTGATCGGGCTGATCCCCGTGAGCGCAGCCCCGACCCTCCTGACGCTCGGGCTCTACTTCCTCCGCGTCGGCGCCACGCTCTACGGCAGCGGCTATGTGCTGATCGCCTTCCTGCAGGGCGAGCTGGTGACGGGACGCGGCTGGCTCACCCAGGTGCAGCTGGTCGACGCGATCGCGGCGGGGCAGCTCACCCCCGGGCCGGTCTTCTCCACCGCGGCATTCGTGGGATACCTGCTCCTTGGCGTGCCCGGCGCGCTGGTCGCGGCGGCGGGCATCTTCCTGCCGTCGTTCGTCTTCGTCGCCCTGACCTCTCCGCGCATCGACCGGTTGCACCGCGGTGCATGGACCCGGGCCTTTCTCGATTCGGTCAATGTGGCGTCGATCGCGCTGATCATTGCCGTCGCCATTCAACTGGGCCGCGGGACGCTCACCGGACCGTGGCAGGTGGTCATCGCGCTCGCCGGGGCAGTCGTGGTCGTGACGACGCGGGTCAATCTCGCCTGGATCATTCTCGGTGGGGCGTTCACGGGGGCGCTGCTTCTGCAATGACGATCACCGATTTTCTCACGCGGTATGGCGCGTGCGCGCTCTTTGCCCTGGCCACGGTCGAGGGTGACGTGAGTCTCGTGGTGGGCGGCGTCCTTGCGCACCGCGGCCTGCTTGGTCTGCCTCAGGTGATGGTGGCAGGTGCCCTGGGCAACCTGCTGGGGGATCTGGGCTGGTTCGCCGTCGGCCGGCATCTCCAGGAGCGGATCCGGAACAGCCGGCTGTACCACAAGGCCGGCCCGAGGATCGAGGCGCTGGCCATGCGGCTCGGAGCCTGGCAACTGCTGGCGGCGCGCGTCGTGTACGGCACCCGCAACGCCAGCATGATCTTCTGGGGACAGCACGGGATGCCCCTGGGCCGGTTTCTCGCGATGGACCTGCTGGGCTGCAGTCTGGCCGCGGTGCTCTTTGCGACCGCAGGCTACCTGCTCGGCCACGGAACCGTAGCCATCGCCGGCGAGGTGACGAAGGTCGAACACCTGCTGGCGGTTGCCGTTGTCCTGGGCGGGCTGTTGGCGGCCCTGGTGACCTGGCTGGTGCGCCGCCGGGTGGGGGACCGCTGAGGGCTGGCATATCCCTTTCTCCCGTGCGAATTTACAGTCATGGATCCTGCCAATCTCGTCGCCGGACTCCGGGCCCGCCGGCCCGCCGCGGTGGCGCGTGCGATCTCGCTGGTGGAGAATGCCCGGCCGGGTTTTGAGCAGCTGCTCTCCTCGATCCACGCCTCCCTGGGGCACGCCAGACGGATTGGCATCACCGGCCCCCCAGGTGCCGGGAAATCCACGCTCACCGAACAGCTGGTCCAGCGATTCCGGGAGCAGGGGTTCACCGTCGCCGTGGTAGCGGTCGACCCGACCAGTCCTTTTACCGGCGGCGCGTTGCTGGGCGACCGGATCCGGATGGAATCGGTCGCACTCGACCCCGGCGTGTTCATCCGTTCCATGGCGACCCGCGGCTCCCTCGGCGGGCTGGCGACCACGACGCGCGAGGTGTGCGATGTGCTCGATGCCGGCGGGTTCGACCGGATCCTGATCGAGACGGTGGGGGTGGGGCAGTCGGAGTTGGATGTGGCACGCAGCGCCGATTCGACGGTGCTGGTGCTGGTGCCGGAATCGGGCGACGGAATCCAGACCCTCAAGTCCGGCATCATGGAGATCGGCGACCTCTTCGTGGTCAACAAGGCGGACCGCCCCGGGGCCGACCGGCTGCGCACCGAGATCGAGATCACGCTGGGGATCAGGGCAGGGAACGCCTTCCGGAACATGCCGGCGCATCATGGAAGATCCGCATCCGCGCCGACAGCGGATCCGGCCGCCGGGACGCCCCACGGGTGGGTTCAGCCGGTGCTGGGCACCGTCGCCTCGACTGGGACCGGCGTCGCGGAACTGGTCATGGCGCTGGAGCAGCACGACGCCTGGCTCCGGCGATCGGGCACCCTGGCTGCCCGTCGGAGTGACCGGGTGCTGCAGCGCACCCGCGAGGTGGTGAACCGCGCCATGCGGCAGTGGCTCTGGCAGGAGGCCGGGGCGGAACAGCAGATTCGCGACCGGCTCGATGATCTGACCCACGGGCGGGTAAGCCCGTATGATGTCGCCGCGGACGTCCTCGACAGTCTCAAACAGGGAATGCGCGTATGAGCTCGTGGGAAAAGGACCTCGCGATGCGCCAGCTGCTGGACCGGATGGACAACCAGGAGCGGGAGCTGGAGCGACTGCGAGCCGAGGTGAAAAGCTGGCGGGACCAGGCGGCAACCCTGCCGGTGCGTGAGGATGTCGATTTCAGCTCGGTCTCCGGTCGCGGGGTCGAGCCGCTCTACACCCCGCTCGATCTCGGCGGCTCCGCCACGGAGCGCCTCGGACTGCCGGGGCAGTATCCCTACACCCGCGGCATTCACCACACGATGTATCGCGGCCGGCTGTGGACCATGCGGCAGTTCGCCGGCTTTGGAACGGCCCAGGACACGAACACCCGCTACAAGTTCCTGCTGGCGCGGGGTCAGACCGGACTCTCCGTCGCCTTCGATTTCCCGACCTTGATGGGGTACGACTCCGATCACCCGCGGTCCGAGGGCGAGGTGGGCAAGTGCGGCGTTGCCATTTCCTGCCTGCGCGACATGCAGGACCTGTTCGACGGCATCCCGCTCGACCGGGTCTCGACCTCGATGACGATCAACGGCCCGGCGGCGATGCTGTTCAGCTTCTACGTCGTGGCCGCGGAGCGGCAGGGCGTGGCTATCAGCAAGCTGCAGGGGACCATCCAGAACGACATGCTGAAGGAGTACATGGCGCAGCATGCCTGGATCTTCCCGGTGGAGCCGGCGCTGAAGGTTATCGTCGACACCTTCGAGTGGGCCAGCCAGCACACCCCCAAGTGGAATACGATCTCGATCTCCGGCTACCACATCCGCGAGGCTGGGGCGACGGCGGCGCAGGAGCTTGCCTTCACGCTCGCGAATGGATTCACCTACGTGGAACATGGCGTGGCGCGGGGGATGGACGTGGACCATTTCGCGCCGCGACTCAGCTTTTTCTGGGACGTGCACAACGATTTCTTCGAGGAGATCGCCAAGATGCGCGCGGCCCGGCGGATCTGGGCCCGGGTCATGCGCGACAAGTTCGGTGCGCGGGAGGCCCGCAGCCAGCAGATGCGGTTCCACTGCCAGACCGCCGGCGTCACCCTGACCGCGCAACAGCCGCACAACAACATCGTCCGGGTCGCCTACCAGGCGATGGCTGCCGTGCTGGGCGGCACGCAGTCGCTGCACACCAACGCGCTGGATGAGACGCTCGCGCTGCCCACCGAGGAGTCGGTGCGCATCGCGCTCCGCACCCAGCAGATCCTGGCTTACGAGACCGGCGTCGCCAACGTCTCCGATCCGCTCGGCGGGTCCTACTACGTCGAAGCGCTCACCGACCAGCTCGAGCGCGAGGCGCTGGGTCTCTTCGCGGAGATCGAGGCACAGGGCGGCGTGGTGCGAGCCATCGAGGGTGGCTGGTTCCAGCGGCAGATCGCCCAGTCGGCCGCCCGGTTCCAGCTGGAGCTGGAGCAGCGCCGCCGCCTGGTCGTCGGGATGAACGAATTCACCGAGGACGATGAGCCGGTGCTGCAGACGCTGCGCATCGGCGCGGCCGCCGAGCGGAGTCAGCGCGAGCGGATGGCGGCGCTGCGCGCGGAGCGCGACGATGCGGTCGTGACGGCGCGACTGGAGTCGCTGCGTCAGGCCGCGGCCGAGGACCGCAATATCATGCCGCCGATGCTCGAGTGTGCTCGCGCGGACTGTACCCTGTTCGAGATTCGGCATGTGCTCGAGCAGGTGCTTGGAACGTATCGTGAACCCGTCTTTTTCTAGCAGGAACCATGACTGCCGACATCAAGAAGATTCTGGCGAAGCTCGCCCGGCTGCGCACCGACGAGCACCGTATCGTCACCTGTTACCTCAAACTCGAGCCGCGCGACCGCTCCCGCGGCAAATACCTCATCAAGGTCAAGAATCGGATCCGCGAGGTCGAGGGTCAGCTCGATGGGCTGGCGCTCCCCCGGGGTGTCCGCGAGGAAGTGGTCGCCGACCTGCGCCGGATCCAGGACTACCTCAAGGATTCCGCTCATCTGCCGGACACCCAGGGCCTGGCCATCTTTGCTTCCAGTCCGCTCAAGCTGTTCGAGGTCGTCCCGCTGCCGCTGGTCCACCGTTCTCGCCTGGCCGTGGAGCGCACGCCGCTGGTCCGCGAGCTCGCCTCGGTCGAGGATGAGTTCGGCAACCTGCTCACCGTGGTCCTCGACCGGACCGCGGCGCGATTCTTCACCGTCACCGCCTTCGGTGCCCAGGAGGTGGAGGATCTGCGGGCCGACAGCACCCGGGGCGGGCGCTACAAGAGCGATCGCCAGGGTGCTCCCGGGCAGGGGGAGCACACCTGGAACAACCGCATCCGGGAGGAGAAGCAGCGACACTACGCCGCGATCGCGCAGCGGCTCTTCGAGCTGAACCGGGTGCATCCGGTGCATGGTCTCGTCCTCGCCGGCCCGGGCAAGGATGCCGGGGCGGTGGCGGCGTTCCTGCACCCCTATCTCGCCGAGCGGCTGATGGGCGTGGTCAGTCTCAATCCGAAGGAGACCAGTCTCTCGCTGGTCCACCAAGCGACCCTGGCGACGCGGGTTGAATGGGAACGGGAGGAGGAGCGCCATCTCGCGCATGGACTGCCCGACGCCGTCGGCTCGGGCTGGGCGGTGCAGGGGGTGCAGCCAACACTGCAGGCGCTTGCGCGCGGGCAGGTGCGCACGCTGCTGGTCGATGCCGACGCCACCGGCGATGGCTTCCGCTCCTCGAAGACCGGCCGCCTCGCGGTGAACGACCGGGAGCTCCGGGTGGATGGCGATCTCGTACCGGTGCTGGATGTGGTCGACGAGGCCATCGAGGAAGCGTTGCGCCAGCGGGTGGAAGTGGAAGTGCTCTACGATCCCGAAGCCCAGGCCGCGGTGCACGGGCTGAGCGGTCTGCTCCGCTTCCGGTGAGTCTTCGCGCGATTCTCTTCGACGCCGGCAACACCCTCCTCTTCCTCGACTTCGCGCGCCTGGCGCGGGAAGTGGGCCTGGCGATCGGAGTTCCGCTGGCATCGGAGGCGCTCGCGGCCCAGGCCGGCCCGGCGGCGCGCGCGTTGGAGAATGGTGCCACAACCGACCGCGAGCGGGCCAGCCGCTACCTCGAATCGCTCTTCCTGCTCGCTGGTGTCGCGCCGGAGAAGCTGGAGCTGGTCCGTGCCACTCTGCTGCGCATGCACCGGGAACAGCATCTCTGGGCCGGCATCCATGAAGGCACACCGGAGGCTCTCGAAGCGCTGGCCGCCGCCGGGTACCGCCTCGGCGTGGTGTCCAATTCCGACGGCCGAGTCGAGGAAGCCCTCACCGCGGCAGGCATCCGCCAGCATTTCGAGCTGGTCATCGACTCCCAGCTCGTCGGGGTGGAGAAGCCCGACCCCCGGATCTTCGAGCTCACCCTCGAACAACTGGGACTGGGCCCGGCACAGGCGCTCTACGTCGGCGACATCTACGAGGTGGATGTCGTGGGCGCGCGCCGGGCCAGTATGGATGTGATCCTGCTGGATCCGCTGGGCCTGCACTCCGGCCGTGACGTGCGGACGGCGCGGAGCGTGGCGGAGGTGGCGGGGATGATTCTTGGTGTAGGCGATACGAACGTGGCGGCCGTTAGCCGTTAGCCATTGGCCATTGGTCCAGGGCCTTCAGCCAACGGCCAATGGTCAGCGGCCAATGGCACAGTGCCCGGACCCAACCTTTCCACCCGACTCCCCATGGCCGCACCACTGGAAAAGAAGCCCCGCCCCCGCCCCATCCGCGTCCTCGTGGCCAAGCCGGGACTCGACGGCCACGACCGCGGAGCCAAGGTGGTTGCCGCTGCGCTCCGCGACGCCGGGATGGAAGTGATCTATACCGGCCTGCACCAGACGCCGGAGATGATCGCCAGCGCGGCGGTGCAGGAAGATG
>JAWXBX010000124.1:0-13205 GCA_034440415.1 Gemmatimonadota bacterium | reverse complement strand
TGGCGCGGGCCAACGCCTACAGCGCCCTCGAGGGGCTGGTGACGAAGGGGGCGGCGCGGATGGAGGAGGGACAGCCAAAGCGTTTCCGGGCCGAGCCACCTTCGGGGGTTCTGGCACGGATCGCAGACCGGCAAGGCAACGCGCTTGAGCAACTCAGCCGCGCGCTCGAAGTGTTTGGCGCGCCGGCCACACCGAGTGTGATCGAGCTGAGCAGTCCGCGCGGTGCGGTGCAACTGATCACCAGCGAGATCGGACGGGCGACGCGATCGGTCTTCCTGGCGGCGCCGTCAGAGGCCTACCCGCTGCTCTCTCCGGCGCTGCGCCGCGCGGTCGGTGCGGGCCTCACCGTCCTGCTCTGTTCCCAGGTCGCGGTCGCGCTCCCCTTCGCCACCGTCGAAGTCCTTCCCGGCGACGTCGCGTGGCCCGGCTTGCCACTGGTGGCGATTTTCGACGATCGAGCCGCAATTATCGGGACCCGTGAAGAAACCGCCATCCACGGGCATTGGAGCAGTGCGCCGACCTTCGTGGCGGCGGCACTCATCATCTTCGACCGGCTGCGAGGAGTGGCATGAGCGACGCCCTGAATGATGCCCTGGCGGAGTTGCGCCGGGAGTACCTGCTCGATGCACCGGGCCGGCTGGCTGAGCTGCGCAAGGACGTGGCGGCATTCAGCGCCGGCGAGACCGATGCGACTGCGTCGCTGATCGGCCGCTTCCACCGTCTCGCCGGCTCTGGTGGGTCCTATGGCTTCCCCGAGGTCAGCACGATCGCGCGGGAGGGCGAGCGGTGGCTGCGGGAGGATCCGACGCCTGCCCCGGGAAAGGAGAACGAGCAGCGGCTGGACCAGCTGATCGACCGACTGGCCCACGCCTATGATGCGGCCGCCCGGGAGCTCGGCCTTCCCGCCCGGGGTCCGACGGTCACCGAATTCGGCTGGCGGGCGCTGGTCATCGGCGACGACCAGCGACTCACCGATGAGGTCATCGCGGCGCTCGTCACAACCGGATTCGTCGCCCGGCAGGAAAGCGGAGCCGGCGAGCCGCGCGAGCACAAGCTCACCGAGCGACCGGATCTGGTGGTCATCATCGAGCAGGCCGCCGGACCAGATCCGTATGCCGCCGCCAACGCCTGGTCCGGCGCCGGCGCGGTGCGGCCGAGGTCGATCGTACTGGTCACCCGCAATGGCGCGACGGATCGGGTGCGGGCGCTGGCCGCCGGCATCGACACCATCATTCCGGCGGAACGGGTCGCCGTCGACCTGCCGGGCTACGCCAAGGCCCTCGCGCGGATCGGGAGCCCGCCGCCGCGGGTGCTGCTGGTCGAGACCGACCCGGCCCAGGCCGAGATGCTCACAATGTGGCTGGAGCAGGCCAATGCCCATGTGACCCATTGCACCAACGGGAACGATGCGCGCGAGGCGCTCTCGCGAGAGACGCCAGACCTCATCCTGATGGACTCCCGGCTACCTGGGCTCGATGGCCTGTCGCTCACCCGCCTCGTGCGGCAGGACCAGCGTTTCGGCATCACCCCCATCGTCTTTCTGACCCAGCACGACAGCGTCGCCGAACAGATTGAGGCGCTGCGTGCCGGCGCCGACCACTTCGTGACCGAGCCGGTGGACCGCGAGCTGCTCACCCACCTCGTGGTCAATCGCGCCGAACGCGGTCGCCGGCTGCGCGAAATGGTCCATCGTGACGGGCTCACCGGGCTGCTGAATCACGCGACGCTGATGGCCGAGCTGGAGCATGCCGTGGAATACGCCCGGCGCCAGGGTGAACCGTTCGCGTTCATGATGATCGATATCGACCACTTCAAGCGGGTGAACGACCGCTGCGGCCATCTCGCTGGCGACCAGGTCCTGCTGCATGTCGCCCGCGTCTTCCAGGCGACGGCCCGCGCGAGCGACCTGATCGGCCGGTACGGGGGTGAGGAGTTCGGGATGATCCTGCGACGCACCGACCGGCAGGGCGCCAGTGTTCTGGCGGGAAAGCTGCGCGGCGCACTGGCCGAGCAGCCGGCGGTCGTCGGCACGGGGGAGCAGATCCCGGTGCGCGTCTGCATCGGCGTCTCGGTGTACCCGGAGGACGCGAGTTCGGCGGCCGACCTCGCACGACTCTCGGACCAGGCGTTGTACCGGGCCAAAGCGGGCGGCCGCGACCGGGTGGAGTTCACCACGGAGTACCGCTCGCCGATGGCCTGACGTAAGCTTCAACCAACCGGTTGAAAGCGGCGTCCCATGACCCATCGTACTCCCTCAGCCGCCGATCGGCTGTTGCTCGCCGCGCGGCACGAGTTTGCCCGGCGGGGTGAGGCCGGCGCCCGCACCGACCAGATCGCCCGGCGCGCCGGTGTCAACAAGCAGCTCATCCACTACTACTTCCGGACCAAGGCCGGGCTGTACCGCGCGGTCCGGATCGCGACGGCGCAGTCGGTCGCTCGGGCATTGGCGGAACTGCCGTTGATCGGCCTGACGGCGGTCGAACGCCTGCGGCGCCTGGTGCGCGGCCAGTTCGACTTTCTGCTGCATCAGCCGGAGCACGCTGCCGTCCTGCTCAGCGCGACCGAGGGCGGCGACTGGGCCGACCTCGCCATCCGACCGGTCACCGACCTGCTGCGCGAGGGCCAGGCGACCGGATTCTTCCGCGACGACATCGATCCGGAAGGGCACGCACGACTCGGGCTCCTGCTGACGCTGGGATTTTTCGGGGCGCGCCCGGTCACGGAGCGCTGGGGTGAGCCGGAGATCTGGCGGGATCGCGTCGCGGACCTCATCGTACGGGGCGCGAGCTGGTAGTCCAACCTTCACCGGGAATGGAGGTACGAATGGCGAGTCGATGGGGTCGTCGGATCGGCATCTCAATCGGGGCAATCGCCGGGCTGCTGCTGCTGCTCGCCGGGACGGTCATCGTCGTCAGCGATGCGCGGCTGCACACCCGCTATCCGGTGACACCCACAGCGATCGCGGTGGCCACGGATTCCGCCACCATCGCGAGGGGGCAGCACTTTGCCACTGCGATCGGCAAGTGCGCCGACTGCCATGGCGACAACCTTTCGGGTCAAGTCATGGACCTGGGACCGGTCGGCCAGTTCGCCGCAAGAAACCTCACCGGGGGAAAGGGCGGCACGGCCGGATGGAGTGACGCCGACTGGGTCAGGGCTCTCAGGCATGGGGTACGGCCGGACTCGTCCCTGCTGGTGTTCATGCCGTCGATGCTCAGCGCGCAGCTCAGTGCCGCCGATCTCGGCGCCATCATCGCGTACGTTCGGTCAGTGCCGCCGGTGGACCACGAACTACCGCCCAATAGCATCGGCCCGATCGGTCGGGTGCTGGTCATGCTGAAGCCTGGACGGCTCATTCCGGCGCTCGGCATCGACCATTCTGCGCCCCCACCACCCGCCATTCCCGCGGGGCCGACGCCGGAGTATGGCCGCTACCTCACGGTGGTGGGCGGCTGCGTGTACTGTCACGGTGATGATCTCCGGGGAGGGATCAAGGAAGGGCCGCCGGACACGCCGCCATCTGCGGACCTCACGTCGAACGGCCCCACGGCCGCATGGTCCGAGGCGGACTTCACCACGGCGCTCCGCACCGGCCTGCGACCGGACGGAACGGCGATCAATCCGATGATGCCCTGGCGGATGACCCGGCTGATGACCGACGAGGAGATCTCGGCGGTGTGGGCGTACCTGAAGACGAAGTGAGCGGATGGAAGGCGGTAGGCGGTAGGCGGTAGGCGAAAACAGGAGCAGGGTGGCTGTGCCACTGCTGCTCCTGTTCCTTGCTGCACAACGCCTATCGCCTACCGCCCAACGCCTCAGTGATGGTACGCCTGCAACGGCGCCACGTCCCCCGGTACCTGGTCACCGAAGAGCAGCCGGCCATCCCTGAAGCTCGCGCCGCGGAGCGTGAGCGCGAGGACTTGGCCGAGGTTCTCGGCTGGATACACCTCGATCAGCTTGCGGATCTCCTCTGGCAGGTCCTCGAGGTCGGGCTCGTTCTTCTTGGGGATCACGATCCGGGTGATGCCGGCGCGCACCGCACCAAGCACTTTCTCCTTCAGCCCCCCGATCGGCAGGACCTCGCCGCGCAGGGTGATCTCGCCGGTCATCGCGATGTCATTGCGCACCGGTCGGCCGGAGAGGGCGGAAATGATCGCCGTCGCCATCGTGACGCCCGCGGATGGTCCATCCTTCGGGATGGCGCCGGCCGGGACGTGGACGTGGGCATCCCGCTCCGCAAAGGTCTCTTCCCGGATGTGAAGCCCCGCCGCGTGTGACCGGGCGTAGGTCCAAGCGGCGCGCGCCGATTCCTTCATCACGTCACCCAGCTGGCCGGTCAGGACCAGCTCACCCTTGCCCCGCATGGTGGACGCCTCGACGAACATGATGTCGCCGCCCACCGGCGTGTAGTACATGCCCGTGGCCACACCAATCTGGTCCTCGCGGGCCGCACGCTCGGGATGTACCTTGGGCCGGCCGAGCAGATCGTCCACCATTTCAGCGGTGACCTCCACCCGCCCGGTCTCCTTTGCGGCGATCTTGCGGGCCACCTTGCGCGACAGCTTGCCGATCTCACGCTCGAGCTGCCGGACGCCCGCCTCGCGGGTATACCGCGAGATGACCTCCGCCACGGCCTCGTCGGTGATGTTGATCTGGTCCGAGCTCAGGGCGTGCTCCACCTGCTGGCGGGGCACGAGATACTTCCGCGCGATCATCAGCTTCTCCCGCTCGGTGTAGCCGGCAAACTCCACGACTTCCATCCGGTCCAGCAGCGGACCCGGGATATTCTGGATGAAATTCGCGGTGCAGATGAACAGCACCTCGCTCAGGTCGAACGGCACACCGAGATAATGATCGACGAAGCTGTCGTTCTGGGCCGGGTCGAGCACTTCCAGCAGGGCGCTGGCCGGGTCGCCCTGGAACGAGACGCCGAGCTTGTCCACCTCATCGAGCAGGAAGACCGGGTTCTTGGTGCCGGCCTGTTTCATCGCGTGCAGGATGCGGCCGGGCATGGCGCCGACGTAGGTGCGCCGGTGGCCACGGATATCGGCCTCATCGCGCGCACCGCCGAGCGAGATGCGGACGTACTTCCGCCCCATGGCGCGGGCGATCGACTTGGCCACGGAGGTCTTGCCGACACCCGGCGGTCCGACGAAGAGGAGGATCGGACCCTTGCTGGCCTTTTCGTCGCTGTTGCCCTCACTGATGGCCGGCCGGTCAGACGGTCGGTCGGTCAGGGCGCCAGGCGTGTTCTCCGCGCTCGTCGATTCCACTGGCCCCTGCTCCAACTGACCATCTGACCGTCCGACCAGCTGACCGTCTTCCTGCTGCCTGGCCACCTGTTCCTTGAGCTGACGCACCGCGAGGAACTCGAGCACCCGGTCCTTCACGTCGCCCAGGGCATAGTGATCCTGATCGAGGATGGCGCTGGCCTTGACGAGATCCAGTGACTCCTCGCTGCGCAGGTT
The DNA here is from genome assembly GCA_034440415.1 of Gemmatimonadota bacterium. GTDB lineage: Bacteria > Gemmatimonadota > Gemmatimonadetes > Gemmatimonadales > GWC2-71-9 > JADJOM01. Next base: position 7,737 of record JAWXBX010000124.1, on the reverse strand, counting down.
CCACGGCAGGTCCGTGATGGTGTCGAGGTAGGTGCGGATCACCTGCGACTCCATCGACTCGCGGCTGATGCGCTCCAGCCGGCCGAACTCGCGGTCGGATTCCTTGCGCGCCTCGGCCGGGAGATCGAGCGCATCGAGCTTCTCGCGCAGTTCCTCGAGATCTCCACGCTCGTCGTCCTCGCCCAGCTCCCGCCGGATCTGCTTCAGCTGCTCGCGCAGGAACATTTCGCGCTGGCGCTCGCCCAGCTCCTCCTGCACCTGTGACTTGATGTCTTCCTGCGCATCCAGCACCGAGATCTGGCGCTGCACGTGGACCAGGACGCGACGCAGCCGCTCCTCGACCGAGAGCGTCTCGAGCAGCGCCTGGCGCTGCGGCGGGAGGATGTCGAGGTAGCCGGCCACCAGATCCGCGAATCGACCGGGATCGGCGACGCCAGCGAGCACTTGTTGCACGACCTCCTCGGGCAGGCCCGACTTCTGGCCCAGCTCGCCGGCCCGGGCCCGCGCTTCCTTGTACAGGCCGACGAAGGCGGGATCCTCGCTATTCAGCGGGGCCAGTTCCTCGGCCTCGCGGATGATCGCCTCCATGTACCCGTTCTTTTCGCCGATGTGCATGGCGATGCCGCGCCGCTCGCCGTGGAGCAGCAGCTGCATGCCGGCCAGCCCGCGCTGCATCTGGCCGATGCGGGCGATGGTACCGATCGTGTAGAGGGTTTCGCCGGTGACCTGCTCGACATTCTCCCGCTGGGAAACGGCGAAGATCAGGCGGTCCGGTGTACTGAGCGCCGCTTCGATCGCACGCAGGGTCCCGGGACGACCGGCCCCGATCGGGGCGGTCACTCCGGGGAAGAGCACGACTTCCCGCAACGGCAGGACGGGGAGCACGAGACGTTCGCTGCGTTCAGACATGTATCAGGACTCCGAGGATCTGGCGTATTGGCAGAATATCACACGAACGGCTGCACAAGGTGCACTGGATGTGCCATGAGCCATCCGGCGAGTATCGGATGGGCGGGTTCCTGCCTCGCCTGCTCCTGCTGGCACGCTCGGGCGAGAGGCGATGGGCGGTAGGCGACACCGGCATTGGTGGAACGCCAGCAACGAGAGCCGATGACCTGGCTCGAGCGACCCCGGCGTCATTTGCGTCCCGATCCGGAACACAATGCTGCCAGTTCGGCGCCCAATTGAAGTAGCCTGCCAATCGGTGGTGGGGCAAGCCGTCCGGTCGTCGGGACGGGAAACCTTGTCCCCCCCGTCCTCCGCTGCTAAATCTCTGAGGCTTCTATGGATACTCGATGACCGACCCGACATCATCGCTGGCCCCACGACTGTCCGAAGCGCTCGGGACCGCCTTCACGCTTGAGGGCGAGATCGGACGCGGGGGGATGGGCGTGGTGTACCGCGCGCGCGATGAACGCCTCAAGCGGCGAGTCGCGATCAAGGTGCTGCCACCGGAACTCGCCTTCCAGTCCGAGATCCGTGCGCGGTTCACCCGCGAGGCGGAAACCGCCGCTCGCCTGTCGCATCCGAATATCGTGCCGATCTTCAACGTCGGCGAGGGCGGCGGACTGGTCTATTTCGTCATGGGCTACGTGGATGGCGAGTCGCTTGGGGGGCGGCTGAAGCGACGCGGCAAGCTGCCGGTGGATGAAGTGCGGCGCATCATGAAAGAGACCGCCGATGCGCTCTCGGCGGCCCACGCCATGTCGGTGATTCATCGCGACATCAAGCCGGACAATATTCTGCTCGACGGCACACGCGGGCGGGTGATGGTGACGGACTTCGGCATCGCCAAGGCGATGTCGGGTGGTTCCGGAGGCACGCTGACGAGCGCGGGTGTCGCGATTGGCACGCCGCAGTTCATGAGTCCGGAACAGGCCGCCGGCGAGAAGGAGATTGACGGGCGGAGCGACCTCTACAGTCTCGGCATCGTGACCTACCAGATGCTGACGGGTGAGCCGCCGTTCAACGCCCCGACCGTCGCCGGCATCCTGATGAAACAGATCACCGAGATGCCCCCCTCGGTCCTCGACCGGCGGCCGGACTGCCCGGAAGACCTCGCGCTGGCGGTGGCCCGCTGCCTGGAGAAGGATCCGGAGAATCGCTGGCCCTCGGCGGATGCGCTGCGCCGGGCGCTCGAATCGCGCACCGTCTCCGGCTACCGCCCGACGGGGCAGACCCGCAGCGGCGCCCCCGCACGATCCATCGGGAACGAACCGCCCCGACGCTACACCGGTATAGCCCCGTCGCCGCCCAAAGCGCCTGTCGCGCTCGGCCGGCGTACCACCCCTGCGAATGACGACTGGCGCAACCGTCTGGACCGGCACATGGACCGGGCCAATCGCCGGATGGACCGGACGCCCAACAACGACACGCCGCTCCCGGTACCGGACACCGGCGAGCCGATGATCGTCCAGAAGACCCGGGCGCAATTCGCCAAGTGGGCTGCGGTGTCGGGTGGTCTGTTCATGATCAATCTTGCCACCGGCATCACCGAGCCCTGGTTCCTGATCCCGATGATGGGTATGGGCTTCGGACTGGTCACGAGCTACTCCAAGCTCTGGCAGGCGGGGTATACCTGGCGCGACGTGCTCAATCGGCCGCCGGCGCCTGATGCCGTGCTGGTACCGGGTGGCAAGGGCGGCAAGCTCGCGCGGCAACTGCCCGCCCCGCGCGGCGATGAGTTCGGCAAGCACCTCGGCCTCGTCATGCAGGGGCACAACGACCGGATTGCGATCCTCAAGCTGCTGGAACGCATGAGCCCGGCTGAACGGAACATGCTGCCCGACGATGTGCAGGCGACGGTCGACGGCCTGTACCAGCGCGCCAACGAGCTGGGCAAGACAATGCACGCGATGGACAGCAATCTCGACCTGCAGAGCGAAGAGCGGCTGGAGCAGCGGATGGCGGCGATGCGGCGCGAGCCCGAGGACGAGGAGCGGGCCCGCCGGATTACGCTGCTCGAACGGCAGAAGAAGACCATCGGCGATCTGCGGGGACGGCGGGATCAGATCGCGAGCCAGCTCGAGAGCTGTATCCTCGCCATGCAGAACGTGCGGTTCGACCTGCTGCGGCTGCGGTCGGCCGACGCCGGTTCGGCCCTTGGCGACCTGACCGCCGCCACACAGCAGGCGCGGGCGCTCTCGCGCGATGTCGACAACGCGATCAGTGCGGCACGGGAGATCCGGGAAGCGCTGGGCACTCCCGACTAACGGCGGCAACCGAGAACGGCGGACACCGAGGAGCTTCGGCGACGCACCGCAATCCATGTGTCACGCGAGTCGCAGCGGCTTCGAGAGGTACCAGTGCAAACGGGCGACCCAGGCGGGTCGCCCGCTGTGCTTGGAGCCGGCGGCGTCGGTCTCAGATCCAGGGTGAGGCGTGAGCGACCCGGATCCGGCGCGCGCCCGGTCGAGGGTGGCGCACGGCGCGGTGGCCATGGCCCAACTCCCGGCGATCCCGCCTGAACTCCCGGCGATCGCCGCGCAGCTCCGCCCGGCCCCGACGCAGCCCGCACGGGCCGGCGCCTTCCCGCCGGTCCGGCCGCAGATCCCGCCGGTCCAGCCGCAGATCCCGACGGTCACGACGCAGGTCACGAAGATCGCGACCGAGCTCGCGCCCGGGATGGCGAACGGCGTGGGTAGCGGGGTGCGCACTGGTGTGGTTGAGGAGCGCTGTTTCGGGTGTCGGGTTCTGCGCGTACAGTGCGGTCGTCAGGGACAGGGCAGACAGTGCACCGACGAGCGTCAACAGAGTGCGTCGCATGAGGGAATCTCCATCGCAGTAGTTCACAGGTATCGGCGAAAGACACCCGGAAGACGGCGGGGAGGACGCGGTGTTAACCGGCTGCCATGCTCGATTCAGCCGGGCCAGAGTTCCTGCATCGCCCCGACGAACAACCGTGCGATCTCCGCTTCCCGCGGGTGACGATGCTCACACAACACCCACCGGCCGCCCACCATCACGTCACGGAAGGGACGGCCCGGAGTCGAGAAGACGAGACTATCGAGCAGGTGACTGCCAGGTATGCCGAGCAGACTGGCAGCTGTGGTGTCAATCACCAGCAGATCGGCGCGCGCACCGGCGACCAGTCCCCAGCGCTTGAAGCCCGCCGCGACACCGCCGCCGTGGAGTGCGCGTTCCAGCAGACGCGAGGCTGTCGCGGGCTCACCCTGATCCGGGCTGGCCGCCACATTCCGCTGCCTCAGGTGCAGGCGCTGGCCGTACTCGACGAGGCGGAGCTCGTCGCCCCACGAGCGGGTCACCTGACTGTCAGAGCCGATGGAGAGGGGCACGCCCGCCCCGAGCCAGCCGGGCAGGTCGGCCAGACCGTCGCCGAGATTCGCTTCGGTGGTGGGGCAGAGCACGACGCCGGCGCCGGAGCGCGCCACGGCCACGATCTCCTCCGGCGTGCTCTGGGTCGCGTGCACCAGCTGCCAGCGTGCATCGAGCGCCGTGTGCCGGGTCAGCCACTCGATCGGCCGCTCGCCGGTGGCCGTGAGGCAGTCGGCCACTTCGCCGGTCTGTTCCGCTACATGGATGTGAATCGGAACATCGCCCAGCGGCGCAACCAGGCGCGCGATCGCAGCGGGTGTGGCTGCCCGCAGGGAGTGGATCGCCACTCCGGCGGTCAGCAGGCTTCGGTGGCTGTCGCGCAGGCCGCGGTGCAATGCCAGCACCCCGTCAGCGCTGGTGGCAAACCGGCGCTGGTCGCTGCGCAGGGCCGGCTCAGCGAAGCCGGCACGCTCGTAGAGCACCGGCAATATCGTCAAACCGATCCCGGTGTCGGATGCGGCCTCGGCGAGAGCCCAGGACAATTCCAGCGGGTCGGCATAGGGCTGGCCATCAGGCGCGTGCTGCAGGTAGTGAAATTCAGAGATCTGGGTATACCCGCCGTGCAGCAGCTCGGCATACAGCTGTGCGGCCACCGCACGAAGCTGCGCGGGAGTGATGCGCAGCGCCACGTCGTACATCCGGTCGCGCCAGGACCAGAAATCGTCGTGGTCGCCGGTCCGCCGTTCCGCCACTCCGGCGAAGGCCCGTTGGAAGGCGTGGCTGTGGGCGTCCACCATTCCCGGCAGCACGGGCCCGGGCAGCAGACTCGCTTCGGCTGGCGCCACGACTCCAACGGCAACATCGGCCCAGTGACCGTCCGCCCCGACCCGCAGCAGCACGGCATCCCGCCACTGACCGCCAATCCAGGCCCGTGGCGCCCAGAGCAGTGACCCGTCCTCTCTCATGCCGGCCTCCATGCCAAGGCGGTCTCAACGAACTCCCGCAGCACGGGCCGTAGTGGCGCCGCCCGCGGCGCATCCCAGGCGTACGGCGGAGACTCCTGCATGTAACAGCTCCAGCACTTCTCGAGCTGCACCGCATGAATGCCCTCCCCGGGCTGGCCGTAGTGCCGGGTGATGTAGCCGCCCTTGAAGCGACCATCGACCACGTGGGTATGGCAGGTCTGGGCCGCGAGAACGGCCGCAAGAACGTCGCGTAGCGCAGGCGCGCAACTGGTGCCGTCGGCCGTGCCGAGGTTGAGATCCGGCAGCCGGCCGGGAAAGAGCCAGGGCAGTTCCGATTTGATGCTGTGTCCGTCCAGCAGGATCGCGTAGCCATGCTCGCGCTTCAGCCGTTCCAGCTCCCAGCGCAGCGCGTCGTGGTATGGTTGCCAATAGCGGGTGGTCCGCCGCGCCACCTCCGCGGCATCTGGGGCTAGCCCGTCGCGATAGAGCGCCGCACCGGTGAAGCTCCTGGTCGGGCACAACTCGGTGTTGTTCACGCCGGGATACATCGGCCGGTTGTCGCTCGGCCGATTGAGGTCAATGACATATCGGCTGTGGTGCGGCACGATCAGGCTGGCGCCAAGCCCGGGCACGAAATCGTAGACCTGGTCCAGATGCCAGTCGGTATCCTCCACGTGCAGCGCGTGCGGCAGAAAGGCGTCGGCCAGCTCCGGCGGAATGTGCTGACCGATGTGCGGCAGACTCACGAGCAGCGGCGTCTGGCCGGGCCGAAGCGTCACGACGGGGGAGCTCATGGCGCCCGCTCCCGTCCACCGATGATCGTCCGTGCGGCGGGTCGCTGCCCGAACCGATAGGCCAGCTCGCTGGGATGCTCCAGCTCCCAGATCACGAAATCGGCGCGCTGACCAGCCGCCAGCGTCCCGCGGTCGGCGAGGCCGAGCGCGCGCGCGCCATGCACGGTCACGGCGCGCAGCGCCTCTTCCGGTGTCAGGCGGAACAGCGTGCAGGCCATGTTGAGCATCAGCAACGGGGAGAGCGTCGGGGAGGAACCCGGATTGTGATCGGTCGCCAGCGCGATGGGCACGCCGGCATCCCGCAGCGCCCGCACCGGCGGCCGCTGGGTCTCGCGGAGGAAATAGAAAGCGCCGGGCAGGAGGACCGCGACGGTGCCAGCCTGCGCCATGGCCTTCACACCCGCCGGGCTGAGGTATTCCAGGTGATCGCAGGACAGGGCCTGGAATCCGGCGGCGAGCGCGGCGCCACCCTGATCGCTGAGCTGTTCCGCGTGCAGTTTGACCGGCAGCCCCAGCGCCTGCGCGGCGTCGAAGACCCGCCGGGTCTGTGCCGGGGAAAAAGCGATGCGCTCGCAGAAGGCGTCGACGGCATCCATAAGTCCTTCCGCGTGCAGCACGGGCAGCCAGCCGCAGACGGCGTCGATGTAGGCATCGGCGCGGTTGGCAAACTCGGGAGGCAGTGCATGCGCGGCCAGGCAGGTGGCGCGCACATGGACCGGGAGCTCCCGGCCCAGCCGGCGCGCGACGCGGAGCATGCGGGCTTCATCGTGCAGCGTCAGGCCATAGCCGGACTTGATCTCCAGCGTCGTCACGCCCTCGGCCATGAGGGCCAGCGCGCGGGCGCGGGCGGCGCGGAACAGGTCGTCATCGCTGGCGGCACGAGTGGCGGCCACGGTGGAGAGGATCCCGCCGCCGGCCCGCGCGATGTCTTCGTAGCTCGCCCCCTGCAGCCGCTGCTCGAATTCCCTGGCCCGGTCCCCGCCGTAGACCAGGTGGGTGTGGCAATCCACCAGCCCAGGGGTGACGAGCGCGCCGCCCAGATCGTGCTCTGCGGCGATCTCTCGGGCCAGTTCGGGTGGTAGCGACCGGTCATGGCCCACCCACGCGATCGCTTCGCCACGGGTCACCAGCGCGCCCGGCGCCAACCAGCCCCAGGGCCGATCGGGTACGAGAGTCGTCAGCGCCGCATTGCGCCAGAGCGTCGAGGGCGTCATGGGTCAGGACCGATCGTGAAGCTCAGCCACCAGGCGCGCTGATCGTCTCCCGCGGAATCCAGGCTCCAGTTCCCTGCCGCACCGTCCTCGGCCCAGACCAGGGCGAAGGGCGCGACGGGGAGCGGGTCGGCACCAGTGCAGCGCAGCGTCACCGGATCGGCGCTGAACAGGGCACGCAACGTGGCCCGGCAAATCCATGGCACCCCAGGCAGGGCCTGCTGCATCGACGCGCGGCCCGCACCGCGTACGCTCATCAGATTGAGATCCCTGGTGGGACCGTGCACCAGCTGACAATCGGGGGCCGATTCGCCGGGGAAGTGCAACGCCGTGCTGTCCCGGTCAAGCCGGCGCTCACCCTCCGGCAGCCGCAGCAGCACGCCGGCGCCTTGCACCACCGCCAACCAGCGATCCACGCCGGGAAACGATGAAAACGGTCCGTCGCTCTCGATATCCGCCACACTGATGCGGCATTGCCAGTCCGCGGACTGG
>JAWXBX010000123.1:0-10691 GCA_034440415.1 Gemmatimonadota bacterium | reverse complement strand
CTCCTCACTTCTCACTCCTCACTCCCTACGAGTGCTCCGTCGACTTGAACACCCGGAACAGATAGAACAGCGAGGGGAACAGCACGAGGCTGCCGAGGGCGAGTGCGCCGAGGGTGAGCTTGAGGGTGATGAGCGGTGCGGCGGACTGGGCGATGGTGAGCGACGGCGGCAGGATCCAGGGGTACTGGCTCAGCGCCCAGCCCCAGAGAATGCAGGTGACCTGTGCCGCCGCGGCCACCCGGGCGAGGCGCCACCAGCGGTGCCATAGCGCCCAGAGCGCGAGGGTCGCCGCGGCGCCGACGAGGAGGTGGAGCGGCAGGGCACCCGGTGCGACGACGAGACCGTTCCAGACCAGCGGCGCTCCCTGCCAGGCCAGCACCAGCGTCGCCATCGCCAGCAGGAAGACGAGGACACCACTCGCCAGCGCCTGACGGCGAAAATCCTCCCGCAGCTTCGGCTCGCCGGTCTCATTGGTAAGGTAGACCGCCGCCAGAAACGCAAATAGCGCAAGGGTGAGTCCACCGACGCTCGCCGCAAACGGCGTGAGCCATGGCGTCACGAAATCCGCCATGAATCCCTCGCCGGTGGGGCGCTGGACCCGCCCCGCCGCGATGGTGCCGACCGCGGTTCCCAGCAGCAGCGGTGTCACCAGGCTGGAAATGGCGAAGACCCGGCCCCAGCGCCGCTGGCCCCCGCTGTCCTCCCCGCCATAACTCCGGAAGATGAACGCCGAGCCCCGCAGCACGATGCCGACGAGGATCAGGGTGAGCGGGATGTGCAGCGCGATCACGATCTGGCTGAAGGCGCGCGGGAAGCAGGTGAACAGCAGCACGACGACGAGGATGAGCCAGACGTGGTTGGCCTCCCAGACCGGCCCGATCGCATGGGCGATCACCGCCCGCTGCCGCTCGCGCCGCGGGCCCCGCGCGAAGAGGTCCCACACCCCGCCGCCGAAGTCCGCCCCCGCCAGCAGGACATAGAAGGTGAGCGCGACGAGAATCGCGCCGGCCAGCAGGTCAGCCACCGTCGGGCTCATGGCAACCGCGCCGTCTGCGGGGAATAGATGCGGTGCCACTCCCGCTCCCGCGGACTGCGGATGATCTGCGAGTACAGCAGCCAGGCGACCACGACACCGAGAAAACAGTACAGCGCGGTAAAGCCGGCGAGGGTGTAGACGAGCCCCGGCATCGGAGTCACGGCGTCGCTGGTGCGCATGACGTTGTAGATGATCCACGGCTGGCGGCCGACCTCGGTCACGGTCCAGCCCGCCTCGATGGCGATGAACCCCATCGGCGCGCTGAGCGCGGTGAGCGCCAGGAATCGGCGGTCGGCGGCGAGGTCATGTCCGCGGAACAGCTTGAACAACGCCCACAGCGCGACGAGCGCCATGAGCGATCCGAGCCCCACCATGATCTGAAAAGCGACGTGCACCGTGGGGACGTGGGGCCAGTCGGCTCGCGGAAAGGAGTCGAGCCCGGTCACGACCGCATTCGGGTCATGGCGGATGAGCAGGGAGAGGCCGGCGGGGATTGCGATGCCCCAGCGGGTCTCTCCTGTATCCATGTCGGGCAGGCCACCGATGAGCAGCGGCGCACCGGCCCGGGTCTCGAACAGCGCTTCCATCGCCGCGAGCTTGGCCGGCTGGTGCTCCGCGACATTGCGCGCGCTGATGTCGCCCGACAGCGGCTGGAGCAGCGCGGCGGGTGCACCGACCATGAGGCCGATAGTGAGGGCGCGGCGGTGAAAGGCATTGAGCGGATCGCGCCGGAGCAGGAAGGCGTGAATGCCGGCGACGGCGAACCCGGTGGCGGCGTAGGAGGCCAGCGTCATGTGCAGCACCTGCTGGAACGCGGCGCTGTTGGCCATCGCGGCGAGCGGGTCGATACTGGTGAAGGCCCCATCCACCAGCGTGAAGCCGGTCGGCGCGTTCATCCAGGCGTTGGCGATGACGACAAAGACACCGGACGCGGCACCACTCACCGCGACGATGACGCCGGCGAGCAGGTGCGCCCGCGGCGAGATCCGGTCCCAGCCGTAGAGATAGATGCCGAGGAAGATCGCTTCGGTGAAGAAGGCGAAGCCCTCCAGCGAGAAGGGCATGCCGATGATGGGGCCGGCGGCTTCCATGAAGCCGGGCCAGAGGAGGCCGAGCTCGAAGCTGAGCACCGTGCCGGAGACCGCGCCGACCGCAAAGAGGATGGCGGTGCCCCGGCTCCAGCGCTTGGCCAGTTCGAGGTCGAGCGGATCGCCGGAGCGGCGCCAGCGCGCCTCGGCGATGACCATGAGCAGCGGCATCCCGATGCCGACGACGGCAAAGAGAATGTGGAATCCCAGCGACATGGCCATCTGGGAGCGGGCAGCGAAGAGATCGGTCACGCTGGCAATCTAGCGGGTGCTCAGCCCCAGTCGACACCGAGCGAGTGCCAGAAGCCCCGGAGCGGCTGCTTCGGATGGCGGCAGATGAAGATCGGGACGTCCTGCTCCTCGTCCACGCCGAGGGGATTGCGGCTGCGGGCGGCGAGCGTCACCTCGCCGAACAGCCGGGCAAGATCCTCGGCGTCGTCGCCGATGACAATCACGACGTCGCCGGAACGCTCGCCCGGGCCCCAGTTATAGAAGTCGCCGTGGGTACTGATGGGATAGGGCAGGCCGAGGGCCGGCCCGTAGAGCGCGACCGCGGCGGTCCGGCCGTAGTTGTCGCCCACGATCACCGCGCCGTCGTGCTCGGCGCGCGGAAGGGCATGGAACACCTGCGCCACCACATCGACCTGCTCGCGCCAGCCAGTCATGTCGGCATAGTCCTGCGGCAGCGCGAGCGTGGTGCCGTAGTTGGTCGAGACGACTCGGCCGAGGCCGAGCCGGGCGGCGTAGGTGATCATCTGCGGCGGCGGCAGGAGCGGGATGCCGACGGGCAGCAGCAACAGGCCGCCGGTGGCGAGGAACACGATGGCCCCGATCCACGCCCAGCGGCGGGACGAGAGCCACTGCCCCGCGGCGCCGGCGCCGGCGGCGAAGAGCGCGGGGTGCACCGGACCGAAGTAGTAGTCCTTGCCGTGCTGAACGAGCAGCACGCCAAAGGCGACGAGTGCAAAGACGACCAGGCACCGGAAGGGGCGCAGCGCGGCATTGAACCAGAGTGCCAGTGCGCCGATGAGCAGGAGCGGGCCGGCGGCGCCGGCGAGGAAGAGCTGCCCGGTGGTGAAGCTCAGTGGAGTGACATGCCCGAGCTGGGTTTCGCGGAGCACGCGCAGCTGCGCGAAGATCGGCCAGCCCCAGAATTGCTGGCCCAGGAGCGACGGGGCTGCAAGCGTCAGCGCGAGTGCCACGGCAAGCCAGGGCCACCGGGTCCGGAGGTCACGCCGGAGCGGCGAGGCGAGAACCGCCACGACGAACGCCATGCCGAAGACCGCTCCGCTCAGCTTGGTCATCGCCGAGAGGCCCGCCGCGACGCCGAGGACGAGCCACCAGGATTTGGCTCGGCCGGAGAGCAGGGCCACGAGGGCGACGGACGCGAGGCACCACCAGAGCTGCTCGAAGATGACGGGCTGGAACAGCACGCCGGTGCGCATGAAGAGCGGGGCGACGAAGAGGCTCATCGCCGCGAGGATCTGGGCGTGCGCCCCGCCACCCAGCATGCCGGTCATGTTTGCGGTGAGCAGGATGATCCCGACCAGCGCCAGCGCCGGCAGCAGGTGGATGGCGGTGAGCAGATCGAAGGGGAGCAGCCGGGCGAACTGGGCGAGGGCCGCGATCAGCGGCGGGAACTGCATGCGGAAGAAGTCGAGGTGGTCGCCCATGGCGAGGTAGAGCAGTTCGTCGCGATGGAACTCATATCCCGGTCGGGGCAGGAGGTGCAGGCAGAGGCTGACGAGCGCGATGATCCAGACGGCGCGCGGGAGTGGAGCCGGTCGAGCCTGCATGCGAAGTCCGTCAGGTGTTGGGCCCGTCAACGTACGCCGCGTGCGCGCCGGAGTTTCGGCCTGCCGCAATCCTCAGGGCGCGCCGGCGGGGAGGATGATGGCCGCGCAGGCGATCCGCGCCCCGGAATTGCCGGTCGGGTCGGTCACTTCATCGTCCGGCGCGGCATGAATCACGAGCGCGGTGCCCGGAGCACCGATCGAGGTGGCGCCGGGCTGCAGCGTCACTCCAGTAACGATCACGCTGGCTCGGCCGAGCCCATGCTGGTCCACCACCAGGTTAGGCAGATCGCCGAGGTGCGCGCCGAGGGGGTTTCTTGCGCCATGCTGCCTGGAGGCGGGGTTGAGGTGGCCTGTCGCGGTGCTGAACGCCGGCGGCTCACAGCGAGCGACGGCATGGAGGTGCATGCCGTGGTCGCCGGGTGTGAGTCCAGTGATGGCGACCTCGAGGTGCACGCCGGACTGAGTCTCGATTGCGCTCACCTGCCCGATGCGCCGGCCAGTGGAATCAATGATGGCAAAGGCGTCGCGGGGCGCGGCCTGGGTGGCGACGCGACCGACCGGTGCCGGGCTGGCGGTATCAACCGGCTGAGTGTGACAGGCGGCGAGTGGCAGGAGGACGAGGAGGGATGTTGGACGCATTTGGGAAGCTCTGCTCAGGTGTTGTGTCGGCGCAAGTCCTCGCGCGCAGGGCGCGTGTCCCGACCTGACTGCCGAACTTTCGCGGTGCTGCTCCAGGGGAGGCTTGCCGCGTAGGTCGGCGTGGCCGATGGGCGGGTCGTGCTCCCGGACCAGGGGGCGCGTGCGAGCGCGGCCCAGAGTTCAATGATGTTGCGGCGATTCTGGCCGAGGTCGCCCTGGCCGATGCGTGAGGCGCTGCGTACCAATACCGCGCTGCCACTGCCGCGGGGTTCGACCAGGATGTAGAGGTCATCCACGAAGCGAAAGAGCCGAGTGGTCCGCGTCACCCAGAGCACCGCGCCGCTGGTGTCCTGCACCTGCCAGCGCGGAAGGGTGAGGACCGCGCTGATGATGCGGCCGCGCACAACGGCGGGTGCGGCGGGATAGAGATGGGGCTGGAGGGTGGAATCGGCATGACCTTCTGCCGTCAGCGCGATGTTGCCGCGCTGGCCCTGGGTGAGCAGCGCGCGGAATTCGGACTCGGAGGGGGAATGGAGCGGGCCTGACACGGTACAACCTCCAGCGAGCAGGAAGAGGCAGGTCGCGACCCGGTGGCGAGCGACCTGGAGGTAGTACCGGAGTCCGGAGTCGAGGTTCCTCATCTCGCCTCCGCCCTTGCTGTGTGCGGGCCGGGGGGTAGCATTGGGCGGTCAGCGGTGTGGCAGGACATTGGGCCCTCCGTGGGAAAGCCATACACAGGTTCACGTTGCCGAACAATACCGGGTGCGGCACCGCGCGGTGAGATCGGGGCACCCGACTTGCTCTTTCGGGGCTGGTTTCCGCAATCAGGAGGGGCTCGTGAAATTCATGCTGGTGGTGGCGCTGCTGGTGGGTGCGGCGTGGTACGTGGTGAAGACCCAGCTGCCCCAGCCGGGCCAGGGGCCGGAGGCGGCCGCGGGGAAGCGGGCGGCGGGCTCCGTGCTGCAGGCCCTCGACTACTACAAGTCGGCGCGCCAGGTGTATCCGCAGGGGCTGGAAGACATGATCCCGGAATATCTCTCCGGAGAGCCCCGCCTCCCCCACGGGGTGACGATCGAGTACCAGCGGCTGGGGCCGACGTTCAAGCTGACGTTCAATTACAAGAACCCGCTGCCGGTGCACTGCAGCTTCGAGCCGGCGACGCAGTGGGTGTGCGAGTGGTTCTGATCAGTTGAGTGCCTGATGGTCGAACGAAAAGCGCCGCCGGGGATCGATGCGATCGCCGGCGGCGCGGTGTATTCGGTTGACCAGCGTGCCCGGGCTCCTGACGTTCCTCTGTCGGGAGGTGCCGGGATCAGGGCGCCTTCACGCTGATCAGTTCGATGCGCTCCTTGCCAGGCACGGTCTCCAGCACAAAGCCGATCCTCGGGCAGTAGGTCTTCGTCTCGAGCACGTCCGGCTCCAGTGCGCTACCGTCCTCCGTGGTGATGCAGTCGGTGAAACTGCCGGCCGGGACCGAGACGCTCTGTCCCAGGGTGACCACCGTGGCGAAGTCTTCCGCTTCTCCCTTGAGATACTCCTGCGAGTACTTCCGCCCGACATGGGCGGTCGGGTCGCTCCACATGATGATCCCCGGCAGGGCGCCCTTGACCGCCCACTCCCACGATCCCTTGGTACTGGTGACCCGCCCGTCTTTCATTTCCTTCGAGTCCTCGCCCAGGTACCAGACGTTTCCGTCGGCGTCCTGCGCGTACCAGTCATCCGTCTCTTCGATCAGCTTGCCGTCGAGATACACCCGGTCGTTCACCGTGGTGGCCGTGACACCGTTCACGATCCTGGTCTTGCTCCGTACCGTGACCGTACCGGTCTCGAGCCCATCGGGTGTCCTGCCGGAGAAGCTGTACGTCGTGCCCTTGGGCAGGGGGAAGTAGGGATTGGTGACCTCCTTGGCCCACCGGGTGGGGAGTTTGGGAGTGGAGGCTCCGCCCGCCTGCGCGTTCGCGTTGCTGGCGGTCAGGCTGATACTGGCGGCGGCGGCGAAAACCGCGAGACGCCTTGAAAATTGCGCAGTCATACTTCCTCACATGTTCGGGGAGAGTGTCGGAGCGTTGGGCTCGTGAGAGGAACACTCGAATGTCTCCGTTGTGACAACTGAACCTGTTGGAGCCGATCGACCCGGGGCCCTTTCCGCCTACAGGCGAAGTGCGTACGACAGCTTCACTAGCAACTGGTCGGAGTCGAAGTTGAAGCGATTGGTGGTGCTTCGCGCCAGATTGTGGTTGTAGACGACAAACAGGTCGCTCTGGGGAGTAAAGGTCCAGCGCAGCCGGCTGTTCGTGCCGAGGGTTCGACTTTCATTGTCGTACTGCACCAGGCTGGAGACCTGCAGGTCCGGCGACACATTCACCTGCAGCCGTCCGCTGAAGAGGCGCTGGTCGAAGTGCCCGTCAGGCAACTCTCCGCTGTTGTTCTCCAGGCCGAACTCCAGGTTGAACAGGGCTGAGGGCTTCAGTCGCGCGGTCACCGCGAACGAGGTGAGGTGGCCGCCGTAGAAACCGCCGAACCCAAAGGAGGCTTCGCCGCTGATCCGGCGTTTGTCCGCCAGTGCGCCCTGGAATTCGTAGCGGACCCACTGATAGGAGCCGGCCGGCACCGTGACCGTGCTGATGTCGGATGAGAAGGCGTCAAAGTCTTCGGCCGGCCGGTCGCCCTCGGGGTTGACGTTGAATTCGAACCGGTCACCACTCTGCAGCTCCCAATCGAGCGGCTTGAGCTCCACCAGGTAGCTCTGCCACTTCCCGCCGAGATCGGTCACCAGCGACGGGTTGAATTCGAAAATCATCTGACGGATCCCACGGCGGTTCGGCCGAGGCAGAAAGGCCGCCTGGAGCTGGTAGATCTGAACCCCGAAGCGGGGCACGAATCCAAGCGAGGGCTCAAAGTTCGTCCCAATCCGTTTGTAGGCCAGTGAGACATCCCACAAGTCGTTCGGGTAGCTGACGATTCCGCCGAAGGCGGAGGCGCCGCCCAGATCGTCACGATGATTCCGGAGTCCCCAGAGACCGACGAGCAAGTTGTTCTCGCCCCGAAAGGCCGAAGTCTGGTAAGTGAGGTCCACACCGCCCATCCAGCTCCCCGGTGCCGCGAGCGGATCGCCGGCGGTGGCGATCATCCCCACCGAGGATTCGGCCAGCACATTCTGCTTGACGCGCAGGACCCCCATCGTGGCGTCCGTCGCCAGCGTGTCCACGCCGCGGGTGCGCACCACCAGCGCGCCCACGTTGGTATTGCCCACCCGTCCACTGAGCTTGCCGCCGGCGGTGATCGGCACCTGCTGGAGGTCTCCCCCGCCGCCCTGCAATCCGATCCGGCGGCTGAAGAACGGCACAATGTCCGCCTCGTTTCCCACTGCGAAATCGAAGATGTCCGATCCCTGCAGGAAGAAGCTCCGCTTCTCCGGGAAGAGCAGGTCGAACCGTGTCAGGTTGGTCTGCCGGGCATCGACCTCGGTCTCCGCGAAGTCGGTATTTAGCGTCAGGTCGGCCTCAAGGTTCGGCCCGATTCTCTGGCTCGCATCCAGGCTGCCCTTTGCGGTGTAGTCCCGGGTCGCTCCCGGCTCCGCTCGACTGGCGTCGCCCACGATGGTGGGACGGATGCTCAGCCCCGCGCCGTACTCGAACTTCGGCAGGTCCGTCAGCAGGCCGGCGTGGCTGGTCTGGAAGATCTCATAGTCGCGGTTGATTCCCGACCAGCGGCTGGTCTCCTGCAGCCGCTGGACCCGGCGCTGCACGTTGAAGCCCCACCGATCGAGGCCCGGCTTGAAGCTGAGGCTCTTGATCGGAATCCGGATCTCGACACTCCAGCCCTGCTCGTCGCGCGCCGCCTTGGCTTGCCAGACCGCATCCCAATTGGTGTTGACCTCCTCGCCCTGGGTCGTGACGAGACCATCAAAACGGGCCCCGTTCGGATTCACGGCGAAGACGTATCCGGTGCGGCCGTCCCGGAACGGGTCGAACACGAGCAGGATATGGTCTTCCAGCACCAGTGCGGAGTCGTCCCGTGCCTCGGAGAATGACACGATGCCATGAGGGTTGGTATCGTGGCAGATCACGCCGATGAGCAGCTCGGTCGGGCTGGCCAGCACCTTGACGATGGTCTGGCCCGCCGGCTCGCCCCCTTCCTCCGGCTCGATGGTAACCAGGTTGACGATCGAGTCGGCCGTGCTCCAGGCCGGCTCGTCCAGCCGGCCATCCAGCCGGACCTCTCCGGTCAGCTCCCCGGCGCGAAGGGTCGGCGTTACATCGTCGGGTGCGAGGTAGACGATCTCACCAGTGCGCGCGTCGACGTTCACCTCTGCGGCATCCGACTTCCCCCGCACCTTGATATCAAAGGTCCAGAGGACCCGTCCCCGTGCTCGTACCAGCTCCAGTGCCTCTACCGCGCCGCCCGGGATCTGGGCGAGCGCTATCGCGCGGGCCGAGTCCTCGCCGATTCGGGCCAGGCTTGCGAGGCTCGGGGGCACGTCCCGCTCATAGGAAGGGCGTTCGCCCGGTTGCTGGGCCGATACCGGGCCAGCACTCGCCACAAGGAGCAGGCAGGCCAGTCTCGCGATGGTGCTGACCCGCATCGGGGCCTCCTCGGCAACTGGCCAGGGCAGATCGAGCACGGGGCGGGTTCGGGCCCGCGGCGATCTCTGCCATGGTACAGGTGTGTGGCTGCAGGCCGCGGTGGATGGAGACCCGGCGGCTCTGGGGGTGCGACCGTGAGGAACAGGTCATCCGGCCGATTGTGACAAGGATGGGGTGCGGGCTGGAGACGCGCGGAGAGCGCGGGGAGGAAACGCCAGATTGGAGCGGTGGGGAGACTCCAGTACAAGAACCCGCTGCCGGTGCACTGCAGCTTCGAGCCGGCGACGCAGTGGGTGTGCGAGTGGTTCTGAGTTTCTCTCGATAAGGGGCGGCAACGGCAGACAAACAGAGCAGCCCCGCGACCTGGTGCCCGCGGGGCTGCTCTGCTGTGCCGGTCTGGTGCGTCAGGCGGCCGGTGCGATCGGCGGCTTCGTTGCCGGTTTCCGGGCGGACGCTGGCCTGGGCCAGGCGACGTTGCGGGCGCTGTCCCACGCGGCGCGCAGTTCCGGTTCGGCGCGATAGCGGTACTGATCCATCGCATCGAAGTCCTCGATCAGCTGCATGAGCTCGTCGGTGACTGCCGTCAGATCGGCGCGGGCACCGACATGCGCGCTCCGGCCGGTCGCCGCCGCCTGGACCGCCAGGTCGTACTGATCGAGCGCGGTGGTGAGGCTGGCGAGAAAATCCTCTGACATGCCGTAGCGCTGGAACAGCTCGCGGTGCGCCGCCGCCTCGGCCGCCATGTCGCGCGCGGCGGTGAGAAACGCCGTGTGATTGGCTGCTGCACCGACTCCTTGACCACGCCGCGGCCATTGCGCTGCTTCAGGGACAGCGCTTCGCCACGGAGGAGCAGATCCTCGAGGCGAGCCGCGCCGCTGGTGTACCGCTCGGTCGGCTCCGGGCGGGCGCGCACAAACGTTTGCACCCGTCCCCCGGTCTCGAGTTTGACCCGCCCTTCGAACCGCATACACACCTCCCGGTGAATTGATGCTGCCGTGGGTATCGCGGTTGGGGCGCGATCCCACATCATCCCGATGGCCAGCGCCACGCGGTGTACCCCAACTCCCCGGTGGCGGAGGGGCGGTAAAGCGAGGGCCGTGCCAGAGGTGCGGCGTGTCTGGCGGGGGCGCATGTTTTCAGGTGAACAACGGGGGGGCGTTGGGCGCGAGGCGGAACGAATCGGGGGCGAGGGCGATCGGATGGCCGGCGAATGGCGATGGATCGCTCTCCAACGGCAGTGACTGCATAACAAATGAAAGTGACTGGCCGAAAAATGACCGAGAGCGCATCTCCAAGGCGAGTGGACGACCGATTAGCGCAAGTGATTGTCACGCAACTGAAAATGGATGACCGATTGCAGGCCACAAAGGTCCCTCGAATGCGAGTGACTGACCGATTGCAGCGAGTGAACGAGTCTCCAATGGAAGTGGACGACCGGTTGCACGAAGTGCATGCACCTTTGCAGTACAAGGATGCATAAAAGCGGAGCGGGGGAGATGGTGCCGGGGTGGCGGGAGAGGGGTCGCAAGTCGAGGCGAACCGGCGG
>JAWXBX010000122.1:0-58344 GCA_034440415.1 Gemmatimonadota bacterium | reverse complement strand
TTCTCCCCCCGCAACCAGCAGAGCACCTGGGACGTCGGCGATCAGCCGCCGGAGTTCTGGAATCAGTACAAGACGGAGTTCGCCCCGGGCACGCACCTGCGCATCCACCCGCTGCTGGACTGGACCGAGCTGAACATCTGGGAATACATCCAGCGGGAGACCATTCCCACCGTCTCGCTCTACTACGATCAGGGCGACGGCATCCGCTACCGCTCCCTTGGCTGTGGCCCCTGCACCCAATCGGTCCAGTCCACCTCGCGCAACGTCGAGGAGATCATCGTGGAGCTGAAGACCGGCAAGTTCGCCAATATCGCCGAACGCTCCGGACGGGCGCAGGACAAGGATGACGGCGGTGGGCTGGAGACGCTGCGGCGTGACGGATACATGTAACCGCCGATCAATGCCGATGCAGAAAACCCTCCCCGATGTCGGGGAGGGTTTTTGCTGTTCGAGGGACAGCGGCCGCGTCCGTGGCTAGTGCCGTTCCCCCTCGGCGGTCAGCAGGGACTCGAAGTCGAGGCGGTCGTAGCCACCGGAGAACAGCACCAGGAGCCGCTCGCGCAGCAACGGGCTGTTCCGGGCGCGCACGAAGATATTGTCTGCCTCCGGCTTCTCCAGGATCGCGTACCAGTTGTAGATCATCTTGAAGATGCGACTCATCGGCAGCCGGATCCGGGCCTCATAGTGCTCCAGCCGGGCCGCGCTGTAGTCCTTGTGGATCGCGCAGTCGATGATCGCCTCGGCAGCGTAGATGCCGCTCCGCATGGCCAGGGACACCCCCGAGGAGAAGATCGGGTCGATGAACATCGAGGCGTCGCCCACCAGCACGAAGCCGTTCCCCACGAAACAGTCGTTCAGATACGAGATATTCGAGATGGTCTGGACCTCCATCGCCGGCTGGGCGCCGGTGAGCCACTCCCGGACTCTGGGGCAGGACTGAATGGCATCGTCGAACCGGGTCTGGGGGTTGCCCCGCTTCGCGCTGTCAAACTTCGCGTCCAGGACGACCCCGACGCTGACGGTGTCGTCGCGCAGTGGGATGTACCACACCCAGCCGCCCTCGATGGCGTAGACATGTGTCGCGCTCGCGTTCTCGATCTGGATCTCGCCCTCCGATTTCTCGGCGACAGGGCGAAATCCGCCGGTGAAATGGGCGTAGTGCGCCACCTTGTTGAGCGTCGGGTCCGGGCGCCGCCAGCCGAGCTTGCGGGCCAGCAGGCAGTTCTGCCCGGTGGCGTCCACCACCATGGGGGCGAGGATCGGGTGGGGTTCCTCGCCCACCGGCCCGGCCAGCACGCCGACAGCGGTATCGCCCTGGAACAACACGTCCCGCACGACCCACCCCTCCCGGACGGTCGCGCCCCTGTCCCGGGCGTTATGCAGCAGAATCTCGTCGAACCGGGCCCGCTCGACGTGGAAGGTGTAGGGCCGCTGGAAGTATTCCGGGTACTCCGACGTCCGGAACGACAGCTCGTCTGCCTGCCCCGGCAGCCCGAAGGAGATGCCCTGCTTCACGACGAAGCCCTCGGCCTCCACCTCTGCCGTCACTCCCAGCCGATCAAAGAGGTCCCAGGCGATCGGCAGCAGGGATTCCCCGACGTGGTATCGGGGAAAGTGCTCCCGTTCGAGGACCAGTACCTTGAAGCCCTCGGTGGCGAGCACCGTGGCGGCGCTGGCGCCGGCGGGCCCTCCCCCCACGACCACCACGTCGAACTGCTCGACCGCTTCCCCGCCGATTCTGGGGCGGGGGCTGAGCGGTCGAACTGATAACCCCCTGGGGGCAATGTGGTCCTCCGGTATCGCGCTCCGGCCCTGGCCTTGTTCGACTGGAGCGGCGGTGTCCCGGAGGACGTCGAGGGAGGAAAGCCCCAGTTCCTGGAGGATGCGTTCCTTCAGCGCGATCATGCCGGGATGGGAGAGCACCCGGGGGTGAGGTGCGTTCACTTCCAGAATGCACTGGATCTTCGCCGGGCGCGGGCTGAAGACGACGATGCGGTCGGCGAGGTGAAGCGCCTCCTCGACGTCGTGAGTGACCAGCAGGCAGGTGTGGCTGTCCCGCGCGAGAATCTCGATCAGCTCGCCCCGCATCCGCATGCGGGTGAGCGCGTCCAGCGCGCCGAAGGGCTCGTCCATCAGCAGCACGTCGGGCTTGGCCATCAGGGCGCGCGCTACCTCGACCCGCTGGAGCATGCCGCCCGAGAGCTGGTGGGGCCACGCGTCCTCGAATCCGCGCAGCCCGACGAAGTCGATATAGTGGGCGAAGCGCTGTGCAATCTCTGCCGCCGGCAGCTCGCGGGTGGCGAACTCGAGATTCTGCCGTACGGTCATCCACGGAAAGACCGAGCCGCGCTGGGTGATCAGGATGCCTCGGCGACTCGGCTCCGTGATGGGGGCGCCGTCCAGCAGGACCTCGCCGTGGTCGGGGGTGTCAAATCCACCCAGGATATTGAGCAGGGTCGACTTGCCGCAGCCGGACGGGCCGACCAGGGCGACGAATTCACCCTCATGGACGGTGAGGCTGACGTCGGCGATCGCCTGGAGCGGACCGGTTTCGCCGGCGAAGCTCTTGGAGATGCCGGTGACCTCGTACTTAGCGCGTGGTGCCATAGCGCCAGCGGACCTCGTCCAGGGTTTCCAGGCGACGCATGATGATGTCGAGGATGAAGCCGATAACGCCGATGATCACCATGCCGGCCACGACCAGGTCGTACCGGGTGCCGGCGTTGCGCGAGTCGATGATGAGGTAGCCGAGCCCCGAGTTGATGGCGACCATCTCCGCCGCGACCACCACGAGCCAGGCGATGCCGAGTCCGACGCGCATGCCGGTGATGATGCTGGGGAGGGCGCCGGGAAAGATCACCCGGCGGTAGAGCTCGAGACCGGTGACTCCGAAATTCTTGGCGGCACGGACATACTGCTGCTCGACCAGGTGCACGCCAGCGGTGGTCGAGACGACCAGCGGGAAGAACGATGACAGGAAGATCAGGAAGATCGGCGAACTGTCTCCCACGCCAAACCAGAGGATGGCCAGCGGAATCCACGCGATCGGCGAGATCGGCCGCAGGAGCTGCACGATCGGGTTCAGGGCGCGGTAGATGCCGGGGTACCATCCCATCAGGCTGCCGACGGGGATGCCCAGGAGGAGCGCCAGTCCATAGCCGAGGGTCACGCGGTAGAGTGACGACGCGACGTGCCGGATCAGGGTGCCCTCGCGCACCAGCTCGACCAGGGCGGTGGCCACCTGACCCGGTGTGGGGAAGATGACGCTATCCGAGGCGCCCAGCCACCAGAGAGCGATGAAGCCTGCGATCACCAGGAACGGGCCTGCGCGACGAAGGTGCGTCATTTGATCGGAATCTCCACCAGGCGGAAATTCCGCATGAAACTCTCGTCGATGTAGACGCTGTAGGGAATGGTGTCGGGAAACATCTTCGCATCTACGGCAAGATGCATGAGGCTGTCGAACTCCGAGTGGATGAGGCGCAGGTCGCCGTAGGTCACCCGATCCGCCGGGCGCTCCATGACCCAGCGGATGAGATCAAATGCCTGGTTGAAGAAAGTCTTTTCCGAAGCGATGTGAGCGGCCGCGATGCGGTGCGCGGGCGAGTTGTCGAGCCACTGCCCGGCCGACATCACGTGATCCACCAGCAGTTGGACCAGCTTCCGGTCGGACTGGATCAGCTCCTCCCGCACGGTCAGCACGCAGCAGATGTAATTGGGCCATTCGTTGCGGGTCATGTAGAGCACCCGGGCGTAGCCGGCCATTTCGGATTTGGCGCCGAACGGCTCGCCAGTCGCGTAGGCATCTACGGCGCCCGCGAGCAGGGCGGCGGGCATGTCTGGAGGTGGAATCTCGATCAGGGTCACGTCGCCATCGTGCATGCCGCTTGCGGCCATCATCTTGCGGACAAAGATATGATCCACCGCGAATCGGCTGGGGATGGCGACGCGCTTGCCCTTCAGGTCCGCAAACGAGTGGTAGGGTGAATCCTTCCCCACCATGATCACCGCGCCGGAGCGGTGCCCCAGGGCGACCACCTTCACCGGAATCCCCTTGCTGGCCAGGTCCATGGCCATCGGCGCCAGCAGCATCGCCGCCTTCAGCCGTCCCGAGATCATCGCCTCCTTGAGCTCCGGCCACCCGCCATAGCGCACGAACTCGGCGACCTGCGGCATGGGCGGGGCGGTGTCCCCGGGCATCGGCATCCCCGGCATGTCCATGCCTGCCATGCCCGCACCGGACTCGTCCATCCCGAGGCTGGCGTCGATCGGCTTGCCTTCAATGCTCATCGCCCTACAGGCGATGGGAATGGTGAGGTTTCACGTGACCGGCAGGGCGCCAATCTGCAGCAGTTCCTTGGCGCCCTTGTTGGTGCCTCGGGCCCGAGCCTCGGAGCGCTGGTGGGTAATGGTGACGACGGCGAACCAGGCGGCGACGCCGCCGGCCAGCAGGGCGAGGCGGTACTTCCGCCAGGGGGCGCGGCGGGACGGGATCGGTACGCCGGGTGACGCGGGAGTGGTCATCGGACTATTCCATTGGATCGGGCGTGTCCGCGGCGGCGGGGAAACCTTTCAAGCTAGTGCTGATCGCCGCATGCCAGAAGTGGCGCGACTCGTCATCATCCCGCCATCGGGCCGTCCATGATCGGCGAATCCGCGCTCCTGACCTACCAGTCCATGTGACACCGAGCTTGCCCTCCCCGCCGTCCATCAGGGGAGGAGCGATCTCCAGCGGTCAGCCTGCTTTGGCGAGTCCTGCCTGCGCCAGTTTTCTGAGTGCCAGCACGCCACCCGAGGGCTCATCCATGTAGATCCGGCCGGCAAAGAGGTCGGTGATGTCGTCCTGATGAGTCCCACGGTGCAAAAGGTGGGCGAAGCCGAGCGGATTCTCCCAGAAGCCGTCAATCAGGTCCTGGGTCAGGTCCAGGCCCCGCTCGAGCCGCTCCATGTGGGCGTGGAAGGGATTCCCCGGGCCGACATGCTCGTTGCCCAGGAAGCGGGCGATGACGGGAACCGATTCTTCCGCCTCCTTCATCGAGACGAACAGGCCGAAGGAGAAGATCGGGTCGATGAACCGGTGGGTGTCGCCAATGCACATCCAGCCCGGCCCGGTGAAGGTCCGGCTGTGATAGGAGTAGTTGGGGATGGCCCGGGCTTCCTCGGTCAGCGCATTGTCGACGACGCGCCGGGCGAGCTCGGGGTTCAGTTCCCGCAACTCGCGCCGCAGGTAGTCCGCCTTGCTCTCCTTCTGGGCGGCGAAATATGCTCCCGGCGCCACGACCCCGACGCTGACGGTCTCATGATCGAGCGGGATGAACCACGACCAGTGGAACTTCCCCTTGTAGAAGATGAGGGTATTGTCGGGGTGGTTCTGGCGGGAGGAGCCGTCATCCCGGATGGGATTGGCGACATGGGAGAAGACCGCCACCTGCTTGTCGTAGCGGCCGGGCACCTTTTCGGAGCAGACGTTCTGATGGGCGAAGAAGGTCTTCTGGCCGGTGATGTCCAGCGTGACCCGGGCCCGCACATCTTCTTCCACGCCGCTGGGCAGACGGACCCGGACGCCGGTCATGGTCCGACCGTCGGCCGCCCAGAGCGGCCGAATCGCCTCGGCACGGAGCATTTCCGCGCCCCGGGCGGCAGCCTCGTCATGCATCATCCGGTCGAAACTGCTGCGACGAACGGAAAAGGTGTTGATCGCCTCCAGGTTCCCCGCCTCATTGCGGCGCATGACCGGGACATACCAGTGTCCGTGGCCGGAAGGACCGTACACCTTCACACCCTGCTTCTGCGGGTGCCTGGCCTGGATCATCTTCTCGCCGAGCCCCAGCCGGCGGAGAATGCCACCGCATTCCCCCGTCATAGATTCGCCGATATGATACCGGGGGAATTCGTCCTTTTCGATGATGATCGATCGGATTCCTCGCTGGGCGAGAAACATGGCGGCGGTGCATCCACCGGGTCCACCGCCAATGATGGCCACATCGGTCGTCAACGTCATCGAGTGCCTCGGGGAAAAGTGCCAATCGGCTGGCGCACACCACTCCGCCGACCCTGTTCCGGTCCGTCAGCGGGCAGCGACAGTTGTGGGGCTTCTTGGTGTCGAATCGACCGGACATATTAGCACGTTCCATGCCTTCTGGCCAAACATTATACACTTTTCCCTTCGCGGGATGACGCGCACGGATACTGCAAAGGTCCCAGCTGTTCGTCGCCGACGACACCGCAGGCCTGGATTACGCCAACCCATTGAGCAATATGGACTTCGCCTGGAGCCAGGAGCAACTCGAGTTCCGTGACACGGTCATTCAATTCGGCAAGAAGGCTCTACAGGATGACCTCATCCGACGAGATCATGTTGCAGAGTTCTCACGCGATCTGTGGACCCAGTGCGGCGCATTCGGGATTCAGGGGCTCCCGTTTCCCGAGTCGTACGGTGGTGGCGGGGTGGACATCCTCACCACCATCCTCGGCATGGAGGCGCTGGGGTACGCCTGTCGGGACAACGGGCTCCTGTTCGCCCTGGCGGCGCAGATGTGGAGCGTGCAGATGCCGATCCTCCGCCACGGGACTGAGGAGCAGAAGCGTCGCTACCTCCCGCGCCTGAACAGCGGCGAGTGGATCGGGGCCCACGGGATGAGTGAGCCTGACAGCGGCTCCGACGCCTTCGCGCTCAGCACCACGGCGGCGCGGGATGGGGACCACTACGTGCTGACCGGTACCAAGACGTTCGTCAGCGAAGCCCCGGTGGCGGATCTCTTTCTTGTCTTTGCCACCATTGACCGTGCCAAAGGGGCGCTTGGGCTCTCCGCGTTCCTCGTCGAGCGCACTACTCCGGGCTTCACGGTGGGCAAGAAGATCGGCAAAATGGGGCTCAAAACCTCGCCGATGGCGGAGCTGGTCTTCGACCGGGCGCGGGTGCCGGCCGCCAATCTGCTCGGCCGGGAAGGCCGCGGGGTGCAGCTGTTCAACGATTCCATGGAATGGGAGCGGGGCTGCATCCTCGCCAGCAACCTCGGCACCCTCGAGCGTTTGATCGAGGACGCGGTCCGCTACGCCCGCGAGCGAAAGCAGTTCGGCAAGCCGATCGGCGACTTCCAGGCGGTCTCGCATCGGATCGTCGACATGAAGGTCCGGCTGGAGGCCGCCCGGCTCCTTCTCTATAAGGCTGCCTGGGCCAAGCAGACCAACACGGCACCCGGCGCGCCGGCCGCCATCGCCAAGCTCTACCTCGGCGAGGCCATGGTGCAGTCCTGCCTCGATGCCGTGCAGGTGCGGGGCGGCTACGGTTACACGACGGAGTACGAGGTGGAGCGCGAACTGCGCGACGCGGTCGGCGGAACCCTGTACTCCGGCACCAGCGACATCCAGCGCAACCTGATCGCTCGGAGTCTCGGCCTCTGACCCGCCGATGACGGCGGAGGCAGGGTGATGGCCCGGCTCTGCGGCACGCTTGCCACATACCGAATTGCGCGATAGACCCATCCGCTGAACATCGTCCAAGTCTCTGTGCTACAGATACCTACCTATGCTCGTGTCAGTGCGTGTCTGGCATGAGAATCGCTAGGTCATGAGACCTCAGCGCCGTGCTCCCTTCCCGGGATGGCTTGGCGCTGTTCGCCCTGTCTTTCTCAATTGCCCAAGTCCGGTCGGCTGCCGGACCACGATGCGCCTGGAGTCTCCCGGCGCCGTTCTGCCTCTGGCACAGTCCTGCTGTGCCAGGCCATGCAAGGAGCGAGATGAGTAACGCGGTCGCGGTCGCTTCAGACGACGCACCAAGCGCCCGGCTCAACTGGGCCGAGGTGCGCGTGGTGCTCGGAGTTGGGGTGCAGCTAGGCCTGCTGGTCGGGCTGACTCGCGCGCTTGAGGTGATTTCCAAGCCGTTTGGCAATTTGATGGTGCTGGCGCTGATCGGTTTCGTCATTCACGCGCTCCTCCCGATGCGGTATCGCCTGGGCTTCTTCCTGCTGCTGTCGGTGGTCGGCATCCAGGTGGTGCTCGGGACGACACCGATGCTCTGGCTGCTGGGGCTGGGTCTCCCGCTGGTCGGCCTCACCTATCTCCCGATCCGCTTCGGCTACCGTCTCGCGCTGGTCGGTGCGGCGGTCGCCGTGATGATCATCCTCCGCGGGGAGCTGCTGCCGAACGGGGTGCCGAACGGCGTCTGGCCGGTGCTGGGCAGCATGTTCATGATCCGGATGGTGCTCTATCTGTATGACCTCTCTCACGCCGCCGAACCGCCGCCGCTCACGCGGAGCCTGAGTTACTTCTTCCTGCTGCCGAATGTCTGCATGCCGCTGTTCCCGGCGGTGGACTTCAAGACGTACGAGCGGACCTACTTCGATACCGACGCCTACCGGATCTACCAGCGCGGGCTGCACTGGATGGCCCGCGGACTGCTGCAGATCGTCATCTACCGGCTGGTCTACCACCACTTCACCCTCGATGCCACCGAGGTGGTGAATGCCGGCGACCTGCTGCAGTACGTCCTGACGAGCTTCATGGTCTACCTGCGGCTGTCGGGCACGTTCCACCTGGCCATCGGCCTGCTGCACCTCTTCGGATTCCATCTGCCGGAGACCAATCATCTCTACTGGCTGTCGGCCGGATTCACCGATCTCTTCCGACGGAACAACATCTACTGGCGAGACGCGACCATCAAGCTGGTGTACTATCCGATGTATTTCCGGCTGCGGGGACGCTCCCCTGCATTCGTCACCACCGTGTCCCTCGCCCTGGTCTTCCTCGTGACCTGGCTGGGGCATTCGTGGATGTGGTTCTGGCTGCGGGGCGCGCCACTGTTCACGGTCCAGGATATTTCGTTCTACGCTGTGCTGGGCACGTTGATCACCTACCAGGCGGTTCAAGAACTGAAGAAGCCGCGCACCAAGGTGGCCGTGCCCCTCTGGAGCTTCAGCCGGGGCCTCTCGGTCCTGGCGACGATGAGCACCCTCTGTTTCCTCTGGTCCTTCTGGTCGGCGGGCTCCATCGCCGAGTGGCTCACAATCTGGGATGCCGCGCTGGTGTGGAATCTGAAGAGTGTCGTGATATTCGTCGCGGTGGCGGCTACCGGGATCGGGCTTGGCGGTGCCCGCTTTGGCGTGCTGGAAAAAGTGGCGCGCGGTCCTGGAACGGAAGGACAGGAAGCTCGCCGGTCCCTCATGATCACCCTGGCGACCACGGCGGTCCTCGCCATCCTGGCGAATCCGTCGCTCCCTGGGATGCTGAGCCAGGCCAGGCGGGATTTCCTGGCGACCCTCAGGGAGAACCGGCTCAACCGCCGGGACGAAGGATCGCTGCTGCGGGGCTACTATGAGCAACTCGACCTGGGGAGTTCCCAGACCAATGAGCTGCAGGCGGCCGATGCCGCGCGCCGCCGTGAGCGGATCGAGGAGTTCGAGACGTCGAGCCTCTGGCAGAAGGCCTCGACCCCCCTGCTCGGCGCCCTCGCCCCGAACGTCGATACCCTGTGGCGCGGTGTCCGGTTCGCCACCAACGACTTCGGCCTCCGCGATGGCCCCTACACCCTGACGAAGCCGCCCCGCACCTTCCGCATTGCGGTGGTCGGGCCGAGTGACGTGATGGGCAGCGGTGTCGCCAACGACCAGACTTTCGAGGCGATCCTCGAGGAGCAGCTGAACGCCCGCAATACCCGAGGCAAGTACGATCACATCGAGGTACTCAACTTTGGTGTCGCGCGCTCCGGCGTGTGGCAACGGGCCTGGGTGCTGGATACGAAGGTGCCCCCCTTCGATCCCGACCTCGTCCTGTTCGCGTTCCATCCCGGGCCAGACCGGGGGGCGGGCATCCTCTCGCTCGAGCGGGCACTCAAGCTCGGCGTGGACCCGGTGTTCCCCGAGGTCAAGCGGTTCCTGGACAGTCTGGGTTTCACGGCGAGCCAGAATTCGCCCACCAACATGAAGGTGCTCATGCCCCAGCGAGAGGCCTTCCTGGATCTCTCTCTGGGAATCGTGGCCCACGTGGTGGCGGCACACAAGCTGCCGTTGGCGCTGCTTTACGTGCGGCAGCCGACCGAGATGGAGACCGGCAAGGAGGAAGGGCTCGCGCTCGCCACCAAGTACCACCTCCCGTTCATCGACATGATGGACTTCGAGGACCAGAACGAGGAGTTGCTGCGGATGTCCGAGTGGGACAAGCATCCCAGCGTGCAGGGGCACCAGTACATGGCGGATCGGCTGTTCCGCGAGCTGGGGCAGCATGGGTATCTGACTGCATGGGGCGTCACTGGCCCCGCCGTCGATGCCGGTGGGATGGTTTCCCCGGGAACACACTAACCCCAATTGAAGCGGAGTTGGCATGAACGCCGATCAGATCATCCAGTCCGTCAGACAATACCTGCTGCAGACCCACCTGCCGGGCGAGGACCCGGCGAACCTGACGCCGACCACCGAGCTGCTGTCCAGCGGCATTCTGGACTCGCTGGCCACGCTGGAGCTGGTCTCGTTTCTGGAGAAGCAGTTCGCGATCACCCTCGAGGCGCACGAAGTTGATGCCTCGAACCTCGGGACGTTAAGCGCCATCGCGACCATGGTGCAGTCCAAGCTCGGCGCACGGGTGTGATTCGTCGGGCGCTTCCCCATCCGGTGCTCGCGGATGGTGTGCATCGACTGGTCGAGCGGACCGAGCTTCCTGGAAGTCGGGTCCCGGCGCGTTCGCCACGACCACGCTACGAGCGGCCGGCGCAGCCGACCAGCGCGTGACTCTCTCCGCGCCCTCTCTCGCGGTGCTCTTCGAACGGGCCGCCGCACGAGATCCCGGTCGCCCCGCCGCCGTTGAGCCGGCTGGCGGGACAATCGACTATGCCCAGCTTGATGCGCTCTCCGGTCGGGTGAAGGACTGGCTGGTCGAGCAGGGCGTGGCGCCGGGCGACCGGGTCGGCCTTCACCTGCCCAAGTCCATCGACAGCCTCGCCGTCGTATTGGGCGCGCTTCGGGCAGGGGCGGTCTACGTGCCGGTGGATCCCCATTCGCCGCCCGCCCGCGCCGCGACGATCTTCCAGGATTGCCTGGTCCGCGTGGTTCTGGTCGAGCGATCCGCCGCCACGGCTCTGCGCGGTGAGCTCACCGCACTCGGCCACGAGCCGCGGACGCTCGCAATCGAGCCTGCCCCGGGTGGCCAGGGAATCGCCCGGGCGGTGGGGACTCCACCAGTCACTCGGACGGTCGAGCGCGGCCCCGATGATCTGGCCTACATTCTCTACACCTCGGGATCGACCGGGAAACCGAAGGGCGTGATGCTGACCCACCGGGCGGCGATCAGCTACGTCGACTGGTGTACCGAAGTGTTCACTCCGACGTCGACGGATGTCTTCTCCTCTCACGCGCCCTTTCACTTTGATCTCTCCATTCTCGACCTCTACGTGCCGCTCAAGCATGGAGCCCGCGTCGTCCTGATCGGCGAGGATCTGGGCAAGGAACCGCTCGCCCTGGCGCCGATGATCGCCGAGCAGCGGATCACGGTGTGGTACTCGACGCCGTCGATCCTGAACATGCTGACGCAGTACGGCAAGCTGGAGCGGCAGGACCTCTCGGCGCTGCGGCTGGTGCTGTTCGCCGGCGAGGTGTTCCCGGTGCCCCAGCTCCGTGCCCTCAAGCGCATTGTCCGGCACCCGGTCTACTGGAATCTCTACGGGCCCACCGAAACCAACGTCTGCACGGCGCAGGAAATTCCCGTCGTCATTCCGGAGGAGCGCACCGACCCCTACCCGATCGGAAAGACCTGCTCGCACCTCCGCTCCCGTGTGGTAGACCTTGATGATCGTACGGTGCCGAAAGGCGAAGAGGGGGAACTGCTCATCAGCGGCCCCGGCATCATGACGGGGTACTGGAATCTGCCGGACCGGAACACCGCGGCGTTTCTGGCCGACCCGGACGGCGCCCGCTGGTATCACACCGGCGACATCGTCGTGGAGGAAGCCGACGGGACTTTTCTTTTTCATGGTCGGCGCGACCGGATGGTGAAGCGGCGGGGCTATCGGATCGAGCTGGGCGAGATCGAGGCGGGACTGGCGCGGCACCCCGAGGTGGTCGAGGTGGCTGTGGTCGCGGTTCCAGACCCCGCCTCGGGGGTGAGGATCACCGCGTTCCTGGTGGCGAAGGGTGAGTCCAGGCCGGGGCTGATTCAGCTCAGGCGCTTTTCGGTCGAGGCGCTGCCCCGCTACATGGCGCCGGACGCCTACGTCTGGCTGGATGCGATCCCGTACACCTCGACGGATAAAACGGACTATCAGACGCTGAAGGCGCGCGCCTGAGAGGCGACACGCCACCCCCCGGGTTCGAGAGTGTCGCCCTTCGGCGGCAATATCCTGTCGGGCCTGCCGGTGGGCGCCATACTCGAGTGCATGACCGCCAGGTCGCAGGAGCTACAGCACCGCGTCCGCGACGCGCACCGCGTTGGCCATGAGCGTAAAGGTGAGGTTTTTCGCTGGCAGGAAGGGGAACGTCGCCCCGTCGGCGACGATGAGATTGCTGTAGTCCCAGCTCCGGCAGTCGGGCGACACGGTGAACGGCGCAGGCGTGCGGGACATCGGCAGCGTACCAGCGTAATGGATGCTCGCTCCTTTCGGCAGGACCTTGGTCATCCCCGGTGGCACGATGCACCCCAGTTTCCGCAGCGCCTTTCCCATCGTCCGGATCACCCGCTTCACTTCATCCGTTTCCCGACCCGCCGTGCCGTAGCTGAGGACGAGTCGAGTCCGGCCGGGCTCCGCCGCCGGTGTGAGCGTCAGCGTGTTGCGATCATCGCGCCGGTCAGGCAGCCAGATGTTGGCGACCGCCAGCCCGGCGCGGAGTCCCTGGACGAAGCGGCTGGCCGAGCCGAAATCGAGCGGCAGGCTCTGCATGATCGGGTGGACCGACGCGGCTTTCAGTGTCGTCACCTGCCCGTGTACATAGTCGGCCTCCGTCCTGCCCGTCATGCCAAGGGCCAGCTCGTGAAACTGGTAACTCGCCATGGACACCGGCTGTCCGATCATCCCCAGGTTCAAGAACGGCAGCATGATCTGCTGATTGTCCATCAGGCCGGGCAGGGTGACAATCTCGCCGGTAGCCTGGTAGCGGGAGTCGAGCATCAGCTTGGAGGAGCAGAGCGTCCCTGCTGCAAGCACGAAGAGGTCGCCCCCGATCTGCGTGCGCGCGCCCTCCGGCAGCGGATCGGCGACCAGCCCGGTGACGCGCCGCTCGGCGTCGTATTCGAAGTGGCTGACCAGCAGGCCGGGGCGATAGATGAACTGCGGAAAGCGCTGACAGTCGCGCAGCGTGTAGGACGGCGCGTAGAGCGATTCCCGGGGGCAGCCCCAGAGGCAGCGGCCAAGATAGTCGCAGGCTTTCCGGTCGCCGAGGTCCTGCGTGAGGGTGGCGACGCGGGAGCGCCCAAGGTAGACGCCGAGCTGCTGGTGGAGTGCCCCGCGGGTACGGGCGTAGGCGGCGAGAAGTCGCTCGGAATGCGGATCGAGGCGGAGCGGGGGCTGGTAGTCGGCGTCGAAGACGGAGAACCGCTCCAGGTCGTCGCGCTCGGCGGAGATCCCGATGCGGCGGGCAATCTCCTGATAGTGCGCCCGCAGCTGCTCGTAGCCGAACGGAAAGGCCGCCAGCTCCGCATCATTGAAAGGATAGACCCCACCGGTCCACGCTTCCGCCAGTCCCCCGCGCGCGAACGACACGACCGGATCGAAGCCGGCCGAGTTCACGCCGAAGCGCCCCGGCGCGGCGAAGACGTAGTCCTTGCTTGGGGGAAAGCCGTAGAACTTTGCTCCCTCGGCTGGATAGACGACCGCGGTGGTATCGGGCCCCAGGAAGTAGCTGACCGGATCTTCGAGCGTGGACTTGAGCCCGCTGAAGGAGAGGTCGGGGCGGACCGGACTGGGGCGTTCATGGCCCACATCCACCAGCGTGACGCGATGACCCTTCTTGAGCGCCGAGAGCGCGAAATGCACGCCGGTCGCACCGGAGCCAACGATGACGATGTCAGTCATGCGTGGCGCCGGAGACCAGGTGTACCGGCCCGAAGCAGGCGAGCCCCAGGACCAGCCGAAGGACAAAGCCGATGCCGGTAAGCCCGAGTTCGAGCAGAATCTTCACCGGCGAGCCAATGGTGGCGTGATCCAGGCGTTCGTGGAAGCCGGGACTGTTTTCCAGGATGGCCAGCAGGAGAACCAGCCGGTGGCGCAGCGGGCCGTGCGGCCGAAGGATGCGGGCGTAGGAGTCGGCGAGCCGTGCGCCTGGGGATCCGGTGTGTGCCACGACGAGCAGCCATCGGTCGACCAGACGCTCGGCCCGTGCTCCGGCAGCCGGCATGGCGGCGTGACCGGCGAGGTACTTCCGGACCACGTAATCGGTCGGGGCGCTGCCGGTGAGATAGCGGCAGAACACTTCACATTCCCGCTTGAGACCCGTGGTGATCACGCCGGATTGCGTGTCGCGAGCATTTGATCCACCGATTGCATTCCGGGGCGGAGCGCCGTCGTCAGCGGGTGTGGGCGGGCGACACTGTCGTTGGCGAATGCGGCGAGCTGCCCAGCCGTCAGCGGCAGAACGGAGAAGAGCAACGGTTCGAATGCCGCGAGCGCGTAGCGCAGCAGGGTCAGGGGGAGATGCAGTACCGGTGTGCGGCTGCCGCGCAGCCGCTGGCGGACGCCGGCAAGCAACTCCTCGAAGCTGATTTCCTCAGGCCCCCCGGCGTCGATCGTGTCGTGTGAGACCGCGGAGCTGTCGAGTACCGCGACCAGCACATTGGCCAGGTCACCCACGTCGATGGGCTGGACCCTGGCCTTGCCATCGCCAAACATCATCACGGCAGGTCCTCCGGCCAGCTTGGCGAAAGCCACGCCAATCGGGCTGTCCGGTCCGAGCACGATGGTCGGTCGGACAATGGTCCAGTCGAGCCCGCTTTCTCGGACGGCAACCTCGGCGGCCGCCTTGCTGGCCGCGTAGGGGTAGAATCGCTGGTCGGGGAAGCCGGCGGCGATCGTGCTGACATAGACAAAGCGCGGGACGCCGACCCGTTTGGCGGCGGCGATGAGCGTGCGGGTGCCCTCGAGGTTGGCGCGCTGGTGGGCTGCGGCCGTCGCCTTTCCCGTGCTCGCCGCCAAGTGCAGCACGACATCGCACCCCCGCATCGCCTCCGCGAGTGCCTCGACAGAGCCAAGGTCCCCGCCGACGACGCGAGGCGTCCGGCCGCCGGCCGGGACGATCAGGCGAGCCGGATCGCGGACCAGGCAGGTGACGTCGCCGGCTGGCCGGGCGAGCAGCCGCGCCAGCAGCACCCGTCCAACGAACCCGGTACCGCCGGTCAGGAAGAGAGCAGGCATATGTCAGGAGAGCGAGGGTGAGCTGCGGGCTGGAAGAGAGGCCTGCGGCTCATCACAGCTTTGATGGAGCCGTGGACGCGCGCGCGACGGGGGTGATGGCGTTCCGCCAGAGCTTCCAGCGCACCCGCAGCACACCCTTGATGTCCTCCCACGCGGTCTTCATGATGCGCACGCGGCTGTCGGGATCATCGACCCACGTCACTGGCTGGTCGAAAATGCGGTACCCCTGCTTTTCGGCCAGCACCATCAGTTCGGTATCGAAGAACCACGCCTGATCCTCGATCTGCGGCACCAGTTCCTCGACCGCGCGCCGAGAGACGGCCTTGAAGCCGCACTGCGCGTCGGTGAACGACGTCCACAGCACGGCTTTGATGAAGAGATTGTAGCAGCGGGAGATGAACTCGCGCTTGAAGCCCCGGGTGGTATGCGACAGTCGGTGCAGCCGGGAGCCGGTCGCCACATCGTAGCCCTGCGAGCGGATCGCCGTGATCAGCTTGGGCAGTGCGTCGAGCTCGGTGGAGAGGTCCACGTCCATGTACGCCACAATGTCGGCGGTGCTCTGGCTCCACGCCAGCCGGAGCGCACGGCCGCGCCCCCGCTGCGAGAGCTGCAGCAGCGCGACCTCGGGGAACTCCTGCATCATCCTGCGGGCGACTTCGTCGGTGCCGTCGGTGGAGCCGTTGTCGGCGACGATCAGGCGCCAGCGGCAGCTGAACTCGCGGGAGAGGAAGTCATGCGCCTTGCGCACGCTCTTCTCGAGCACATGGGCTTCGTTCAATACCGGGATGACGACATCCAGGCTGAAGTTGCCGCCCGGCAGGGGTGGCGCACTCGGGATTGGACGGGCGGGAGAATCAGCTGGCATCAACAGGCTCCTGGGACTGCGCCGGAATAGCGGGAGGCAACCCCCCGGTTGCATTCTGTGGCGATTGCGCCGCATCCGCACAGGCCGGGGCACTCTTCCAGCCTGCCTCGAGCACGGAGAAACTCCGTAAGCTATTGCGAATAAATGGCTTGCGCGAATGAATGATAGTCTAATCGAGCAAGTTCAATACCAGAGCCCCGTGCCCAACCTGCCTCAACCTGCCGCCGGATCGGGACGCTCCCAAGGGGATCGAACTGTCCAGATAAGGTAGATCACCGCTGCGGCCAGCAGCATCAGGGGAAGGGCGGATACCCCTCCGCGCAGCCCCGGGAGGTACTGTGCCGAGGTCTTGCCGAGCACCGTCAGCCAGGGGAGCTGCAAGCCTTCGGTGAAGGTGTGTTGCAGGTTGTCGAAGACCGTCCCCTGGCTTCGGACCATCGCCAGACACCAGGAGACCGTGAAGGACAGCAACGCGATGACGGCGATCAGCGCGCGCGGCAACCGGAGCAGCACGGCAAAGGCCGCGAGGAACATGAACGGAAACACCGGCGCAAGGTAGCGGATGCCGGTCACCCACTGGAGGCGGGTGTACTGCACGCAGCTGAAGAAGACGACCAGCGCGAGACTGGAGAGCAGGCAGAAGATCGCCTCGCGGCGCGGCAGCCAGCCGTCGCGCGCGTGGCACACCCACGGTGCCGCGAGGCCAAGGAGCATCATCGGCGCGGTGATGAAGAGGCCGAATCGCGAGTCGATCAGGAGCATGCGGAACAGTTCCGGGGTGAAGCCGCCGACGCCCTTGTACCCAACCTCAATCCACTCGACCGGCGCCATCCAGTTCTGTGGCGGCAGGAACGGGTTGCCGAAGCTGGCCCACTGGTAGAACCAGAGCAACAGGATCGGTGGCACTGCGCCGATGCTGAACCAGGCGGACAGCCCGACGGCCTCACCCCACGAGGTGTCGTCACGCGCGCGGATCAGCCCATAGAGACCGAGGCCCGCCAGCACCACGCCGCCGCTGTAGTCGTTGAGCAGGCAGATTCCGCCCAGCAGGCCGGCGAGCAGGTAGCGGCTGCGCGCCCGGGCGAAGAGCCCGCGTAGCGGATCCCACAACAGGTAGAATGCTCCAAGCGCGAAGGCGGCGATTGCAAGATTCTGGTTGAGGTATGCCGCGCGAAAGAACACCGGCGTGCCCAGTCCGTAGAGCAGGCTGCCCGCCAGCGCGGTCCGCTCCGACATGCCGCGCTCCTGCAGGATGCGCTGCATCAGTACGACGCTCAGCGCCGTGAGCGGTGCCATGCAGAGGGCGAGTGTGATCGCCGCGATCAGCCCGAAGCGGATATCGAGCCCCATCGCCCGGACCTTCTTGTAGAACTCGACCCGGCGCCAGCGGTCATCCTGGTAGGTCACCGTGGCGTCGGGCTGGCCCGCGCGCGCCTGCAGGCTCCGGTTCACGACGAGGTCGACTGCCGGCTTCAGCAGCGCGTAGGGCACGGCGGCAATCATCGAGATTCCCGGGTTGGCGCCGTGGTGCGCGCCCTGCACCGGTGCCTCGGGAGGATTCTGGAAGATGTCGACATGCAGGCCGTAGTACTTGTCGAGCGCGAAGCTGTGGTCGTCGACGATGCTCATGACCAGATAATGCTCTCGCGCGAAGTCGGTCGCGAAGTGCAGCGTGTACAGCACCCAGCAGGTCAGGAACAGCCGCCAGCGCAGTCCGGGAATCGTCATGCTCAGTCCTCGACCACGTGGGTTTCGAACTCGGCGCGATGGCCCTTCCAGGCGACCGCGTCGAACCGGCCATCGTGCAGGCAATCCACTGCACGGTAGGCCATGGCGAGGGCGTGGTGGGTGTTATCGTGGGCAAACAGTCCCTGGCGCCCGTACGTCAGCAGGCGGGGCAGGGTCCCGGACCAGGCGTCGAGCTCGGCGAACGGTCGCTCGTATCCAGGTGTGTAGATCGGGTAGGCCTGCTTCAGACGCCGGGCGAGGACCGCGACGGCGGCTCGAGGCAGAGGGACACCGGCGTTCTTCAGATCTTCGGTGACGAGGGCGCCGAGTTCCACGTCCGACATGCTCCAGACCGCATCGGTCGGATCGCACGGCAACTCGGCGCACAGCACCGTCGTCCCGGCCGGCTGCCCTGTCACCGAATAGTTCTTCGGCTCGGAGAGCCGGGTGATCCGCAGGTTGGCCGCGGGAAAGTAGTGGGCATCGAATTCGGTGAACTGAGCGACATCGAGTTGCAGGTAGATCAGGATCATGGCCCGGTAGGTGATCCCCTGGGCGGCCGTCCGCACCGCGTCCGGGACCGGGCCGTCCAGCATCGTCGCCAGCAGCGTGATGGGCAGTGTGGACCAGACATGGTCTGCCTCGACTCGCACCTGCTCGCCGTTGCGCTCTGCCGTGACCAGCCACGGCGCGGTGCTGCTGGCGGGAGGCGCGAGCTTCACGACCCGCCATCCGAGCCGGATTTCGGCGCCCGCTTTCCGGGCCGCCTCGGCGTATCCCTCACAGATCTGGCCGAAACCCTTCCGGGGATAGAAGAACCTTCCCGCGCCGGGTGGCTTGAGGCCGGGTACGGCGGACAGCACCTTGCGCACCAGCTTGCCGAACGAGCCGGCGGAGACCCGGCGCCGCGCCTGGATGGCGGAGAGCTCTTCCGGCGGCCGGCCCCAGATCTTCCGGGCGTAGGGAAAGTAGAAGTGATCGCAGATCGTGGGCCCGAGATTGGCCCGGAGCACCGAGGCGAAATTCTCCGGTGCCCCCGCCGGCGGCGCGCGGAACCGCTTGGTTGCCGCATCGCGGGCGGCGCCCAGTCCGAAGCTCGGCGGCAGCCGGAGCGCGAGGTCGAGCGGCTTGAGCGGGAAGTGAATCCACCGGCCCATCAGCCCGATCCGGCCATGGCGCGGACGATCGAGGAGGTCGCCGCCTAACAACGTCTGAATGTCGGTCATGATCGCTGGCTCGGTCGCCGGGTGCAATCGGTGACTCCCGAAATCCACCCGCTGGTCGCCGAACTCGAAACTGCCGGCGTTGCCGCCGAGCCGCTCGCCCTGCTCGAACAGGGTGACTTGCGCCTTTCCGTGGACGCGCAGCCGCCAGGCGGCGCCGACACCGGCCGGGCCGCCGCCCAGGATCACGACCCGCGGCTCAGGCATGGCCGGTCACCGTGGCGGAGTTCCGCTCGAGTACCGGCTGAACCGGGCGGGTCCGGTCCAGCACCAGCCAGGTCAGTCCGCCCACCAGCCCGCCGGCGATCAGCACCGTCTGCCAGAGCAGCGAACAGACGATGCCGACCGCGAATGGCACCCCGAATGGCACAAGCAGAGTGGCCAGTGTCGCCTCGCGAACGGCGAGGCCGCCGAGGCTGATCGGCATCAGGCTGGCAACCTTCGCGAGCGGCCAGACCAGGAACCAGACGGCCAGCGGCACCTGGATGCCGATCGCCTCGCCAAGTCCGCGATTGAGCAGCACGAAACTGGACTGGATCGCGAGCGAGAGGCTGAGGGCGAGTGCCGCCGTGCCGGGATTGCGGGCGAGGCGGCGGACGGCGACGAGTCCTCGGCCGATCTGTCGCCGGAACTTGCGGGGCCATCGGGCGAGCGGACGGCGCAGGATGAGCGGCAGCGACAGCCCGATCATTCCCATGCCGACCAGCAGTCCGACCTGCAGTGCCTGACCCCACCAGCCCGGCAACGCCCCTCCGGCAACCAGGCCACCGATCCCTACCAGCAGTGACAGCCCGAGCATGTCCGTGAGCCGGTCCAGCACGCCGCCGAGGAACGCGGCCTCCGGTCGCCGGGTGAACCGGGTCGCGAGTACCGCCCGCAGCACGTCCCCGCCCACGATGCTCGGCAGGCAGAGGTTGGCGAACAGACCCGCGGAGTAACACTGCACCGCATCGCGAAAGCCAAGGTGGGCATGCCCCGCATTCACGAAGAGGCGCCACTTGATCACGCTCAGCGCGTGCCCGGCGATAAAGCCGAGCCAGACGAAGACCCAGAGGCTGGGTGGCAGACGCCGCACCGCGTCGCGCGCCTCGGCCCAGGGAACCAGCATGACCAGCAGCCCGAGCAGTCCAAGGCTGATGGTGACACGAAGCCAGAGCTTCATCGCCGTACCGCCGTCCGGGCGTTCTGATCGGCGAGCATGCCGACGGACCAGACCAGCATGGCGCCGAGCAGGTCGAGCAGGGTCGTCTCGGAGAGATTGTCCTTCCAGATGTCGTAGACCAGCTTGCCGAGGCCGATCGAGGCCAGGAACGCGCCGAGGGGAAGGAAGACCTTGAGCGGGTTGAAATAGACGATTACCCGCAGCACGAGCAGGGTGAAGTCGTAGGCGTGCCGCGCCCGGATCTTGGATTCGCCCAGCCGCGCGTGATAGTCGATCGACTGGTATTGCACCGCGTAGCCGTTGCAGATCGAGGCGAGCGTGATTGTGGTGGTGAAGGAGAAGCCGTCGGGCAGCAGGTGTTCGTAGCGCTCGACCAGGTCCTTTCGCATCAACCGTAGCCCGGAGTTGATGTCCGGGATATGCTGGCCGCTGAGATAGCTGGCGAGCCAGCGGATGAAGGCCTTCGCGGGGCGGCGGATGAGCGGGATATGCACGGTGGTGCCGGTGCGTGCGCCCACGACCATCGCGTGCCGGTCCGCGCTGGCCAGCATCGCCGGGATCGCCTCGACGGGGTAGGTCCCGTCGGCATCGGTGATCAGGATGTAGCCGTACTGCGCGTGGCGGATGCCCAGCTTGAGGCCGGCACCATAGCCGCGGTTGCGGATCCGCCGAAGGACCCGGGCCCCGGTCGTATCGGCCTGCACCGCGGTGTCATCCTTCGAGCCATCGTCCACCACGATGATTTCGTAGGTCCAGCCGGTCGTCTTGAGGACGCGTTCGACGTCACGCACCTGACTCGCGACATGTGCACCCTCGTTGTACGCGGGGATCACGACGCTGACGGCTTGCGGCAGGGTCGGTCCGGCGTCGTCCAGAATTTCTTCGATCATCCTGTTCTCCTCATTCGCCGGCCCCGGGCCGCGAGGCAAGCACGGCGATGTCGCCGCCGTTCACCGTGCCGTGGAAGACGGCCATCGTGTCGTATCGTTGGTGCAGCCATCCGGCCAGCTCCGGCGCGACCGATTGCAGCCGGATCGGAAAGGTGGTCATTACCCAGGTGCGGGGATGCACCGCTGCCAGGGAATCGAGCGCACCGACCGTGCCCACGGCCGGCCAGTCCCGGCCCAGCCACTGCTGCACCGGCAGGATGGCGAGATCGACCACCGCACGGGCATCGGCGGGGGCGGCGTTCGCTTCAACAAAGCGCACGGCGCCCTCATAATCCTGCTTCGGCCCCCAGGCGCGGGGTGCCAGCACCAGGCCGCCCAGGACCGCGAGTACACCGCCAGCCAGTGCGAGCGTACGGCCCCGCTCGCTCGCCACGCGTTCACCCAGGCTCACCGCGCCGCGCACCCCGATGATCAGCGCGAAGCCGGCGCTGAAGAAGAAGAACCGCGGCCACAGGTTGTGATGCAGGCCGACCACGACCGCGACGGTTACCACCGCCGGCAACAGGAACAGGGCGAGCGTCACGCGATCGTGACGCCAGAACCAGACGAGGCCGGTGAGGCCCACGACCGCACCGAGTCCCAGCCCGAGGTAGCCCCCGGGCACCGCCCGGGCCAGCACGGCCAGCATCTCGCCCACCAGCCAGAGGGGGCTCTTCCACGCGATCGTCACCGGCACGGAGTTGGCCGGATGGGGGTCACCGGCCAGCGTGGGAATCAGTCTCGGCAGCACCGGGCCGTAGCAGAGCGCGGCCAGGATTCCGGCACCGAGCAGGGCGGCGAAGGCCCGGCGACCGCCCTGCGGCAGTCGGCCGCGCACGACCAGCCAGATCAGCCCATGTGCCGCGAGCAGGAACGCGGCGGTGGAATGTGTGTAGATGGACAGGCCAACGCTGCCGGCATACATCAACACCACCCCCCAACCCGCGTCACGCTCCTTGAGCAGCCGGCGGAAGGCTTCGGTGCCGAACAACGCTCCCGCCAGCAGCCCGGTATAGCCACGCGCATTCTGGGAAAACCAGATATGTGGCGCCGCGACGGCGAGCAGGGCTGCCAGGAGCAGCCCCTCCGCTGGACGAATCACCTGCCCGCCCAGTCGGTATAGTCCCCAGACGCCTAACACGCCGAACA
The DNA here is from genome assembly GCA_034440415.1 of Gemmatimonadota bacterium. GTDB lineage: Bacteria > Gemmatimonadota > Gemmatimonadetes > Gemmatimonadales > GWC2-71-9 > JADJOM01. The sequence continues at coordinate 35,960 of JAWXBX010000122.1, read as the reverse complement.
GCACTGCGGGTAGCCTGAGCGTGGCCGCCGATTCGCCGAGCGCGGCCATGCTGCCATGCGCCAGCAGCGAGTAGAGCGGATGCTGGTTCTGGCTGGTGAAGGTCGTGACGATCTGGGCGACGGGGAGCCGGGCGTGCTCGACCAGCGTCTGGATCTCGTCGAACCAGAGCCCATCGCCGAGCCGGACCAGTCGTAGTCCGAGCGCGAGCGCGAGCACCGCCAGCAGGCCCGCCGTCAGCCAGCGTGACGCTGGCGGACGGGCCGCGGTGGTTTCCGAAGCGGGCGGAGCGGCGATCGCGGGTGCGGCCATGGAAAGCGGGCTTATTGCGGCAGCCCGCCACGCTGCCGCTCGCTGGCCGCCAGCCACTCGCGATACCACCCGATCGCCTCATCCAGGCCCTGCGCCAGCGTGTAGCCCGGCTGCCAGTCCATGAGTCGGCGTGCCTTGGCGCAGTCGAGGTACTGCCGCTGAATTTCGTGACTCGCTTCGTTCTGGATGAGCGGGGCGAGATCGGTCCGTCCCAGCCGGGTCAGGATCGCCTGCACCATTTCCAGCACCGACACCGGCGTTTCCGTGCCGAAGTTGAACGCCTGCCCAAGGAAGGCGGGGTCGTCCATCCGCTCGGCGAGAGCGAGATACGCCCCGGCCGCATCGCGCACGTAGAAGTAGTCGCGGATGAAGCTCCCGTCGCTCCGGATCAGCGGCCGCTGGCCCTGCAGCGCGGCGCGAATGGTCCCCGGGACGAGCCGGTTGAAGTTGAGATCGCCGCCGCCGAACAGGTTGCCGCAACGGGTCACGGCGACTGGCAGCTTGTAGGTGTGCCAGTAGGACAAGGTGATGAGGTCGGCGCAGGACTTGGAGACGTCGTACGGGAAGCGACCGATGAGCGGCGCCTCTTCGGTGTAGGGCAGGACGGGGTGTTCGCCGTAGGCTTTGTCGCTGGAGGCGACGATGACCCGGCGCACCAGCTTGGAGCAGAGCCGGCAGGCCTCGAGCAGGTTCCAGGTGCCCCTGATGTTCGCCTCGAAGGTGGAGACGGGGGAACGCGACGCCGTGCCTACGATCGTCTGGGCGCCGAGGTGCAGCACTGTCTCGATTTCGTGCTCGTTGACCGCCCGGAGCAGCAGTGGCGCGTCTTCCAGTTCGCCGCGGACCACCGTGATCCGGTCGAGGAGACCGTGGCTGACCAGCCGGCTGGCGGGAACCCAGTCACGCAGCAGCGCGACGACGTTCGCGCCCCGGGCGACGAGTTCCTGCACGGTCCACGAGCCGAGCAGGCCGCTTGCGCCGGTGACGAAGACGTTGCGATTGCGCCAGAAGCTCATGGGGTGGCCTTCCACGGTGCGGTGCCGTCGGCCCAGAGCTGCTCGAGGATCTGTTTCTCGCGGACCGTGTCCATCGGTTGCCAGAAGCCTTCATGCCGGTAGGCCATCAGCTGCCCATCGCTGGCCAGGTGGGCGAGCGGCTCGCGCTCGAGGCTGGTGTCTTCACCGGCGATATAGTCGAGGACGCCGGGTTCGAAGACAAAGAACCCGCCATTGATCCAGCCCTCGCCGGTCTGGGGCTTTTCCGTGAACTGGCGGACCCGGTCGCCATCGAGCCCGAGGTCACCGAAGCGGGCTGGCGGGTGCACGGCGGTGACGGTGGCGAGCTTGCCGTGGGCACGATGAAAGGCGAGCAGCGCACTGATATCGACGCTGCCCAGGCCATCGCCATAGGTCAGCATGAACGGCTCCCCGTTGAGCATCTCGCGCAGCCGCAGCAGGCGGCCGCCGGTCATCGTCTCCTGGCCGGTGTCGATCACGCCGACGCGCCAGTCCACCTGGGCCGGCCGGATCACGTCGGTCTTGCCGGTGCGCAGGTCGACGAAGAAGTCGCTGTCCTGCGCGTGGTAGCGGTGGAAGTACTCCTTGATCAGGTCGCCCTTGTAGCCGCAGGCCACCAGGAAATCCTTGTGGCCATGCTGCGCATACAGGCTCATGATGTGCCACAGGATCGGGCGCCCCCCGATCTCGACCATCGGCTTGGGGCGCAGCCCGGTTTCTTCGGCGAGGCGGGTTCCCTTGCCGCCGGCGAGGATGACGGTACGCATGCTCAGCAGATCACCGGTGCGGGGAGTGGCAGGATAAACTTGCCGCCGCGGGCGTGATACTCCGCCTGCTGGCGCATGATCTCCTCGGCGAAATTCCACGCGAGGATCACGGTGTAGTCCGGCTGCCGGGCCAGCAGCTCCGCGGCGGGCAGGATCGGCTGGTGGGTGCCGGGGATGTACCGCCCGACCTTGTGCGGGCTCTTGTCCACGGTCCACGCCATCAGGTCGGTGGTGATGCCGCAATAGTTGAGTTGCGTGTTCCCCTTGGCCGGCGCACCATAGCCGGCGACGGTCCGGCCCTCGGCTTTCAGCCTGGTCAGCAGCGCCCGGAGCGCCTCGCGCTGCCGGCTCACGTCAGTCGCGAACCGCTGGAATCGTGACAACGTGGTCAGTCCATCGGCCAGCTCCGCAGCGGCGAGGGCCTGCACCGCGGGCGCGTGCTGGGGATGTCGGGCTCGCTTCGCGGCGTACATCCGGATCGAGCCGCCGTGGACCGGCACATGGTCCACCCGGATGATCGACAGGCCGGCCCGCTCTGCGAGACGCATCAGCGCGCTGACGGAGAAATAGCACAGGTGCTCATGATAGACGGTGTCGTATTCCAGGCGGTCGACGAACTCCCGGAGATAGGGGACCTCGGTGATGACCAGTCCGTCTTCTTCAAGCAGCGCGGCTGCGCCGCGCAGGAATCCGACCGGTTCATCGACATGCGCCAGGACGTTATTGCCGATCACGACCTTCGCCGGGCCATGCGATGCACGAATGGCCGGCCCGGCGGCTTCGTTGAAGAATTCCGAGATCGTCTCGATCCCCGCGGCCCGCGCGATGGCCGCGATGTTGCGGGCCGGCTCCACGCCGAGGGTGCGCACGCCGTGCGTCTGGAAGCGGCTCAACAGGCTCCCGTCATTGCTCGCCACCTCGACCACCAGGTCCTTCCCGGTCAGGGCGAGCAGTTGCACGACGGTGCGGGCATAGCCGACGTTGTGCGCCGCGATCGTGTCCGAGGTGCCGGTCACGTAGACATAGTCGCGGAACAGCAGCTCCGGGTCGATCACGTCCACCAGCTGGACCAGGCCGCAGTCCTCGCACAGGTAGACCCCCATCGGGAAGAACAGCTCCGTGGCGAACTCCGCCGGCGAGCGGGGCAGCGAGTTCGCCAGCGGTTGCGGCCCCAGGTCCACGAATTGGGTGAGGCGGCCGCCGCCACAGGCGCGGCAATCGCGGCGCACATGGTGAGGGCCGGCCGCGGTGGCGGGCAGGGGAAGTGACATGATCCCGGACTACCGGATGGTGCCGGGCGCCGACGACAGCGGCGGAGCCACCGTTGCGGCCGCAGGAGCGGGGCGCCACCGTCCCGTGAAGCGGGCCGCGAGGAGCGCGCCGAAGAACTCGAGCATCGCCGCCGGCCGCACGTGGGAAACGCCCGCGCTGCGCATGCGGGCGAAAATGTTGTATTCCATGACCGGTACGCCCATGTAATGGGCCTTGATCATCAGTTCGGGATCGAGCAGCCAGCCCTTGCTGGTGAGCTGGAGCCGCGGGATGAGGTCGCGGGGAAAGAGCTTGGGGCTGCCGTTCAGGTCGATCGACTGGAGTCGGGGCCACAGCAGGCGGACGAACACATTGTAGGAAACCGAGATCAGCTTTCGGCGCAGACCGTCCAGCCGGAAACGGCGGCGTACTTTGGCGATCACCATCGTGCCGCTGGCCGCGGCGGCTTCATACAGTTGAACCACATCGGCGGGGTCCACCTGGCCATCACAGGGGATGATACCGACCCACGGCGCGACCGCATCGGGCAGTCCGGACAGCACCCCGAATCCGTAGCCCTGGTTGACGTCGACCCGGTGCGGCGTGACCTCGGGATACTGCTCCGCGAGCGCCCGGAGAATCTCCCCCGTCCGATCCTTCGACCCGTTGTCCACCGCGACCAGCTGCAGCCGGAGTTCCGCGCTGCGGAAGGCCCCGATCAGCCTGGTCGCGGTATGGGTGACAATCGCCTCCTCGTTGTAGCAGGGCATCACGAGGGAGAGGACCGGCGGTCCAGGCGGCAATGGAGCCTGAACGTTCATGCAGTGGCCATGCGCGCCGGCTGAGCCGCGATTTCACGCCGCAGGTCTCTTGCGAACATGGTCCGGGTGAATTTCCCCAGACCCGAGGGGTGCTCGCCAAAGGTCCGGATCCGGGTGAGGATGGCGGCTTTCTTCTCCGGGTTCATCGTCGTCTGGAAGGAGACCGCCTCCGGCAGCCGGTAGGACTCCAGCGGCCGCACCGCACCATCATCGTGCCAGGTCTCCAGATCATAGCGCGAGGTCCAGACCGGCATCGCTTCCAGGGCCTGGTCGAACGGCACATGCAGCAGCACGGAGTGGAGGTAGCCGGCCACACTCTGGAGCGCCGCCGCGGTTTCGCTGGTGCACTCCGCGCCCAGCAGATCACGGATGGTCGCCTCGAGGAATGTGATCGCCGCGGGCGTGACGTAGAAGCGGCCCAGCATGGAGTACTTGCTCAGCAGGTTTCCGCCCAGGTCACCGCTGACCAGCCCGGCGAAGTTGGCCGTGGCCCATGCGACGCAGGCTTCGGGAGTATCGAACAGCTCGGCTTCACTTTCGTGGCGGAAATCGGCGAAGACCTTCTGGAAGTCTGCCGGCGCCTCCGCCAGCCGCTCCTGCAGCCGCACGACGAGGTCGTAGGGCTTGATGCCGTGGTTCCGGGCAAACTGGAACGCCTCTTCGTAGTTCCCCTCGTAGTAGAAAATCGTCAGGAGGAGGTGGAAGATGCGCGTCTGGTAGTAGTCCTCGTTGGTGAAGAGCGGGGTGGCGATGACCATCTCCTCCGTCTCGATGACCGGTTCGCCGGTATAGTCCCCGATGTTCCGGGCGACCACGCGGAACTTGGTACGGAACCCGAACTTCTCCCGCTGATCGGGGTTCGCCAGCGGGGCGCCGTGCAGCAGCATGAGCTGGTGGGCGGAAATCCGGTTGACGCCGGTTTCGAGCAGATCGCGCACCGCGTGCATGAACGATTCCCTCGTCTCGCCCGGCATGCTCAGGATCAGCTCGCCGTAGCTCTGCATCCCCTGGGAATGCAGTTCCTTCTGAATGGCCGCGTAGGTCTCCAGCTTGATGTTCGATCGCTGAATGTTTTCCAGCACGACCGGATTGAGCGACTGCACCGCCGAAGTCATGGGGAGCGTGCCGCGCACTTTCCGCATCACCCGGATGATCCGCTCCGCCTGATTCTTGCCCGTGGTCGTCCGGATGTACTTCGGCCACTTGTAGGTGTCCTGCAGCCAGGCGATGTAGTCTGCCACTTCCTCGTCGCGCTCGTACATGCCGAAATTGTCATCCGCGAAGCACACCGGCATCTCCGGCTTGACCCGGGTCGCGATGTGCAGCAGATCGGCGCGGATGTTCTCGATGGAGTGCGCGAAAACCTTGCTGTTGGACTTGACCGAGGAGTTGCAGAACTGGCAGGTAAACGGGCAGCCGCGCGCGATCTGCAGCATCGGGAAGTAACCCGAGGCGTAGTAGGGATCCATCCAGCCGCCAAGGTAGGGCGACGGAATCTCGTCGAGATCCCGGATCCGTTCGACGTCCGCACCGCGGACAAACTCCTGGTCCGTTTTCCTCACCCAGTCGTTGCCTGCCAGCGGCTCCGCCTGCACCTGCGTCAGGTCCAGTCCCGCGTCGGCCAGCCGGCGCAGGATGTTCAGGAACGCCCGCTCGCCTTCGTAGGTCGGCCCGCGCACCGCGATGTCGATCTCCGGCATGCCGCGCAGCCAGGTCGCCATTTCCGGTTGGGTGAGCGGATAGTGCGGTCCACCCATCAACGTGATCATCGAGGGGTGACGCCGCTTGGCATAGCGGGCGAAATGGGTGGCGAGGTTGTGATTCCAGGCGAAGCTGGACAGCCCGAGGACATCCGGCGGAGCGGCGTCGAGGGCGACCTTCAGGTCTTCCGGCTCACGGAAGATGCGGAACTCGATCCCGCCGGGACGGTCGAAGTAGGCTTGGGCGTAGGCCGCGCAGTTCGCGACCGCGATCGGATAAATGTCGGAGCTGTAGGTCAGCTGATTGTGGCCGAGGTCGGCAAGATAGACGCGCATACTCCCTACCCCCTGGGCGGCACCCTGCGGTTCAGGGCCCCCCTTGGAAAGCGACGGTTCGTCGAACTCCCTGTTCAACCGGGACGACAGGGGACCAGCCGGTCAGCTGTTGCAATCTTGCAACGGTGACCGGTTTGTGCTGCATTTCCGCGATATGTGTGCCGACGAGCCCAAATTGAAGCCTCGCCTCAGGAATTAGCAAGACATGTGCCGCCTGCTTCGTGAAATCACGCACTGACAACAACTTCCCCGTCGCAAGGTTGACCGTCTCGCCAGGACATTGGACAGCGACCCCGAGCCTTAGTAGGCCTTCCGCAACATCTTCCACAAAGGTGAAGTCCCTCAGCTGCATGCCGGTGGTCAAGGCCACGGGAGCCCCCGTCTCCGCTGCGCTCATGATAGCGGGCAGCAGGCGGGTCGAATGCTCCCCCGGTCCGTAAACCGTAAATAGCCGAGCGGTCACGCTGGGTATGCCAGCCTCCCAGGCAATCCGGCGAAGCGCTTCGCTTCCGGCGAGTTTCGACCGCCCATAGGGGTCCGTCGGACTCGGCGGGGGACCATCCTCGGCCAGGTCCCCATCGAGCCTCCCGTACTCCAGGGCTGAGCCGCAATGGACGACCCTGGCTCCAGCCCATGGAGCCGCTGGCAAGTCGCGAACCGCCATTGCGATTTCCTCGACCAGCGAGTGGTTCAGCCGGTCCATCAGTATGTCGTCGCGCTCGCTTCGGTCAACGCCGTAGCCGGCCGCATTGAAGATGATTTCGGGACGATGTGCCGCGATCAGGCTGCGGACGGTTCCAGGTGAGGCAAGGTCGACCGGAGCGATCAGGCTTCGGGCTCCCCACCGTTCCAAAATCCGGGCGGCCCCCCCCGGGTCCCGTACCGCGGCCACCACCTCGGCGCCAGCCTGACTGAGCCCTCGCGCGATCCATCGCCCGATGAAGCCGGACGCGCCGAGCACCATCGCCCGGCGTCCCTGATAGGCGGCGCGGTACAGGCTCATGGGGTGGCGCTGTCGGGCAATGCCGCCAGCTGGTGGCTCGTCAGCGGCCCGGCCACGAGCTGATAGCCGGTCCCGGTGCGGGACGGGCCATCGACAATCCAGACGGGGCGATCGGGGTAGGCGACGGCAAGCCGCTGCCGTACCGCGGCGCCCAGGTCCCAGGCATAGACCGGCACGGAAGCATTCAGGTCAAGCGGGTTCTCCGCGGCGGCTGAGGCGAAGTCGGGCAATTCACGGCCGCGGATCAGGACCAAACTTCTGCCGAATCCTCGATCGAGGGCAAGCTGGGAGAGACCGGGCTGCATGCCCCGGTAGTGATGGTACCTGTCGAGGGAACGCCATGGCATGAATCCGGTCATGGCGGTCAACAGCAGGAGTCCGACGATCCAGAACACCCGGCCGCGCCGCTCCAGCGAAGTTTCCGGTTCAACGGCCGCTACGGCATCGATCCCGCGTGCCGCGAGTGCCACCAGCGGGACGATCATCAGATACCAGTAACGCCCGCCGAAATCCGGACCGCCCGAGAAGTAGTTGAAGTAGTACGCCACGAAGACGCCGGTGCCGGCGACGAGCAGCAGTCGGTCCGCGCGCACCCGTCGGGCAAAGGTGAAGAAGAGCAGCACGGGAATCAGCGAGCCGATTCCCCAGCCGAACAGCTCGACGTTGATCGCGGTCGCGTTCAGGTCGGCGTTGACGATGGCGTCACGGTGCCCATGACCGGGAAAGGGATCACTGGGCCAGCCCATCCCTCGGTCCGCCCCGAAGCCGTACGCGTTTGCGTTCTTGCCGTAGAGGCTGTCAGTGAACTCCATCATCGGGACGCGCCGCGCACTGCCGGTGATCTGCTGGTTGTAGGGCAGCACCGCCGCGCCCACCAGCATCGATCCAAGCACCAGCCCCGCGGTGCCGAGCCGGGGAATTCGCTTTCCTCCAAGCCCGATCGACCAGAGTCCGAGCGGAACGGCGAGGGCCATCGCATCCAGCTGCCTGAGGAGCGACACCGTCCCGAGCGCCGCGCCTCCCAGCCACGCCCAGCGAATCTGACTGGTCCTTCGGGCCCAGATCACACCAAGCGCGGCGAGCAGCGCGAACAGCAGCGTCCCGGTGTGATTCATAAAGCTCATGCCGAGGAAGAGCTGCCACGGCGAACAGCAGTACAGCAGGGTGGCGAGGCGCGTCGTACGAATGTCGTACAGTTGCCGGAGGAGCAGGTACAGCGCGAGGACCGAGAGCCCGGCGAGAATCGGGTTCACCAGCCACACCAGCCCGAACGGGACACCAGCGGCGAGTATCAGGCTCCAGCCAGGCTGGGTAACCGCGTACCACCCGGGCCTCGCGACATCGAGCAGGGAAAGATTGAATGCCTCCAGAACCGGCGGCGGAGGCAGCGTGAGTCGACCCGACGCGAAGGTCCGGGCCTGAATGAGGTAGACGACCTAGTCGAGCAGGTGAGGATGGCGCTGATAGACGATCACCGCAAGTCCGGCGCTGACCGCAAACACGATCGCGGCGGCGACGAACGCGAAGCGATCCAGTCCGCCCTCGTCCGGAGCGGAGGGACCACCCGGCGCCCCGAACAGCCGGTCCGTCCAGGCCCCGACACGGGCCGCCACACGATCGGGCAGAGTCACGCCTGCGAGCAGGAGGTTGCCGAGGGCCACCAGCTGAAACACCGTGGCGGTGAAAAGTTCGACCACCCAGGCGGCGACGTCTCGCGAAACCGTCGCACTCAGTCCAAAGAGCAGGGTGAGAAGCAGTGCGACCTGCCACGGCCTGACGCGGGCACCAAGACGATCCACAATCAATTGCCGACGACGGACCAGCCCGGCAAGGACGGCGATGAATTGGCTGCCGATGAGCACCAGCACCCAGGCAGGCGCGCTTCGAAGGAAGAGGGCGGGGGAGCGGAGATGCTGATAGTGAACGGTCGTCCCGGCATCGATGAGTTGCAGGAAGGCCCCGAAACCGGCAATCGAAAGCACTGCCCATGCGGCCGCCTCGGTGGCGCCTGCCAGGGTGGCGGCGCCGAACAGCAGCAGTGCGAAGGCGGTGGTAAGTGGAACCACCGCGAGGGCAATCGGAAAGCCGCTCGCATCCCGCAGCGATGGGTGCCACAGACTCGCCAGGAGGGCCATCGCGAGCAGGGCAGCGACTCCGGCGCGCAGGCGCGGGAGGTTCATCGCGGAGCGGGTCCCGCCGCCGTCGGTGCGGTCAATTGCTCGAGGATCCTGGCGAGCCGGGCGACGGTTGCTGTGTCGATTTCGGCCAGGTTGTTCCGCTCCGCCTTGTCGGTGATGAAGTCGTAGAGCTCCGTGGTGCGGTCGCCATTCTCGATCAGGCGCAGCCCATCGAGCAGGACGGAGCGCATCGGTCCCTTGCTCACGGGGTAACGATCCGGCAGGCCGGAGGTATAGTTGACCTCCGCGAGCAGTGTGTCAGGCGCAACCGCCGTCCCGGCATCGGACCAGAGCGGCACGAGGGATCGCCCCGGCAGTGCCGCCGGTTCCTGCGGTACCGCAATCGCCAGGATCGTGGCGGGGAGATCCCGCGTGGTGACTGGCGCCGTGACGCGGCGCCCGGCGGGGACGGTACCTGGAAGCCACATCAGCAGCGGAACGTGGATCGCGGGCAGGTAGAGCGAATTGCCGTGGTCCATCAACTGGTGTTCGTAAAACTCTTCACCATGATCTGCGGTCACGATCACCAGGGTGTTCCGCAGCTCACCGCGCGCCTCGAGGCTGTCGAAGAGATGGCCGAGCTCGTCGTCCAGTGCGGCGATCGAGGCGTCATAGGCATTCTGCTCTCGGCGGATCTCTTCCGGCAGCCACGCATACCCGGGCACAAGCGTCGGATTCCCGCGCGGTTCGATTGGGCCGAACCGATCGCGGAATGGCGCGGGCGGGAGGTAGGGAGCGTGGGCGTCGAGATAGTTGAGGGTGGCGAACCAGGGCGCCGCCTTTCCACTGCCCACCCAGCGCAGCAGGCTCGCGCTGATCTCGTCGCCGTGCCGCCGCGCCAGCGGCTGATACCAGCCAAAGAGCTCGCGGAACCACTCCGCGCCGGTGAGTGCGCGTCCGAGGGACGCGCTCTTCACTACCATCTGGAAGGAGACCGGATAGGCCTCCCAGTGCTGGAACCCGCGGTTGAGCCCCGTCTCCTCGCTGCAGTAGGTGGTATTGGCAACAAACCCGGCGGTGACGTATCCCGCTGCCGTCAGCTGCTCGGCCAGGGTTGGGTAGGTTCGATCGAGTGCGCGGCGCCAGTCGACGCCCAGTTCATGGGGCCAGCGGCCGGTGAACATGCTGGCGTGCGCGGGGAGTGTCCATGGAGCGGGGGAGAGCGCCATGTCGAAGACGACGCCGCGGCTGGCCCAGCGCTCGAGCTGGGGGGTCGTGGCGCGCGGGTAGCCGTACAGGCTCAGGCTCATCGCGCGGACGGTGTCGAGGATGATCAGCAGCACATTCGGCGCGCCCGCGCGGGCAGGTGGCATTGCCGCCAGCGTGGTATGCGCTCTGCGGCTGCTCATGAGGCGCGGCACCAGCGCGCACAGCACAACGACACCCAGCATCGTGGCGGTGGAATAACGGAGCAGGCGGCCGAAGCCAGGAGTGGCGAGGGGAAGCAGGCGGGCGCACTGGTAGCCGACACCGGCCGCCAGCAGGAGCGCCGCGCCGCGATGCAACGGCGGATACATGAGCAGGACGGCCCACGCGCCCATGGTGGTGAGCAGGCCGAGCATGACCGTCGCCGTCACTCGGCCGGGCCAGAGGCGCTGGCCGGCCCACAGAATACTCCCTGCCAGCAGGAAGACCGCGACATCCGCCAGCGGAGCCATCCAGCCAAAGTCATTGCCCAGAAAGATCAGCCGATGCAGCAGGAAGCGCTCGATCGCCTGCAGGGTGATCTCGGCGATTCCGGTGAGGAGGCCGATCCAGAGCGCGAGTCGGAGTGGATGCGGTGTGGTCACGGGGTCGCCGGGGCCGGTAGCAGGTGGTGCTCCACGGGGGGTGCCACGACGAAAAGTGACAACGACGCGCCGGGCTCCTCGATCCGGGACGCTTCGCGGCCACCGCGCGTTGCGAGTGCTGCGCGCAGGTCGCTGAGTTGGCGGGGGTCCAGGTCGGTGTTGAAGATCCACACTCGCGGCCGGGCTTCGGACACGATCCGGTCGGCCTCATTCTCCACCCAGCCGGTGTCCGCGACCGGCCTGGCGAAGGGAGGCATATAACTGGTCGTCGCGCCCGAGGCGATGCCCATCAACTCAATGCGTTGTCCGAGCGGGCGCCGCTCCTCCCACCCTTCGTGTCGGATGGCGTAGCCCCGGCTGGGTCGGTTGAGGAAGCCGGACCCTCCGCTCGTGGCCAGGGAGGCCATCCAGGCGAGGCGCGCAGAGTCGGGCGCCGACCAGTTGGTCGTGTGAAATACCCAGGAGGGAATGCCGCCGGCGGCGACGTAGACCGGATCGGTGGGTTCGCTCTGGCCGAGGAATACTGCGAGCAGGCGCCCGGTCTCATCGCGCTCGATCGGATGCAGGAGGACGGTGATGCCGGTGCGAACCGCCGGAGCCACCATGAGCAGCCCTGCGACCAGACCAAGCCGCTGGACCCAGGGGCCGCGAATGGCGAGGCCGAGGCCGCCCCACGTCCCTTCGGCGCTGAGCAGCGCGAGGGACGGGAGAGTAAAGAGCACGAGTCGGGGCCACAGCGGGTAGATCTGCGCCGCAGAACCGAGCAGCACCAGGATGATCGGGCCCGCCACGCAGAGTGCGGCCGCCGGCCCCTTGCGTCGGGCCAGGAAGACAATGCCCGCCACGACCAGCACGCACCAGAGCTGGCTCGTGAGCGGAGCGAGGCGGTATGCCCCGATCGGCGTCACGCTGAAGAACCGGCCGAAAATTGTCCGGGCGAGGAAATCAGCGCGAAAGGCCAGATCCGGTGTGCCGGGTGTGAGGTAATGGCGCGCCCAGCCGGACTCCATCATGGCGCTGCTCGAGCCGGGGTGATACACAAAGACATAGGCCGGCAGGAACGCCAGCAGCCAGACCGCTCCAGTGGAAAGCAGGCGCACCCAGCCGGCCCGGGTCGCGCGGATCTCCGGCGATGCCATCAGGCCCAGGCCGATCGCGGCAAGGACCAGGATCGCGCTCACCGAGCAGATCACGCTCGCTGCACCCGCGACCAGCAGTGCGCGCCACCGTCGCCAGTCAGCGGGTTCCTCCAGCAGACGCAGCGCAAGCGCGATGAGCCCGGCCGCCAGGAATGCGTCGACACTGTAGGGTTTGAGCTCCGCGGAGTAGTAGATCCCGATCGGTGAGAATGCGACCAGCGCGGTGGCGAGCAGGGCGGGGCCCGCGGGCAGCAGCCGGAAGGCCAGCCGACGCATGACCACCAGCAGGAGTAGTCCAGCGAGATAGGGCCAGAGGCGGAGGGCGTAGGGGTTGGGCCCGCCAATCAGGGCCGTGGCGCGCGTCAGCCACAGGAAGGGGATCGGGGCAACCTGATCGTAGTCGAGCGGGCGGAGCAGTCCGGCAAACGAACGCGCCAAGATGTTGACGGCGAGCCGTACCTCGTCGGACCAGAGGCCGCGGCCGTGGAGAAAGTGCGCGGTCCGCAGGATCGCCCCGAGGATGAGGAGCGCGAGGGCCGCGGTCTGAGGTGCGGACAGCTGTCGGGGCGCGGTCGTAGCCGTCATCGGGCAGGGGGCGTGGCGCGCAGCACCGCGTCGAGGGTCTGGCGGCCGTCCGCCAGCGCGCCGGCGTAGCTGCTGTCGCCCGCCAGGTTCACTCGTTCGGACGAGTCGCGCTGAAAATCGTACAGTTCCTCCGAACCATCGCCCAGCCGGATGTAGTGGAATCCATGGATCACCACGCTCCGCATGGTGCCGCGGCTCACTGGAATCCATTCGGCGAGATTGGCGGCAAAGCGGAGTTCGGTGACGATCGTGTCCTCCGCCGTCATGTCACCCCGCCACGCCCGGGACAGCGAACGTCCCGGCACGATCGTCCCGTGGAGCCCGAGGAGCTCAAGCACCGTCGCGGGCAGTGCACGGGTGGAGACCGGCTGAGCCACCCGCACGCCTGCGGGTATACCGCCGGGTCCGCTGATCACCAGCGGGACCTGCAGCGCCTGGCGATACAGACTGCCCCCATGCTCCACCACGCCGTGCTCCGCGAACTCCTCCCCGTGATCACCCACCAGGATGATGATCGTGTTCTCCCGCAGCCCGCGGCGGCCGAGTTCATCGAGCATGGCGCCGATCTGCGCGTCGAGGTAGGCGATGGCCCGGTTGTAGTCGTTGCGTGCGGGCACCAGATCCGACTCCCGGTAGCCGGGATGGTCGGCCGTGGCGGGCTGGGCCCGATGCGGATAGCCGTCGGAGTGCACCGGACCCCAGAGCGTGTCGTACGGAGCGGGAGGCAAGTAGGGCTGGTGCGCGTCAAAATAATTGAGAAAAGCGAAGAAGGGTCGGCCCGTCTCGCGACCATCCAGCCACTGGAAGAAATCGTGGTGGACATCGGCGGCGGACTTCCGTGCCAGCTTCTCTGTCGTGCCAATCATCCGCCGGAACCCGTGATCCCGACTGAGCAGCCGACCGAGGGAGGTGCTCCATGCCATCTGCGCGAGCGAGATGGGCCAGTCCTCGTAGTGGGAGAACCCCCGCTGCAGTCCGGTCTCCCAGCCGCAGTAGTTCGGATTGGCGACGAAGCCCGCCGTCTGGTACCCCTGCGCCGCCAGCAGGGTCGCGAGAGTCGGCTTTCCGTTCTCGAGCGGGGCGAAGTAATCTGCCGCCAGCTCATGGGCATGGTGCCCGGTGAACATCGCCGCATGGGCTGGCAGCGTCCACGGCGCGGCGGAGATCGCCCGCTCGAACACCACACCCTCGCGGGCCCACGCCGTGATCCGCGGCGTGGTCTCGCGCGAGTAGCCGTACAGGCTCAGGTCGAAGGAGCGGACCGTGTCGAGGACCAGCAGCAGGACGTTCGGCGCGGCGGGTGCCGCCGGCAGCGCCGCCAGCATCCGCCGCTCGCGCACCCAGCGCCCCAGTGCCAGGCCGGCAGCCGACAGCAGCACCAGCCCGAGGAATACCGGCAAGGTCCGCCGCACTATCAGGCGCCAGCGATCGCCAGAGAATCGGCCCAGAGCGATGCCGACCCCAAGCGCCAGCAGCAGGGCGCCTCGGGAATCAAATCCTGGCAGCATGAGCAGGAGTAGCAGGCCGGCCAGCATGCCCGGCAGTCCGACGGCGATGCGCCACTGCAGTCGGTCTGGCAGCCGCGGCACGACCGCCGCCAGCAGGAGGCCGGGTACCAGCAGCGCGATGGCCGAGTAGGCGAGCGGCGCCATCCACAACGTGTCCTGGCTGACAAAGACAAAACGTCCGGTCGACAGCTTGATACCCGCCAGCATCAGGACCTCGCCGATCCCGGTCACCAGCCCGAACCAGGCGGATACCGCGAAGGCATCACGGGCTGCGAATGGGCGCAGCTCGGCACGGGGCGACATCGTCATGGTGACTCCAGCAGGCCGCGCACGAGGGTGCGAAACCGCTCCAGCGGGGCCATGCGTTCCGGCGCCGTCGCCAGGTTTGCCTGCTCCTTCGCATCATGCTCGAAATCGTACAGCGACTCCGTCCCGTCACCGGTGCGAATGTAGCGATACCCGTCCCGAATGGCGGAGACCATGTCTCCCTTCGAGGCGGGATACCACTCGGGCTGTTGGGGTGCGTACCGAAGTTCGGCGAGCAGGGTGTCGGCTGGGAGTGTGTCGCCCTCCCAGTAGCGCCGGAGCGACCGGCCCGGCAGAGGCGCATCACGCACACCTGCCAGATCGAGGATCGTCGCGGCGACGTCGCGCAGACTGACCGGCGTGGTCACCTGCCGGTCCGCCGGCACCGGCCCGGGCCAGCGGACCAGAAGCGGAATGGAGATCGACGGCCGGTAGAGGCTGTTGCCATGGTGAATGAGTCCATGCTCGTTGAACTCTTCGCCATGATCGGAGGTAACGACGACAATCGTGTTGTCGAGGACGCCCCGGGTGGCAAGCGAGTCCAGAAGTTCGGTGATCTCGGCGTCGAGATATCCAATCGCGCCATCGTAGGCGTCGATCGCGCCCTGGATCTGGGTGGGACTCCAGCCGCCGTCGTGGCGCCCATGACGCTCGAGGTTCGGCACCGGCACGACACCGGGAGTCGCGAATCGGTGCTGCCACGGATCGGGCGGCAGGTAGGGGGTGTGCGCGTCGTAGTAATTCAGGAAGGCAAAAAAGGGCCGACTGCTATCGCGCGCCTGCCACTCCAGGAACGCACGATTGACCTCCGCGGCATTCTTCCGCCCGATCAGCTCCTCGAGACCCAGCGCGCTGCGCACCACGCCGGCGTCCATCACCGTGCGGGAGAGCGAGGCGCTGGCGAAGAACGTCCCCAGCGTCACTTGATGATCCTCGTACCGGCTGAAGCCACGCGAGAGACCGGTCTCCGCACTGGCATAGTAGATGTTCGCCACCATCCCCGCGCTGCGGTAGCCGGCATGCGCGAGCGCCTCGGCGAGTGTCGGGAGGCTGTCGCCCATGCCGCTGTACCAGCCGGCCTGTTGTTCATGCGGCCAGGTGCCGGTGAACAGCGAGGCGTGTGATGGCAGCGTCCACGGGGCGGTGGAGAAGGCCCGGTCGAACCGGGTGCCTTGCCTGGCAAACGTCGCCAGGCCCGGTGTGGTTGGTCGGGGATAGCCATACGCGCTGAGGTTGAGCGAGCGCACCGTGTCGAGCACCAGCAGAAGAATATTGGGCGCGCCGGCGTTCGCCGAAGGGAGCCCGGCCAGCGCACGTCGCTCAGCCCACCACCGTGCGGCTGGCACGCCGACGGTGAGGAGAAGCGCTGCCGTGGCGAAGAATGGGAGGGTGCGGCTGACCCAGCGGTCGAGGAGGGCGCGATGCGGCCACAGCCAGCGCATCCCCTGCACGCCGATACCGAGCGCGATGAGGATCGCCGCACCCCGGTGGAGGCTGGACAGGAGCCAGAGCCCGCTCAGCACGGCGAGCGCGGCATACATCGCCAGACCCCGGCGCAGCCGGGTGTCGCTTGTCAGGCGCCAGGAGACAACCCACCACAACAGTCCGGCAAGGAGGAAGACGCCCACTGTCGCCAGCGGTGTCATCCACAGGGTATCGCCGCCCCGGAATGTGAGCATGCCGCGCCCGAACTTGCGGAGGGCGAGATAGGTCAGTTCTCCCGTTCCCGTCAGGAGTCCGCACCACGCCCCGAGTCTGAGGAAATACCGGCGGTCGGCCGTGGAGGCACCTTGAGTCACTGGTCGTCGCACGGCAGGCGAAGCCCACGGCCCGGTTGAGGCCGCGCGCAGTGCGGAGGCCGGCCGGATGGAGAGCGTCGGGAACTCGCGGTACATGGCGCAGGCTGCTGGCCGAGCCGGCGAAGCTGTATCACCCCGAACGATAGGATCCGCGGGGCGATGCCACCAGACCGGGTCGTCGAGGCCATCAGCGAGTCCTGCCGAGGACCGGCGCGGGGCTATTCATCGCCAGGCGTGATCTTGGCCGCGTCATTCGGCGGCGGACGGCCCGTCGTGTCGGGCCGGGGCAGGGATTCGATGATGCTTTGCAGCCCTCGGGTCCTGGGCTGTCCGGCAGAATCGCCGTAGAAGTTGACCTGTTCCCACCGATCCGAGCCGATGTCGAACAGTTCAAGGCGGCCGTCGCCTCCGCGGATCAGGTGACGCGGTCCGTCGAAGGCTGAGGCCAGGTCGCCCTTGGAGACCGGGAGCCACGAGGGCTTGCCCCAGGCATAGCCGAGTTCCGCGAGGACTGTGTCCGCCGTGGTCGGCGCATCGGGTTTCCAGAATCGGGCGAGCGAGGCGCCGGGGAACGGAGACGGTTCGCCCGGGCCGATCAGGTCCATGATCGTCGCCGCGATGTCGCGGATCGACACCGTCTGTGTCACCCGCACATTCTCCGGGACTCGGCCCGGCAGTGCGACAATCAGCGGGACCGCCAGGGATGGCAGGTAGAGGCTGTTACCGTGACCGACGAAGCCGTGCTCCTCAAATTCCTCTCCATGATCCGAGGTGATGATGACGATGGTGTTCCGCAACACGCCGCGCCGCTCCAGTTCCGTCAGGATCTTTCCGATTTCGTCATCCGTGTAGCGGATCGCGCGATCGTACTCCGCAATGGGAATGATCCTGCCATAGCGGCGCCCCGAGTTGGGCGGGGGCGGAAAACGCGGGACGACCGGTGCCCGGGCGGAATCGTCCACAAACATCCTGCGATATGACTGTGGCGCCCAGTACTCGCGGTGGGCGTCGAAGAAATTGATGAAGCCGAACCAGGGACGGCCCTGGTCCTGTGTCGCTTGCCAATCGAGAAATTTCCGGGTGAGTTCGCCGGCGTGCTTGCGGGTCCACTCGAAACGCGGACCGAAGCGCCGATCTACCCAGGGCAAGCGGCTGACCCAGAGGCCAAGCTGTGAGCTCCGGAGCGCCTGCCGCCAGGTCAGCTCATAGTCCTCATAGTGCGCAAATCCGCGCGCCAGTCCGTACTCCCGGCTGAGGTAGTTGAGGTTGGCGATGAACCCCCCGCTGCTGTAGCCCCGCTTGCCGAGCTCCTCGGCGATCGTGGGCCACCGGTCGTCCAGCGGTTCCTTCCACCCGGTTCCCTGCTCATGCATCCAGCGCCCCGTGAACATCGCGGCGTGGCTGGGAAGGGTCCACGAAGTGACCGCGATCGTCCGCTCGAATACGACCCCGCGTCGTCCCAGCGCGGTCATTGCGGGGCTGGTGTCGCGGAAATAGCCATACGTACCCAGGTTGAGCGACCGGACCGTGTCGAGCACCAGCAGGAGCACGTTTGGCTGGCCCGCCGCCGCTGCGGCCGTTCCAACGCTCCGTTGCGCGCGCCAGGCCCGCCATCCCTCGATGCCACCAGCGATCAAAAGCAGGACGAGGAGCAACGCCGGGGCCGACCGGTTCACCAGGTGTTGGAATGTGGCGAAGCGCGGGACGAGGGTACGGGTGACCTGAAAGGCCACCCCAGCGCTGAGCACCACCAACGCATAGACGGCGATCGACTCTGACCAGACCAAGAGCAGGTTGACGACACAGAGATACGAGAAGACCGCGAGCCACAGTCGCGGGTCCCGCAGGCGCGGCACGACCGCCGCTATCGCGAATACCGCGCCGAGGCCCGCGAACAGCACCGCGTTCGCCAGCGCGGGCATCCATGCCAGATAGGCCCCGAGGTGGATCGGGGCGCCTGCCAATTCCTTCATGGCGAGGCGAGCGAGTGCCTCAAGCAGGCCGGACGTGATACCGAACCACAGGCCCAGCATGATGGGCGCCAGCGGATCGGGTGTGGAGCGCGGTGAGTTGCTCATGGTCTCTCGTGGAGTTCGACCCTACCGTGTTGGCCCTGCGGTTTAGCAGGAACCATACCATTTCACCTCCTTTCCCGGTATGCTGTGGCGCGGGCAGCGGCTCGCTTGCTGCATTCGCGGTTGAGCAGTAGGTGGCTTGAACCTTGCTGCCCAGGGCGCTCTATGGATTCGCCACAACGGCGTCCTCCCCAATGCCTGCGCATTCTCCACCTTGTCGTACCGGGCCGAACTGGCGGTGTCGAGACCGTCATTCGCTCGCTCGCGCGCGCGCAGCGTGAGCAGGGGGTTGATGCCCAAGTGGGGGGGGCTGTGGAGCCAGAGCCCGGCGAGCACTCATTCGTGGTGGGGCTTCGCGCTGATCGTGTCCCGGTTCATGTGCTGCCGATTCCGCCCCGTCGCTATCTGTCCGAGATCGCAGCATGGTACCGGTTGATCCGGCGGTTGCGGCCGGACGTGGTGCATACCCACGGCGCACGGGCGGATGTGCTCGGGGGACTGGCAGCGAAAGTCGCCCGGCTTCCGCAGGTGAGCACCGCCCATGGATTCACCGGCGGTGATCGGAAGAATCGGATCTATGAGCGCCTCCAGGTCATGGCCTACCGCCGCTGCGGCGCGGTGGCCGCGGTTTCAGAGCCCTTGCGCAAGGACCTGGTGCGGCGCGGGGTGCCTGCCGCCCGTACGCTCCTCGTCCGCAACGCCTGGGTCGCCGGGCCGGATGTCACATCGCGGGCCGCGGCGCGGGCACGTCTCGGTATCCCGCCAGGCCCCCGGGTGCTCGGTTGGGTCGGGCGCTTGAGCCGGGAGAAGGGGCTGGATGTCCTGCTCGAAGCGCTCCCGCATGTCACCAGCCCGGAAATCGTCCTGGCCGTGATTGGGGAGGGACGGGAACGGGCCGCCCTGCAAGAACAGGCACGTCGGCTTGACCTCGGGAGCCGGGTGCGCTGGTGCGGCGCAATCCCGGATGCCGGGCTGCACTTTTCTGCATTTGATGTGTACGTGCTGAGCTCCCGAACGGAGGGCACTCCGATGGTGCTGTTCGAGGCCATGGCTGTTGGCGTCCCCATCGTGGCGACACGAGTCGGCGGCGTGCCCGACGTCCTGCCTGAGGGTATGGCGACGCTTGTGCCTCCAGAAGATCCCGTTGCACTGGGCAAGGCGCTCCAGTCCCTCCTCGAGGCGCCAGAGCAGGCCTATCGCAGTGCCCTCCTGGCACAGGCCCGTCTGGCGCAGGAGTTCGCTGTGGCGCCGTGGGTCGATCGCTACAATGCCATTTATGCCACGGTGCTCGGCGTGGCCGGGTCCGCCGGATGACGCGCCGCACAGCGAACGCCGCATGCCCGGCCGGCGACTGCGGCGCTCACTGCCCGTGCGGCGGCTGATGTCAATCGCCCGAAGCTGGATTGGTCGGCTCGCCCTGGTGTTGGCCTTCGCCGCATTGCCGGTCACTCTCGATCCTGGTGCAGTGGCGCGGGCTGCGGCGCTCGTGCCCGCGTCCGGGCTCCTCGCCCCGTACTGGGTCCCTGACCACGTCGTGCTGGTCTACCTCTGGGCACCGATGGTCATGCTGTCGGCGTCGCTGCTCATCCTCGCACCGGGGCTGCTCCTCGCGGCAGCCTGGGCCGGGGCGGAGGGCGAAGGCCCCTGGGTGCTCCGGGGCCTCGCCCTGAGCATCCTCGTGATCGCGCCGGCCACCACCGGCGCGCAGCTGCTCGGGATCCCCGTCCTCGGCGCCAGATTCGCGCTGTTGCTGATCAGCATCGCCGCCGTCGCGGCGCTGGTGGCATGGTGGAGGGTTGACCGCGTCGGGTCGTTCGTGCCGCCGGTGCGCGGAACCGCAGGTCGCCATGCGGTGCTCTCGACCCTTGCCATCACGCTGGTGCTGGCCGCTCTGCTGGCGCCCAAGCTCCTGTGGGAGAGCTTTAACGGCGACGGGGCGCATGCCTTCGAGTCTGCTCGCCTCCTGCTCCACGCCCCCGCGCCGTTCTGGCCCCCGGAGGCGGGCCAGATGTCGACCTATCCAGGACTGAAGACGTTTCTCGTCTCCTACCCGACCTCCTGGTTCATCCGTCTGCTCGGGCCGGTCGAGGCGGCCGCTCGCGCACCCTACTTCCTCTTCCTGATGGCGATCTACGCGGGACTCCTCGCCCTCATCGAGTTCGGGCGCGCGACCGCGCCCTCCGTGCTCGCCCGCTGGATGCTCTGGCCCGGTCTGGTCGTCTTCACGGTGGTCATGGCGTGGAGTGCGACGTACAGTCCCTATCATGCCGATCTTGCGTTGCCCGCGACCGAGGATGCCCTCTTTCTCGCCTGGTTCCTCGGCTTCGCCCACGCATTCCTCGAACGGCGAATCAGCTGGATCGCGGGATTCCTGGCCCTGACCTATGCAACCTCACCGGGCGGTCTGGTGGTCTGCGGCCTGTGGTGCGGTATCGCCTGGCTTGTGCTCCGCCCGCGGCCATGGTCCCCCCTCGCGACGGCCCTCCTGGCACTCGCGAGCTGCATGATGATCGAACGCATCGCGCCGGCGCTACTCACTGGGCTGGGACTGCCCGCGCCTGGGACCGAGCACGACACCGGTTCACTCGCTGCGCGGCTGTGGGATGTACAGTGGCGGGATCTCCGACGATTCCTCTACGTCATCCTTCCGGGTGGGATCCTGCCAGCTGTCATGCTCCTCGGATGGTGGCGGCAGGATCGCGTCGCTCGAATCATGGGCGCGACGGCCGCAGCGCAATTTCTCTTCTTCTACCTGCAGGCACGGATCTCGCTACACTACTTCGTTCCCGCCATGGTTCTTCCGCTGGTGGTGCTCTGGAGAGATCCCGCGATGACCACGGAATCAGGGCGACGGAGGTTGGGGATTGTGGCAGGGGCATGTGCGGCCTTGGCGCTCTGGCTGGTCCTGCCGCCAGAGCCGCGCCCGCAGCTCGCATCACGGCAGGTCGGTGAAGCCATCGTGGATATCGGCAGCGGGTATGAGCAGTCCGCGGCGGGCGCGTTCCTCCGCAGCGAGATCCTGCGGCATGCCTTTCTCCCGCTCGCACATCGCACCGTGCCGGACAGCAACTACGGTGGCTCGCCCCTGGAGTGGTACTATTACGCGTCGCGGGCTGGCCAATCGACGCGGACCAATTACGTCCTGCAGCCGGCCGCGTCAGTTCCGCCGGCGGGAATGCGGCTGGTCGCGACAGAGCCACCCACGGCGTTGTATGTGCGCAATGACTCGGCATGGGCTGTACACGGCACCTTGCGCCTGCCCGTCGGCGGAATCGCGCCGGTGCTGAGGATTTCCCGGATGACTCTCTTCCGCCGTGAGGCGGCGCCCGGGCCGTGACTTTTTTCTG
This sequence comes from Gemmatimonadota bacterium, assembly GCA_034440415.1. Classification (GTDB taxonomy): domain Bacteria; phylum Gemmatimonadota; class Gemmatimonadetes; order Gemmatimonadales; family GWC2-71-9; genus JADJOM01. The sequence goes on along the minus strand of JAWXBX010000122.1, from coordinate 14,030 downwards.
AGGCACCAATGACCAAGAACGGACTGGGTGAGCTGTACGACGCGTACTTCAAGACGCGATTCGGCTTCGACCCGAGGCGGGACATGGTCTGGCGCGAGGTCGTGCGCTGGATCCAGCAGCACTATATCCCGGCCGATGCCCGGGTGCTCGATCTCGGTGCCGGTTACTGCAATTTCATCAACAACGTGACGGCGAAGGAGCGCCACGCGGTCGATGTGTTCAGCCGCTTCCCGGAGTACGCCGCCCCCGGCGTGGTCACCCACGTTGGCTCGGTCACCGAACTGCCGTTCTTCGAGGAAGACCAGTTTGACGTGGCGTTCGCCAGCAATCTGGTCGAGCACCTCACCCGGCCCGATCTGATCCTCCTGCTCTCCGAGTTGCGGCGGGTGTTGAAGATGGGCGGGCTGGTGATCTTCATGCAGCCCAACTTCAAGTACTGCTCCACCACGTATTTCGACGACTACACCCACATGCAGATCTTCACCGACGCGAGCCTGCTGGATTTCCTCGAGGCCTATGGATTCAAGAATCGAGGCAATTTCCCGCGGTTCATGCCCGTGAACATGAAGTCGACCCTGCGGCTGAACCTTCCGATGCTTCCCCTGCTGGTGCGCGCCTATCTCAACTCCCCGTTCAAGCCGTTCGCAGGGCAGATGCTGAACGTCTCGGAGAACCTCAAGAAGGGACCAGGCGAGGTCTGAGCCGGACGTGACTGCCCTCGGGATGCTGCTCGTACTCCTGCCCATCGGACTGATGGGCTATGCGTATGTTGGGTATCCGCTCCTGCTGCGCCTGATCGGGAGTCGCCGGCCGCCGGTGGTACCCCGACCGGATCCGGCCGAGTGGCCCCGGGTCAGCATCGTCGTTCCCGCCTACAATGAAGCGCGCGCGATTCAGCGGACCATCGAGTCCCTCCTTGCGCTCGATTACCCCGCTGACCGGCGTCAGATCCTCGTGGTTTCGGATGCGTCAACCGACGCGACCGATACGGTCGTGCGATCCTACGCCGATCGAGGGGTCGAACTCCTCCGGCTCCCGGAGCGTGGCGGCAAGACCGCGGCAGAGAACGCGGCGCTGGCGCACTTGACGGGCCAGATCGTGGTCAACACCGATGCGACGATTCGGATTCTGCCGCCGTCGCTCAAGCCACTGATCAGCGTGTTTCAGGATCCCACAGTCGGGGTGGCATCGGGTCGGGATGTGAGCGTCGGTAACATCGCCGACGAGGCAAACGATGGCGAGTCGGGGTATGTGGGTTACGAAATGAATGTGCGCTCGCTGGAGACTCGGGTAGGCTCGATCGTGGGGGCCAGCGGCTGCTTCTATGCGATCCGCCTGGAAATCCACGAACGACTGGTGCCCGCTGCGCTGTCCCGGGACTTCGCCTCGGCGTTGACGGCGCGGGAGCAGGGCTTGCGCGCGGTGTCGGTGGATGAAGCGATTTGTCTGGTGCCCCGCACGCCCTCGCTGCGGCGGGAGTATCGCCGAAAGATCCGCACAATGGCCCGCGGGCTGGAGACGCTCTGGTTCAAGCGTCATCTCCTTAATCCAGTTCGCTATCGCAGTTTTGCCTGGATGCTCTGGTCCCACAAGCTGGTACGCTGGCTCGTGTTCCTGACCGCGCCGCTCGCGCCACTCGGACTCGCGCTGCTCAGCCTGCACTCCACCGTCGCCCTCATTCTGCTGATCGCTGTCGGTGTGGGGAGTGCCCTCGGGATGGTCGCCCTCCTCGCCCCGGAGGGCACGCATCTGCCTCGGCTGGTATCGACCTGCGGCTTCATCCTGGCGAGTCACATCGCGGGCTTTATCGCCTGGACCAAAGCGTTGCGCGGAGAGCTCAATCCGATCTGGGAGCCGACCCGCCGTCCCTTCTGAGCCGCAGAGGCGGTGACCCCGCCGCGGCATCACCAGTTCGGCAGTACCTTCGCCACGTTCTCGGCTAACGCGGCGGCCGCCAGTACTGCCTTGGCACTCGCATCGGGCTCGCTCGTTCCCGGCTGCAAATAGACGACCACCCGCACCAGGGCCTCCTCGGTCCGGCCACGCAGCGCCGCATCACGCAGCAGCTCCCACTTGACCCGATATTCCCCCGCGGCGATTCGTCCCCGGCCCTGGTACCAGTACAGCACCAGCGCGCGCTGGTTCCCCTTTTGTTGCAGCGATCGATTCACCAGCACGGTACCCATGGTGGTCGGCAGCGGAATCTGTGACTGCTGCAGTGTTTCCCAGCCTGAGCCAGGGAGGCAGTTCTTGGGCGAATGAATTGTCTTGCCCTGGGTCTGGCGGTCGTAATAGCCCACATAGACAGTCAAGACCGACGTCGCCTGATCGTAGTACCGGTAGATGTAGCTCGTCATGCCGGCGGCCAGCCGCTGCTCCTGCGAAATCGTGTCCGCAGTCCCGATCTGTCCGGCAAGGGTGAGTGGAATCGAGTCGAGCGGTTGGAGCAGGGGAACCGATCGTTGCTGATTCACCCCGAACGTGAGAATGCACCCGGCTGTGAGAAGGCCACCGGGGATCCAGGTGCGCCAGTCATGCGTCATCGCCTGCTCCTCGAAGCGCAGACTCTGCGAGTGAGACGAGCCAGGTGAAGCCGCCGAGAATGATGAAGGCGACGATGAAGAGGAGCCACCCTTCACTGAGATGAATGAATCCCTCCCCCAGCTTGGGATCGACAAAGTAGACCAGGAACCCGGTGAGGAAGACGCGAATCGCATTGACCGCCATCGCGACCGGCAGCGCCAACAGGATCAGGGCCAACCGACTGACAGGGTGCCGCAGCCACAGTCCTCCCACGAGCACCCCGAGCGAAAGCAGGGCCGTCAGCGACCGCAAGCCGCTACAGGCCTCGGTGACAAAGAGGTCCCGCCCTGGCAGACGGATGATGTTGCCGGAGAGCTCGACGGGGACGTGGCGCGCGGCGAGGAGGGTCGCTCCCCACGAGGACGCCTTCAGCTGCAGCGGGAGCGCGAGCGTATTGGTCAGGACTGCGGGGATCGGGATCGACAGACCGACGAGGACGATGGGGAGCCACCAGTGCACCGCCTGGCGCACGCCCCGGAAGAAGATCAGGATGCCCAGCCCGGCCAGCACCATCGACAGGCGCATCGTGAATAATTCGGCGGCGAGACCCGAGAGGTAGCGCAGGCCAACTCCGGCGAGAAGGAGCAGTCCACCGGAGATCCGCTGCGGCGACGCCGGGAGCAGGCCGCGTTTCCACGCAAGCCAGACGGCGAGAGGGGCGAGGAGCAGGCCGTGGCCTGCATCCGGGTCGTTCCACCAGTCCCGGGCGAGGAGCGTGGCGGGCCGGCTGAATAGCACCCCGAACGCGACCGCCGCGAGAATGAGCGGGGCACGCTGAGCAATCTGCTGCGTGACCGAGGCGCGCGGGGCCTGCGTCTCGATGGCCGAAACCGCCACCGGGCTACCAGCCGCCCTTCCGGAAGAGCATGACGGGCACCGTCTTCAGCATGATCCGGATATCCTCCCACACGCTCTGCCGACGGAGGTACTCAAGGTCGTACTTCAGCTTGTTGCGCACATCGTCCAGGGACTGGTCGTATTGCTGGTTCACCTGGGCCAGTCCGGTGATCCCGGGTTTGACGCGCTGGCGCGAGTCGTAACTCGGGATGCGATGGCGCAGCTCGGAAAAGATGCTCGGTCGCTCGGGCCGCGGGCCGACGATATTCATGTCGCCCTGCAGGACGTTGAAGAGCTGCGGCAGTTCATCCAGGCGGTACTGGCGGAGGAAGCGTCCAACTGCGGTGACCCGCGGGTCCTCCCGCGCGGCCCAGACCGCGCCGGACAGGTGCTCGGCGTTGACGCACATGGTGCGGAACTTGTGGATCGTGAAGACTCCGCCCCCCAGGTCGAAGCCGCGTCGCGTGACGCCCTCGGGTGCGGGGGCTCGATTCCACCGACGGTCGATTCCGACGCGCGTCTGCGAATAGAACACGGGTCCACGGCTGCTGACCTTGACCGCCAGAGCGATCAGCAGCAGCAGCGGCGACAGCACCAGCAGCGCCAGGAAGGCGAGGGTGAAATTCAGTGCCCGCGATGCCAGCTCCGAGCGCCCTCGCGGCACAACTGACTCGGTGGTGTCATCCACCAGGCGCAGCCAGCGTTCCCGGGCAGACGAACGCGCAGTACGGGGACCTGTTGTGGGCGCCATCAAGGAATCCGGTGGACGGTCTGCAGTGCGACGTATCAAAAAATACCGACCAGTTTTCCGACTGCGTAGGTGCTGAGAATCAGTGCCGGGATCGTCGCGTACGTGCGCAGTGTCGTCGTCCAGTTCGTCTTGGTCTTGGCGCCGACTTCGATTTCATCGCCCGCCCGCAGGTTCAGCTGGTCGAGAGTAAGCCCGTCGGTGATTGCCTTTGCAAACGTCTGCCCGTCGATAATATCAACTCCGCCGCGCCGGACTTTCGACTTCTTCAATTCCGTCCCGTTCCCGATCCCGCCAACCTGCATGAGTGCGTCACCGAGCATGAGATCCGCGTCGAGCTGGTGGAACCCCGGCTGCCCGATGCTCCCCAGCACGGTCAGGCGGATCAACGGGCGAACCTTCACCTGCGGATCCTTCAGGAACCGGGCGATCTGGGTGGTGACGTACTCCTGTACTTCCGAACGGAGGACGCCCCTCATGGGGATGTCCGGCAGGCCGCGCACGCTGAGCACGCGTCCAAACTGGATTGTCTGCACCCCGGAAAAACCGCTATCGCCAGTCATCTGGATATTCAGCTGGTCGCCGACGTAGAAATCCCCTTCAAGGAGGCGTTCGCGGATGAGGGCCGCTTCGGCGCGCTTGTCCTCCTTGAACGCGAAGCTGTAGGCATCGGATCCAGCGATCTGATCAGCCTGATCGAGCGCGCTCTGCAGATCGGCGCGGGTCACCAGCGGCCGCCGGGCGTCGACCGGGACATCCTGAGCGGACAGAATCGGGGCACAGACGAGCAAACCCCATACCGGGAGCTGCCAAACCAGAGAATACGTCGTACGCATGGGTTCCGAAGTCGAAGGTGAGGGCCACTAGAGCACGCTGCGTGCTAGCGGACAGCCATTCCAGATCAACTGCAAAGTACCTTTGGCCCTCGACAATTGCCCCATCGGTTCGCCAACCAGCCCGTTATTCCCGAGGTGCCTGTGGTCGGAAGTCTACACTTCTTGCGGTGCTGATGCCACGATCTCGCGCCCGCTCTGCCTGGCCACTCGGCCCTCATGAATACTGTCGCGGCCCGTCAGTGATTCGGATCACAGCGGCTGCGTCCGAACCGGAAGCAGGGCAACGGGTTGTATTGCCTGCGCGAGTGATAGTTCCTATTGTACTACGGACACTTGGTTGACGGTTCAGTACCTGCATGCAAGACCAATAGCATTCCGCCGTAGTCGACTGAACCGGTCCTCAGAGCTCCCTCAGTCGGCGTTTCGCCAAAGCCATAGGATCCCGATGCCCGAGCGTGAGACCGCCACCCGCGCCCCGCTGGTTCTGATCGCCAACGATCAGGAATGGTCTGCGCGGTCGCTGGAGAGCATCCTCGTGCCCAATGGGTACACCGTCATCCGGGCCTATACCGGGCAGCAGGCGCTCGAACGGGCGCTGAGTGCCCGGCCCGACCTCGTGATCCTCGACGCCCAGATGCCCGATGTACACGGGATCGAAGTGTGCCGATTGCTGCGCGAAGATCCGCGCTTCGGCGCGACCATCCCGATCCTGATTACCACGGCCGGCCCGTCTGGCCGGGTGCAGCGCTTGGATGCCTACCGCGCCGGTGCATGGGAATTCCTGGGACAACCGCTCGATGGCGAGAGCCTGCTCCTCAAGCTCGGCACCTATCTCGCCGCGAAACGGGATGCCGATCGCACCCGCGATGAGAGCCTGCTGGACCATGATACCGGTCTCTACAACATGCGCGGCCTGTCCCGTCGGGCCCGGGAAATAGGGTCCGAGGTCTATCGTCGCCGCCAACCGCTTGCCTGCCTCGTGCTGGCGGCGGAGTCCCGGGATGCGGATGTGCCGACCCAGCAGCGGCTCACCGGAGAATTGGGTCGCCTGCTTCGCGATCGGGGTCGATCTTCTGATGCGATCGGTCGTCTCGGAGACGGGGAATTCGGGGTGATCGCCCCGGCGACTGAGGCGCGCGGTGCACTGAGGCTCTTTGAGCGGATCCAGCAATCCTTGAGTCCGCTGCCGCACGATGGCCCTCAGCCACTGTCCCTGCAAGCGGGTTATTCGGTGGTCCCGGACTTTGGCGTGGCCGCCATCGATGCGGTGGAATTGCTGCTGCGGGCGACCACCGCCCTTCGTGAACTCCGAGGCGCCGGCAGCGCGGAGCGGATCAGGCTCTTTCAGCCCGACATCGCCCCGGCCGTTTAAGCGATTATGCCTGCGGTTCGCCGGTGGCGCCCGCGGTGGCAGTAAGCTGACTCGGTTCTTCGTCGGACGAGTATCCATAGAGGTAGGAGTAGTACCGATACACCCCCTCCGCCTGCACTTCGTTCAAGACCGCTCCCAGCACCCGAACCGGCAACCGGTCGAGCAGCCGGAGTTTCGCCTCCGCCATCTGCCGATCCGTCTCCCCCGACCTGAAGACCAGCATGAGATGACCGGTGGTCGTCCCCAAAACGAATGGATCGATTCCCGCGCCCAGCGGCGGACTGTCGACCAGGATGACATCGAATTGGGTCTTCACCACCGCCATCAGTTCCGCCATGGCGGCTGACCCGAGCAGCTCGGGTCCGCGATACCGGCGAGTACCGCATGGTATCACGGAGAGCCCACGCTGGGACGTCGGGCGGATCGTGTCCTCGAGCGTTGCCTGCCCGGCAAGATGGTCGAGAAGTCCCGGCCGATCAACCGCGAACATGCGGTGCAATTCCCCGCGCCGGATGTCGCCATCGATGAGCAGGGTGCGGTACCCCGCCTCGGCGAATGACACGGCCAGGTTGGAGGAGACGAGCGACTTGCCGTCGCCTGCGCCAGGGCTTGAAATCGTGAGCATCACCGGGCCGGCGGCGCCGTAGGAGTGCGCCAAATTGAGGCGAATGGTGCGGAACGCCTCCACCACCTGGGCGGCCTGTTCCTGCGGCAACTCGCCGCGCCGGCTCTTTCGGATGGCGGGGACGGCCCCGAGGATCGCCAGACCCAGACCGCTCGATACCTGCTCCGGGTAGCGGAATCGCCGGTCGATCTGGTCGAGCAGCAGCGCCAGTCCGATCGCCGCCCCAAAGCTGGCCCCGATGCCCATCAGGATGATCTTGATCCGGTCGTTGCTGATGGGTTTTGTGGGAGCGACCGCGGGGTCGAGAATCATGATGTCCGGAATCGCGCTCAGTTCCGCCAGCGCTGCCTCCGCGTGCCGCCCGGCCAGGCCCTGATACAGGTTTTCCGCGATCTTGTATTCCCGGTTGAGCGCCATCTCCGTGATCGCGATACCCGGCCCTTGCCGCAGCTCCGCGCCGGCGGACGCCAGCCGGGTCTCGAGGTCCTTTTCCTGGGATCGGAGCTGGCTGACCAGTGCCTGTGCGAGTTCAGGAATCCGGCGGCCACGAACCTCCGCCAGCAGCGTCTCGTTCTGCTTTACCAGCGGGTGTTCTGGGGTGTAGCGGAACAGAAGGGCATCCCGTTCCGACTCGGCCCTGACCAGCTCGGCGATGGCCGCCTTGAGCTGAATTGCGTTGTTGACCGAGGGAATCGTCTGGAAGGCGTCGGCCGTGATCTCGCCACTCTTGGAGCGTTGCAGGACGGTCTCAAGCTGCTGCCGGTCCTGGCGCAGCTGCTCGAGTTGGACGGCCTGGCTGTTGTAGACCTGTTGGGTCGGCCCAGTCGTGGCGATCAGGCCGGGGGTCATGCCGAGAACGCCGGAGCGCGGCGCGGTGATCGTGTTGGTCTGGAATCCCTTCAGTCTGGTTTCGCTGTCCCGCAAGTTGACCTGAGCGGTGTTGACCTGACTGTCCAGGACTTCCCGCATGGCCGTGAGATTCCGCCGCTTGAGGTCCGCGGCGAGGGCCACAAACTGTTCGCACAGCGCATTCACGATCCTGGCGACCTGGTCCCGATCCTTTCCCGACAGGGCGATGCGGATGAAGTTGCTCTTTTCTCCGAAATTCGCCTTGATGTTCCGGTTCAGCTCGCCGGCCACATCCTGTGGTGATCGCACGTCGAAGGTGAGGTCGAGGTTGCGCCCGAGTGTGGCAGCCGTCGGTGCCCAGCGCCATCCCAATTTCGTGCCGATCGAATCGCCGACCACCCCTGAAGCCGCCGGCTTGCCAGCGCGCTCCAGCGACCATCGCCGACCGTCGGCGTCAACCCGCAGCGTGTACTTCCCGGTGCTGAACTTCTCGGCGATATCGAACTCCCGAAAGAGGGAATCGACCAGGGCCACTTCCCGCCGCCGATCCGCCTCGATGTACAACCGCATGCGATGGATGACAGGTTCAAAGACGGCGTCCGTCCGGAGGAGGTCGGAATAGCCCTGCATATCCAGGATATCTGCTTCCTCGATCGGCCCCTTGTTGCCCGCGGGACGCTGGACCCAGAGCGTGGATTCGGCCGCAAACGTCAGCTTCACAAAGCGCGAACCGACCAGGGACAGTGCGGTCCCAGTAAGGACAATTGCCAGCATCAGCCAGCGGTATCGCTTCAGCGCCGAGAGATAGCGCCCGAAGTTAATGCCGGGTTCTGCCCGTTCCTGGGCCGGAACCACCGCGGCCATATTGGTGAACGGGGTCAGGTCATGATCGCCCGGCTGTTCATCCGGCGAGGTGGGGAAGTTGTTCTGCATCAGGCCTGATCCGAGGGTGATCCGCTGGAAAAGCAACTGTTGAAGGTGGAGCCTCAGCACGCAAACAGCAAACTGCAGACCGTGGCCCGTTTGCGAGCGGAATGTGCCAGGATTGTCGCCAGGTTCGGAAGTTGTTGCCCACGAGGGCCCGAGGCTTCGTATAGTGTTGCGTTGATGCCACAATGCGGTTTTCTTGTTACATTGCTGGTGGACCTGACGGCGGTGGCGAACTTCTCGACCCATCTGGTGTGGTACCAAAGATGCATTGTGGTGTCCTCACGCCACGCCCGGGGCATTCTACCTCGTGCAGGATACCAGTTTTGATCAGTCTTGCCCTGCTCGAAGGAGCGGAACCATGGGTTCCTCGCTTGCGCACCCCCCCAGACGCCCGGATGGTCCGCCCATCGATGTGGGGGGACGGGATCCGCTCTCCATTCCCGCCGATGTCAAGGCGAGTATTCGCATTCTTATTGTCGACGACGAGCGAACGCTGCGTGAGAGTTGCGCCAGCGTGCTCCAGATGGATGGCTACAACGTTACCCTGATCGGTCGGGGCGAAGAGGCGCTTGAGACGGTCAAGCGACGGAAGTTCGACATTATCCTGGTCGATCTGTACATGTCGCAGACGTCCGGCATGGACATTCTGCGCTCCGCCCTCGAGTCCCACCGGGACACCATCGTTGTCGTGATGACCGGGAATCCCAGTGTGACCAGCAGCATCGAGGCGCTCCGGGCGGGCGCCTGGGACTACCTGCCCAAGCCATTCTCCGCCACCCATCTGCAGGTGCTGATCGGGCGGGCGTCCCACGCCGTCATGGTCTCGCGCGAGACCCGCGACCTGAAGCAGCAACTGGCGCAGCAGGGCGGGCACAGCGACAAGATATCGCTGATCGGGATCTCGCCGCTCTTCCGCAAAGCCGTCGACTTGTCGCGCAAAGTCGCAGCCACCGACGCGTCGGTGTTCATCAGCGGGGAGAGCGGAACCGGCAAGGAAGTGATCGCCCAGTTCATTCATCAGCACAGCCGCCGGGCGCACAAGCCGATGATCGCCATCAACTGTGCCGCGCTTCCCGAGCCCCTGCTCGAGTCCGAGATGTTCGGGCACCGCAAGGGCGCCTTCACCGGCGCGGATCGGGAGAAGCCCGGGCTGCTGGAGATGGCCAATGGCGGAACGCTATTTCTCGACGAATTGACGGAAATGTCCATGCCGCTGCAGGCGAAACTGCTGCGGGTGATTCAGGACGGCGTGGTGCGTCGGGTTGGCAGCGAGACGTCGGATGCGGTGGTGGATGTCCGCTATATCGCCGCGACCAACCGGGAGCCCCAGGAGGCGGTGAATCAGGGGATTCTGCGGGGAGATTTGTTCTACCGGCTTCGCGTGGTGCCCATCAAGCTGCCGCCCCTGCGCAAGCGGCCTGAGGATATCCCGCTGCTGACGAGTCACTTCCTGACCTACTACTGGCAGCGCCACCGCCAGATGGGCGATCGGGTGCCCCGCCTGTCGGATGCGAGTCTGGCGTTCCTCCGGTCACGGCCGTGGCGAGGCAACGTCCGTGAACTGCAGAACGTGATCGAGCACGTGGCCGTGCTGGCGGAGCCGGATCAGGTGATCCAGCCCAACGACGTGCCAATTTACGAGGATGGATCGGAGTTCGGGACGGAGAGCACGCTGACAACGCCGGTGCTGGATGAAGCGTATCACCTCGCCAAGGATCGGGTCGTGGCCCAGTTCGAGAAGGAATACCTGACCCGCCTGATCGGTCGGGCTGGCGGGAACATGTCGAAGGCCGCGCGCCTCGCCAACATTGACCGCACCACCCTGTACCGCCTGATGGACAAGCACAGCTTTCAGCGGGACGACCTGACGGGGATGCCTGAGTGACCGAACCTGCCGTGAGCCCGCTGCCGCGCGGGCCGTTGTGTGCGCGGCTCATGGGGCATCTGGATGGCGTTCTGGCATCGGTGGAGACCGGCTGGCAGCAGGTGGTCGAGGACAGCCCGTCCCAGGATGAGGTCCGCGGCCTGCTGGCGCAGCTGGGCGCCGCGATCCGTCAGGCCGGCGCGGGGAGTGGTGTGCCGCTGGGGTTGCCCCGCTCAGTCCTGGGGCGACGACTGCTCGAATTGGTGCGCCGCAGGCTCCTTGAGGAGTTGCAGGTGCGTACCGAGCCAATCGACGTCGGCTCGCTGCTCTGCGTGCTTCAGGCCATCGAGGCGGTCCATCAGGCCATCGAGCCGGACTGGGCACAGCATTTCGCCGACCGGCTCTCCGGACCGGACGGGATGGAGCTGGTCGTCGAGGTCGCACACGATCTGCGCTCTCCCCTGACCTCCATTCTCTTTCTGGCCGAGACCCTCCAGCGCGCCCGCAGCGGCCCCATCAACACGATACAAGAGCGCCAGTTGGGGCTCATTTATTCCGCGGCATTCGGCCTGTCTTCCCTCGCAAGCGACGTCATTGAACTCGCCCGGGGTGGGGACCGGCTGGTCGACCTGGATCCCTTGCCCTTCTCGATGTCGGACATCTTCGAGTCGGTGCGCGATATTGTGCAGCCGATCGCCGAGGAAAAGGGGTTGCAGGTCCGGCTGGAGACGCCGCCGGAGGATTTCCGCGTGGGTCATCCCGTCGCGCTTTCCCGCGTCCTCCTGAACCTGACGACCAACGCATTGAAATTCACCTCTGACGGTCACGTCGAAGTGCGGGGCGACATCAAGAGCGGCACCCGGGTGGAATTCTCGGTCCGCGATACCGGCCGCGGGATCCCACCGCATGCGATGCTGACCCTGTTCGAGCCGTTCCGCCGGCGGCAGAAGCCGGGGGAGTATGCGTTCTCCGGCGCGGGCCTGGGGTTGTCGATCTGCCGCAAGCTGGTGGAAGCGATGCATTCCAACCTCCGGGTGGAGACCATCGCTGACCAGGGCACGCGGTTCTACTTCGAGCTGGACCTGCCGCTCGCGTCGGAGCGGCAATGAGCAGCCTGCTCCACGTTGTCGGAGCCCGGCCGAATTTCATGAAGGTGGCACCAGTGCTTCGCGCCGGGGCTGCCGTGCCGGGCCTGCGGCAGTACCTGGTCCATACCGGTCAGCACTACGACGCCGCGATGAGCGATCGCTTCTTCGCGGACCTTGGCCTGCCAACGCCGGATGTCAATCTCGGCGTCGGCTCGGGAACGCACGCGGTGCAGACCGCCCGGATCATGCTGGAGTTCGAACCGGTACTGGACCGGCTCACGCCCGACTGGGTCGTCGTCTACGGCGACGTGAACTCGACCGTCGCCTGCGCGCTCGTGGCGGCGAAGAAGGGCATCAGGGTCGCGCATGTGGAAGCGGGACTCCGGAGCCGCGACCGCACCATGCCCGAGGAACTGAACCGGCTGCTCACCGACCAGCTCGCCGACCTGTGCCTCACCCCCAGCCGGGACGGGAACGACAACCTGCGGGCCGAGGGCATTCCAGACGTGCGGGTGAAGCTCGTGGGGAACGTGATGGTCGATACGTTATTGACGCTGCGCGACACGGCGCACGAACTCGGCGCACCGGCAGCCCATGGTGTCGCGGGAGCGCCCTACGCATTCGTCACCTTCCATCGGCCATCGAATGTCGATCACCCCGACGTGCTGGGCGAAATCCTCGGGGCGCTGGACGATCTGGCGGCACAGATGCCGGTGGTCTTCCCGATCCATCCGCGCACCCGGCAGCGCATCGCCGATTTCGGGCTCGGCGCGCTGGCACGTCGCGTCACGCTGCTCGATCCGCTGAGCTATCTCGAGACGATCTCCCTGGTGGAGCAGGCCACCCTCGTCCTGACCGACTCCGGCGGGCTGCAGGAGGAGACCACGGTGCTTGGCGTCCCCTGCCTGACGGCACGCGCGAACACCGAGCGACCGGTCACCGTCACGGAAGGCACCAATCGCCTGATCCCCTCGAAGCGTGACGGCATCAACCGGGCAGTCGCCGAGGTCCTGACCCGTCGTGCCGAGGGGGCGTTCCACCCGGGCCGGCCGGAGGGCTGGGACGGCCGGGCGGGCGAACGCGTGATTGCCGCTCTCGTGGCCGATTGACCCCTGCCAGCGCTGCCCCGCACCTTCTACATTTCCCCACCTGATCCGGGACCTCATGGGCCGCGCATGCGGCGGGTTCCGGGCCCACGCCCGCGGGAATGGGGCGCGCCCGCCTGACGGCGGCCCGCTGCCTGTTCCCCCGCGAGACGACGATGCCCCCGTGAGAGCGTGCTCCCGGGAGCCTGAGCAGAGGCGCGCGGCCCCCGGGCTGCGCCGCTGGAGAGCACCCCGCCGGCTTCGGGCCGGGGGTGTCGCTCCGCGGTGCAGATCCGGTGACCAGCCCGCCTGGAGCCACCAACGACGTGACTGTACCTCAACTGCGCCACCTGCGTGCGGGCGATGTTCCCATCCATGCCCCCAACGCCGCCCTGATGATCGATTTCGACAACGTCACCCTGGGCATCCGGTCCGACCTCACCAAGGAACTGAAACACCTCCTCAACAGCGACATCATCAAGGGCAAGGTGGCGGTGTCCCGCGCCTACGCCGACTGGCGGCGGTATCATCAGTACATCGTTCCGCTGTCCGAGTCTTCGATCGACCTGATCTTCGCTCCCGCCTTCGGCACCAACAAGAAGAACGCCACCGACATCCGCCTCGCGATCGACGCGATGGAGCTGGTCTTTACCAGGCCGGAGATCGGCACGTTCATCCTGCTGTCGGGGGACAGCGACTTCTCGATGCTGGTGATCAAGCTGAAGGAGTACGGCAAGTATGTGATCGGGGTTGGCATCCGGGAATCGGCGAGCGATCTGCTGATCCAGAATTGCGACGAGTACTACTCGTACTCCGACCTCGCCGGCCTGACCAAGGAAGCGGACGCTCCCTCAGCCCAGCAGGATCCGTGGCAGCTGGTGCAGGACGCCGTGGCCACGATGGCGAAGAACCGCGACGTGATGCGGTCGGACCGGCTCAAGCAGGTCATGCAGCAACAGGACCCGAATTTCGACGAGAAGAACGCCGGCTTCAGCCGGTTCAGCAAATTCGTACTCGAGGCCAGCCATCGGCGACTGATCAAGCTCACCAAGCTGGATAACGGACAATACGAAGTTTCCCCTGGGGGTGCAGCGCCCGCCTCGGCCCCCAGCGCCGCGAGTGCACCGAGTCCCTCGGCTCCGGTCGGCGACAGCGGTGAGCCGGACAGCCGCGAGCCGCGCGCGGACGGTGGTCGCAGCCGCCGCGGTCGCGG
>JAWXBX010000121.1:0-10212 GCA_034440415.1 Gemmatimonadota bacterium | reverse complement strand
TGGTGAGCGAACGCCACCCAGGTGCGAGGTCCCGTGCCACTGAACAAGCACGAGCCGTCACCCCCCACTGATGTATGGGGCCGGGCAACGAAGGATCTCGTAGGCTGTGACGGCGGGGGAGAGGTAGCGCCGGAGCAGACACTTGATGGGGCCCAGCATGCAGAGAGGGGGACGGTCCGCTGCGCCGCGCCGCCGCTGAACCGGAGCGTTGGGCGGACTTGCCCAGACACTGTTGCGGGTGAGACCTTCGTGGTTATACTGATGGTATGAAGACAGCCGTATCCCTTCCTGACGCCGTGTTCCGCGCCGCCGAGCAACTCGCCAAGCGGGCGCGGAAGTCCCGCAGCCAGCTCTACGCCGATGCACTGACGGAGTACCTGGTGCGACACTCCCCCGACGAGGTGACCGAGGCGATGAATCGGGTCATGGAACATCTCGGCGAGCCCGAGCCCGATCCGTTTCGCATGCGGACGACGCGCCGAGTCTTCGAGCGGACCGAGTGGTAGAGATCGCCCAAGGCGAGGTGTGGTGGGCCGAGCTCCCCGAGCCTGCCGGATCCGGTCCGGGCTTTCGGCGCCCTGTCGTGGTGGTTCAGGGGAATTCCTTGAATCGGAGTCGCCTTGCGACCGTCGTATGTGTTCCCCTTACGAGCAACCTGACCTGGGCGGACGCACCAGGCAGCACTTTGCTTTCAGCCAAGGCGACTGGTTTGCCCAAGGACTCCGTTGCCAATGGATCACAGATCACTTCCATCGATCGAGAGTTTTTGACTGACCGAGTTGGACGACTCGTGCCCAAACAGGTCGCCCAAGTGCTTCATGGAATTGATGTGATCCTCGGGCGATAGCCGGCTGACAAGCGCTTGCTGCGGGTAGGGCTGACGGCGGCCGCTCCCGGGCCGTAGCTTCGCAGTTCGGCGGTGGTCGTACCAGGCCCTGCCGCAGAACCGCAGGTCGTTCGGCGGACGCGGTGACTCCGTGCCCCGCGGTCACCCCTGGTAACCTCCATCAACGCATTCCGACCGTGTTCCCACCGACGACTCTCCTGCGTGCCGCCTCCGCTGGCGTCAACTGATTACCTGCTTTAGACTTACCCCATACCGACAGTCTTTCGCCATGGCCCCTATCGGTTCTTCTTCTACTCCGCCGATGGGCATGAGCCGGCCCACGTCCACATCGAACGTGACGCCAATGCCGGCAGGTTCTGGCTCGACCCCGTGCGCCTTGCCGATAGTGGTGGCTACGGCGCCAAGGAATTGCGACTGATCGAAGGTCTGGTGACCACCAATCGGGAACTCTTGCTGCGAGCGTGGAATGACTACTTCACCGATTGAACTTCGCCCACCTTGGGCACAGGCTGTCCAGATTACCGAGGACCTGCTGGTCGTCGAGCTGCTCGACGCACGGGTGCTTTCCGTTCCCCTGGCTTGGTTCCCCCGGCTCTTGGCCGGCAGTCCGGTCGAACGGTCCAACTGGCGTCTCGTCGGGCGTGGCGAAGGCATTCACTGGCCCGACCTCGACGAGGATATCAGCATCACAAGCTTGCTCGCAGGCTACGCCTCCACCGAGAGCCAGCAGTCACTCAAGCGATGGCTCGGAACACGCGCCGGCTAACAAGCGCATGCACCAGACGTGGCGCGGCCACGGCCTTGCTCTGAGCAGGCATTTGAGCCACGAGGGCGGACAGGTCCCTGTTCTGCGCCCGCACCTTGCAAGTCATGCGCGGGCGTTAGCAACTGTCTTGAAAGTCAAGCGTGTTGGGGCTCCCACGGCTGGTTGTGATGTAGCATGGCGTTGGCGACGCCGACCAGCGCCGCGATCTGATGGCGGGACAAGTGCCCGAGTTCAGGCAGCGTGGCCAGCAGGGTGAGCGTCGTGACTTGGCCGACACCGGGCACGGGACGCAGCAGGGCTGCCTTGGCGTGATAGAGCGGGCTCGCGGTGACGGCGTCCTGGAGATCGCCATTGACGTCGGCGAGCCGCTGCTCCAGCCAGCGGATGTGCTGGCTGATGTCCCGCTCGATGGGACTCCGCGCGAAGCCGCGGCGATTCTTCTCGGCCGTGAGCATGTCGACGATTTGCCGACGGCGCGTGAGCAGGCCCTCCCGGAGCTGGGCCGCCTCATCGGGGAGCGGCCGCGGCTCGGGGCGGATGCGCTGCGCGACCTCGGCGAGCATCGCCGCATCGAGCGCATCGGTCCTGGCGAGGCGTTCCAGGGCTTTGGCAAAGTCGCGGACCTGGCGTGGATTCACGACAGCGATCGGGAGGCCCGCCTGGGCCAGGGTGAGCGCCGCCAGCATCTCAAAGCCCCCGGTGGCTTCCAGCACCACCAGGGCGAGAGCGAGGAGGCGTGGGGCGAGTTCGGCCAGCCCCGAGTCAGCGTTGGCGACCGTCCAGTGCTCGCCGTCGGGGAGCGACGCGATGTCGAAGGTGGCCTGGGCGACATCGAGGCCAATGAAGTGGTCCATGGGGACCTCCGCGCAGGAAACGATCGGCGTGGCCCAACCTGGCGTGATGCGGGGTGGTTCCCCGGGCACCTGTTCGGGCTCTCGGCGAAGAACAGCGGGTGGCACCCCAGCTAACGAACGGGCTCGAGGCCCGTAGGCGCAACGGGTTACCACCGTATCAAGCAGCTACTGCAACCGTCACAATTAGAGATGCAAGGTGGCACAGGTACTTGCAAACAACTGTCCGCCGTCGTACATTGTCATACATGAAAGACGCCGTCACCATCCGTCTCGACCGCGAGCTCCAGCGCCGCCTCGATCGCGTCTGCAAGCAGCTGGGCCGGTCCCGCAGCGACATCATTCGCGATTCCCTGCGGCGACAGCTCGCCTTGCTCCAGTTCGAACAGGCGCGCCGCCAGATCATGCCATTCGCTGAGGCCCGCGGTTATCTCACTGACGAGGACGTGTACCGAGACGTCTCGTGAAGGTCTGCCTCGACAGCAACGTTATTGTCAGTGCCTTCGCCACGCGTGGACTGGCGACCGATGTCTTTCGGGTCGTGCTCGCCGAGCATGAGCTCATCCTCCCCGCCGTCGTGCTGCAGGAGGTCGAGCGCTTCCTGCTGAAGAAGTTTGCGCTCCCGCCGGACGCCTGGACCATTGCCAAGCAGGTCCTGGAGGGCCAGACGGTCATTCCGCGCCCCGCCGCGCTGTTGGCCGTTTCGATCCGTGACCCGGACGATGCATGGGTCCTCGCCTCGGCCGTGTCCGGCGGGGCGGACCTGCTCGTCACCGGCGATGCGGATCTGCTGGTTGTGGCGGACCACGCACTGCTTCCTATTCTCTCGCCGCGCGCCTTCTGGGAGCGGTTGCGCGCCACCTGACAGGCGCATCACGCTGCCCAAGCGCGGCCCGGCCGCTGTGTCTCGTTCAGAATCGTTCGCCCGCGCTTGGCAGCTGATGCGTGGTCGTTAGCCAGCAGGAAGCGGGCCTCATCCCTGGCCTCGCTTGCCCGGAGCGCCCTGTCCCCATACACTTCTCTGTACACTCTTCCGTACAGAGACCCATGGCCCGTATCCGATTGACCGACGATGTCCGCCCGCTCTCCGAGTTACGGGCCAATCTGGCCGCGTTCGTCCAGCGGGTGCGCAAGACCGGGCGCCCGATGGTCTTGACCCAACACGGGCGGAGTGCCGCAGTGCTCGTGGACGTGGAAGCGTACGAGGATCTGCTGGAGCGGGTGGAGTTGCTGGAGGACGTGCAGAAAGCCGAGCGGCAGGTGGCGCAGGGGCGGGGAATTAGCCCGGCCCAAGCAAAGCGGCGAGTCCTCGCGCGTTTGGCCAAGTGAAGGTTGTCTGGTCCCCGCTGGCCATCGCCAGGGCGGGTGAGATCGCGGCGCGCATCGCGGAGGACCGCCCTCTCGCGGCGGAGCGGTGGGTGACCCAGCTGTTTGTCCGCGCTGGCGTGCTGAGCCGGCATCCGGGTACGGGGCATGTTGTCGCCGAGGTGGGCCGCCCGGGCATCCGGGAGATACATCACGCCGTGTACCGCATCATCTATCGTGTCGAGCCCAAGCTGGTCGCGGTCCTCACCGTGCGTCATGGTCGCCGGTTGCTGGATCTCGAAGCGCTGGACTCCGGGGCTGCTGGCTAACCACCGCATGCGGCTGGCAAAGCCCGGACTCTTGCCGCCTGAGCTTGCTGCAAGCTCGCTCCACCTCGTTCCACTGTGGATCCGCGGCCCCTCGCCCTCCGTAGTCGCTCGGGATGACCTCGTTCCCCGCCCCCAGCCACCCGAGGACTCATGTACCTCGCCCTCGAGGCCCTGCACATCCTGGCCGTGGTCCTCTTGCTCGGAAACATCATCACCGGCTTCTTCTGGAAGGCCCAGGGAGACCACTCGGGCGATCCCAGGATCATCGCCCATACCCTCGACCGCATCATCCAGAGCGACCGGTGGTTCACGCTTCCTGGGGTCGGGCTCACCGTCGCCTTTGGGGTCGCGGCCGCCCTCGTCGGGCAACTCCCCCTGATCCGGACCCCGTGGATTGCGCAGGCCATCCTTCTGTTCACCCTCTCCGGCCTCGCCTTCGTCCTCCAAGTTGAAGTGGCCCCGCGAGTTGCGAGCGGCGACTTGAGCCGTCAGCCGCTTTCGGCTAACTTTTCGCTGTGAGCCACCCGCACCGGTCGCTTCCCAGAGAGGGCCATTCGCTGGCGATGTTCTTCTGCTTTCTATTCACTTGCGCTGCTAGGCGAGGGTGTAATGACCTGGTCTGAACTCCGCGATCTCCGCGACAGCGTTGACCTCGGCACGCCGCCACGCGACGGGCCGCCGCTGAGCGTGGAGGTCGATGGCGTCGCGGTGACAGTGCCGGCCGGCAGCTCCGTGATGCTGGCCGCGACGCTGGCCGGGCGCGCCGTTCCGAAGCTATGCGCGACGGACATGCTTGAGCCCTTCGGCAGCTGCCGGCTGTGCCTCGTGGAGATCGACGGTCTCAAGGGCTTCCCGGCGAGCTGCACGACCCTGGTCGCGGAAGGCATGAAGATCCGCACGCGGTCGGACCGCCTTGACCGGCTCCGTCGTGGTGTGGCGGAGCTCTATCTCTCCGACTTCCCGCCCGAGGACATCGCCGGCGGCTGGAGCGAGTTCCACGAGGCGCTGCGCGCGCTAGGTGTCACGAGCCACCCTTATGGCACTGGCGCGGACCACCTCACCGCTCCGATCGATGTCTCGAATCCCTATTTTCTTTTCGATCCCGCGAAGTGCATCGTCTGCAGTCGTTGCGTCCGTGCCTGCAGCGACATCCAGGGCACGTTCGCGCTCACGATCGCCGGGCGCGGTTTCGCGTCCAAGGTCGTCGCCAGCGACGACCAGCCGTTCTTCGAGTCCGAGTGCGTGAGTTGCGGCGCCTGCGTACAGTCCTGCCCGACGCAGGCGCTGGTCGAGAAGAGTCTCTTCAACGGAGCATACGCCCGTGCCGAATCCCCGCCAGCCTGATCGCGCCGTTGTCACCACTTGCGCCTACTGCGGTGTCGGCTGCGGCTTCAAGGCCGAGTCGCGCGACGGGCGCATCGTGCGCATGACCCCGTGGAAGGAAGGCAAGGCGAACCACGGCCACAGCTGCATCAAGGGCCGCTTCGCCTACGACTACTACGACCACCCGGATCGTGTTCGCACGCCGCTGATCCGCGCCTCGATCGACCAGCCGTGGCGTCCGGTCGGCTGGGACGAGGCCTTCGCCCACGCCGCCAGCGAGTTCCGCCGCATCCAGGCGAAGTACGGCGTGCGCTCGGTCGGTGCGGTCTCGAGCTCGCGCTGCACGAACGAGGAGATCTTCCTCGTGCAGAAGTTCGCGCGCGCCGTGCTCGGCAACAACAACATCGACAACTGCGCGCGAATCTGTCACGCACCGACCCAGTTCGGCCTGTCGGCGACCATCGGCTGGGGCGCGGCCAGCCAGCATTTCGATTCGGTGCTGCAGGCGGACGTGATCGTCGTGGTTGGGGCCAATCCGACTGAGGGCCACCCGGTGTTCGGCTCGCTGCTGAAGCGCCGCGTCCGGGAGGGGGCCAGGCTGATCGTCATCGATCCCCGGCGCACCGAGACCGTCGCTTCGGCGCACTGCAGTGCGACGCTTCACCTGGCGCTGCGGCCGGGCACAAACGTCGCGATCCTGAACAGCCTCGCGCATGTCGTGGTGCGCGAGCGGCTGTACGACGAGCGCTTCATCCGCGAGCGCTGCGAGTGGTCGGAGTTCGAGCCGTGGGCGGCGCTGGTCGGCGCCGACCGCTATGCCCCAGAGGTCGTCGGGCTGCAGGCCGGGGTCGAGCCCGCCGATATCCGCGCCGCGGCCCGCCTGTACGCGGCGGGGCCGAAGAGCGCGATCTACTACGGCCTCGGCGTCACCGAGCACAGCCAGGGTTCGACCGGCGTGATGTGCCTCGGCAATCTCGGACTCGCCTGCGGCATGCTCGGTCGCGAGGGCGTCGGCGTCAATCCGCTGCGCGGACAAGGCAACGTGCAGGGCGGCAGCTGCCTGGGCAGCTGGCCGCATGTATTCAGCGGCTACCGCTTCGTCACCGACAACGAGACGCGCGCCAGCTTCGAGCAGGAGTGGGGCGTCGTGCTCGACGCGGAGCCCGGCCTGCGGCTGCCGAACATGTTCGACGCCGCGGTCGCAGGCTCGTTTCGGGGCATGTACGTGATGGGCGAGGACCCGGTGCAGAGCGACCCGAACCGCAACCACGTGGTCGCCGCCATGCGCAACATGGAGTGCGTGGTGTTGCACGACCTGTTCCTGAACGAGACCTCGAAGTACGCGCACGTGTTTCTGCCGGGCTCCTCCTCGCTCGAGAAGGACGGGACCTTCACCAACGCCGAGCGGCGGGTCAGCCGCGTGCGCAAGGTGGTCGAGCCGTTGGCCGGCTACCAGGACTGGGAGGTCACCGTCCGGCTCATGAACGCGATGGGCTATCCGGTCCGCTACGACCACCCCGGGCAGATCCTTGACGAGATCGCGCGCCTCTCGCCCGCCTATCGCGGCATGAGCTTCGGGCTGATCGATCGGATCGGCTCGGTGCAGTGGCCGTGCGACGCGAACGCACCGGAGGGCACTGAAGTGCTGCACCGCGAGCGCTTTCCGCGGGCCAACGGCCGCGGCACGTTCATGCTCACCGAGTACGTGCCCACGTCCGAGCGCGCCAGTGACCGCTATCCGCTGCTGCTCACCACGGGACGCATCCTGACGCAGTACAACGTTGGCACGCAGACCCGGCGCACCGCCAATTCGCGCTGGCACCCGGAAGACCTCCTCGACCTGCACGCCGAGGACGCCGCGGTGCGCGGCATCCGCGACGGCGACTGGGTCACGGTGTCGAGCCGGTTCGGCCAGATCCGCTTGCGCGTTCGGTTCTCGACGCGGGTGAACCCGGGTATCGCGTACACGACCTTCCATCACGCTGAGTCGCAGGCGAACGCAGTGACCTCCGATCTGTCGGACTGGGCCACCAACTGCCCCGAGTACAAGGTCACTGCCGTCGAAGTCACGCGCGTCGCGCCGCCATCGGCGAGCCCGGCACGCAGCGAACGCGAGGCGCCGCTCGAGACGGAGCTATGACGGACCCCGCCGGGCACGACGCGGCCGCGCCGACTGGCGTCATGGCACTCGAGCGACTGGTCACCATGGCGAACCAGATCGGGGCGTTCTTCGCCCCGTATCCGTCTGAGCGGCGGGCAGAGGGCATCCGCAACCATCTGCGCAGCTATTGGGACCCGCGGATGCGCGCCGATCTCATCGCGTACATCGAGCGAGGCGGGGAGGATCTCGACCCGAACTTGGTTGCAGGCGCCCGCTTGCTTGTGGAACCTGGGCACGAGCAGCGCGGCTACTACGGTCCACCCAAGGCCTGACGCGACCCCACACGGCACTCGCTCGCAGGTCCAACGCGCCCCCGGCCCGCCGGCCGTGACAATCTGGTGGAGGTGCGGATGCCAGGTGGCGCGGGAACCGTGTGTTTGGAGGCGGGCGACGATCCCGATGGCGAGGTCGCGTTCGCCGGTGAGCGCGCGCACGGCGGCGCGCACCGTGTGGGCGGCGACACGGGCGATATCGCCGAGCAGGCGGCGGCGATACCGACAGTACGCGCGATGCCGCTTGGGGATGGTGAGCACCACCTGCCGGTGCGGCACAGTCGCGAGCAGCGTGGTGTCCAGGCACTGTGCCCAGAGGGCGAGCCGCTTGGCGTGGCAGCTCGGGCAGACGTACCGGCACGTGCACGAGAAGGCGAGCAGGGACCCGTGGGTGTAGCCGTCGCACCGGATGCGCGCGAAGCCATGCTCTCGGAATGCGGGCTGCGCGCGCCATCGCATGAGAGCGCTGCGGCAGGAGCCAGCGGTTAGCCCGCGAGCCACCGTGACGTCCGGGTGATGTGATCGTCACCGCCAGTTCGCTCGCCTGTACTACGGTGACTCTCCCCCTTGCGAGAGCCCCGTCCGATGCCGCTTCCCGCCCGCCTGGCTTTCTACGTCTCCCTGCTGCTGGCGGGGTGCTCCAGCGAACAGACGTTGAGTACGCCAGTTGATCCCCCGGGTGGCGACATTCCACTCGCTTCTGCACTCCTGTTCGGCCGTATCACGACGATGGACGGGAGCCCCCTTACTTTTGGTGCCGGCTATGGCGTCGCCGCCTACCCGCTGCCTTGCCCGTCGCCGAGCAACCTGAGTGGGGGGGGCCACTTATCCCACGGCGCTGGACGGCACGTACCGGCTCCACGTCACGCTCTTCGGTACTGCGCCCGGACCCCGGTGCATCGTGCTCTGGGCCCTGAGCTATGGTGTGCCCGGCACGCATGCGGCCGTCGCCCGCGGTCCGGTGCTCTATTTTTCACCCGGAGTACCCACCGACAGCGCGCGGGTTGATCTTGCGCTTCCGCTGCCCTGACCCACCTCTGAAGCACGCTCGGCCGGCTTCGTTACACCTGCCCTGGCAGTGACCCTATGCGCCCAGTCCCGATCGTCATTCTCGCTCTGTCATGCCTGAACCCCGTCGCCGTAGCAGGGCAGGTACTCCGTGTTGGAGACCTGAACACGCGCCACATCTCGGCCCTCGATCGCGCCAAGACCGTCGTGGTGCTCCAGGGCGGTATGCTGGAAGAGCACGGCCCCTACCTTCCCGCCTTCACCGATGGCATTCTCAGTGCGCGGCTGACCGATGCGCTTGCGGCAGGCATCTTCGAGCGGATGCCGGGGTGGACCGTCCTCCTCTTTCCACCCATCTCGATCGGCGCCAGCGGGTCGAACGAGATCGGAGGCCACTTTGTGTTCCCCGGGACATACACGGTGCGCCCCTCGGGGCTACGCTCGATCTTCATGGATGTCGCCAGCGAACTCGGCGAACAGGGTTTTCGCTGGATCATGGTTGTCCACGTGCACGGGTCGCCCCTGCATATCAATGCGATCGACGAAGCGGGTGACTTCTTTCACGACACGTACGGCGGGACGATGGTCAACCTGTGGGGCCTGCTTCCGGTCCTCGCCGGCTGGGGAAGCGTGCTCGGGTCGTTACCTGATTCGATCCAGCGTCAAGATGGCGTGTCGCTCCATGCCGGGCTCGATGAGCACAGCATGATGCTCTACCTCGACTCAAGTCTCGTGGCCAGCGACTACCGCGACGCTCCCACCGTCGCGGCCGCAAGCTACGACTCGAGCTTTGCCGTCGCGCGACGCGCGGGTTGGCCCGGGTACCTGGGCGCCCTCCGGCTCGCGACCGCAGCCATGGGCCAACGGATCTGGGAGGGTTTCTCCGCGGCGACGGTGCGCGCAGCCGTGGAGGTCTTGAAGGGGACGGATCCCGCAGGGTATCAGCGTTACATGACCTTTCTCCGGAAGAGCCCACTCTACCAAGGATGGATCAGAGCCGCTGAGCGCCGCGCCGCGGCGCCCGCCCCGTAGCCCGCCAGGCCCACGAGACCGGAACCAAATGCCCGGGCAGGGCGTTGACTGCTTCGACCCGACCCGGTTCCTCCCCCCTGCGTTCCCCAGCCGCGAGGATCATCTGCAATGCGGGAGCTCCCGGGGCGCCAGCCAGGTGCGCACGCCATGATACTTGCTTGCGATGTCGGCGGTACCAAGACGAATGTGGCACTCCTGGATCGCGGGGTCGGAGGTCTTCAGGTTGTCCGACTGGAAACCTTCCCGAGCCGCGAGCATCCGTCACTGCACTCGATCCTCGATTCCTTCCTCTGGCCCCAACCACCGCGCCTCGAGGCG
>JAWXBX010000120.1:0-6096 GCA_034440415.1 Gemmatimonadota bacterium | reverse complement strand
GTCTACATCCTCACCGACCGCGACCTCGTCTTCGAGAAGCTCCGGCCGACGCCGCCGGAGTTCCAGCTTGCCGGCGACGCCGAGCGGGTGGCGATCACCTGCGCCGCCATCGGAGTGGACGCAACCGAGCTCGACCTGCCGGTCGCTCTCGATCGCACCGCGTATCGCCGTGCGTTGCAGCTGCTGACCGATCGGGGACTGGTCGAGAACAACCGGCTGACCCGCTATGGCCGGGAAGTCGAGGGCATGCCGGTGGACCGGGCCTGGGGCGAACTGCTGGCCCACGCCGATACCGAGCTCGCCCCGGTGGTCGCGGTCTGTTCCAACATCGACTCGCTTCACCGGATGACGCGCGAGGAGCGGAACCTCGAAGGGGTGCGGGTCGCGGGGAGCGATCACCTCACGGCGTACAATCTCTTCGTCGAGGCGGTGAATCGTCACGGGCGGCTGGGCGAGGTGTACGGCCTGCCGCGCCACCTCTTCGAGGAGGAGGCGCTGGCCGAATGGGCCGAGCAGCGGGGCGTCCTGGTCAAGGCGATCGAAGACATCGCGCTGGGGACGGCCTCGGTGTTCCGCGCCCTGGAACTTCCGCTGCCGGAAAAGCTGCCCTATGCCAGCCACGCGGTACGCGATGCCTGGACCGAGCTGGTCGCGCGGATCATGCCGTTCGACCTCGTGCTCGACGAGCACACCGCCGAGGGACAGGAGGCGCGGGTCTCGCGCAATTCGGTGGCGGGGACGTGGGGGGCGGTGGCGGGATCACTGCGCTATTTCGCCGATCGCTTCGGGGTGCCCCGCGCCTCGATCGAAGGCACGACGCTGTCCTACGACCTGATCCGGCGCCATGCGCGGCGTGGCGCGGCCGAAGTGCAGATCGGCGGATCGCGCAAGCACCCGGAGCTCGTGCTCCGCCAGCGACTCACCTACTTCGGGTTCGAGCTGGAGGCGATCGACGAGCGGCTTGATGACGAGGTGCCGGCCGATCTGCACCCGGCGCTGCGCGAGGGACTGACCTCCGCGCTGCTCGGCGGAGAAACGCCGCACTCGCACCAGGGACGGGTGCGACGTGGCGCGACCGATCTGGGTGAGTTGTGGCGCCGCTCGGGAGGAACGCTCGCGGTGGCGGAGCCGGCCGCGGTGCGCGCGCGGATTCGGGCACAACTCGACGGGGTGACCAGCTGGGAGGCGTTTCTGTCGACCAGCATCGCGCTGGATGCCGCGGCGATCGTGCCGGACCAGGAGCGCAACCGTTTGCTCGCGCTCCCGAGCAGTGTGCGGCTGCTCGGCGACACCGTGCCGCTGTACTACGAGCTCGGTCCGGCCGGCGGCATCGTGCGGTTGCAGCTGCGGGAGGGCCAGGCACGGCGGCTCTCACCGTCGGATCTGCCCCGGGTGGACCGGCCGCTCCATTTCGCCGTCGTGCGCGGCAACCGTTCCGCGCTGGAGGGCGATTCGCTCGACGCCGTGCGGGCCCGGCTGGATGAGGCGGGGGAAGAGGAACGGCGCTCACGCATGCGCGGCCCCCGTCGGCGGCGGCGGTAGGGGCCCGGTCAACGCCATGGTCCAGCTCTGTCTGGTGATAGTGCAGGTGCTCTTTGCCAGCCTCGCCGTGACCGGCCGGCTGGTGCTGCCGGTGGTGCCGGCCGGGTTGCTCGTGACGATCCGGATCTTCGGGGCCGCCGGTGCGCTTGTGCTGCTCAACGCCGCACGCGGGGGGCCGTGGATCCACGACCGGCGCGACCTCCTGCGTGTCGCCGTCTCCGGCCTCCTCGGGGTCACCGCGAACCAGTCGCTCTATCTCTTCGGGCTGGGGCACTCCACCGCGGTCAATGCGACGATCCTGGTCACAACCGCTCCGGTCTTCACCGTCGTGGGCTCGCTGCTGCTCGGGCTGGAGCGTCCTTCGTTTTTCAAGCTCGGCGGGATCGCCCTCGCGGCCGCGGGGGCGGTGTATCTCATCGATCCCACCCGACTCAGCTTCGCGCCCGGTGTCGCGCTGGGTAACCTGCTCATCCTTCTCGGCATGGTCTGCTATGCCGCGTATTTCCTCATCTCCAAGCCGCTCCTCGCCCGCTACGACGCCATCACGGTGGGAACCTATGTCATGCTCTTCGCCGCGCTGGGCGTGCTGCCGCTCGGGATCCCTGCACTGGGGGGGGTGAGGCCGGAGGTCTTCCATGGGTCCATCGGCTGGCTGGTCGCCTATATCGTGGTGGGCCCTACGATCGGGGCCTACTTCCTTAATCTCTGGGCGCTGCAGCGGGTCTCGTCGAACACCGTCGCCAGCTTTCTCTACCTGCAGCCCTTCCTGGCCGCCCTTGCCGCACCATTGATCCTGCCGGGGGAGCAGCTGACCGGCCGGACCCTCGGGGCGGGGTGCCTGATCTTCATCGGGCTCGGGCTGGTCCTCTGGGCGGAGCGGGTCCAGAGCCGTGCGCTTCCCATGGAGGGACTGAGCGCGGAGTAGGGCGTGTCCATTCCCCCGGGGGGCCGGGCGTCACCGGGGGGTCAGGACGCAGGCTGAAACCCCGACTCCTCCCAAACCGTAGACCGACACATGCCGGATGCCCTCAACCCCCCATCGGTGTTCTCCCCCCTCGCCAAGGCCCTCCTGGATGGCTTCAGCGAGGGGGTCGTCGTCTTCGATCCCCAGGGCAAGGTGGTCTACGCCAATTCGCAGGCCCGGGAGGCGCTGGCCAGCCTGCTCGAACCCTCCGACGACGCCCAGAGTCTGATGCCCCGGCTGGCGGCCATGGGTGGCCGGCTCCGGCCCATCCGGGTGGGTTCGCTGGAACTGGGCGAGGCGATGTTCATTCCCGGACTCGAAGGACCGACGACGCTGGCCGACCGCGAACGGGATGCAATCGTCCGCTCGCTCGATTCGCATGGCTGGAAACTGGCCGAAACGGCCAAGCACCTCGGCATCAGCCGTACCACCCTGTGGCGCCGGCTCAAGGCGTACGGACTGCATCGTGACGGCCGCAGCCGCTGGGGTGGCACCAAGCCTGGCGTGGAGCAGTCGGCCTGACGTTCCGTTCCCGCTCCGCATTCCTGACCGGCCCCGTGGCGCGCTACGGGGCCGGTGTCGTCCCGGCCACTTCTCTTCTGTGTGACTCCGCATGCTCGCACTCCTGCTGACACTGCAGCTGGCCCAGGGAACGAGCGACACGGCCGTCTTCGCCGATGCGCGCACCGCCGAACTGGTGGCCCGGGCACAGGCGCGGCACCAGGCGTCGGACAGCGCGGTGCGGGACTATCAGGCGCGGATTCACTACCGACTGTCATTCGGGCTGGGGCGGCGGCGCTGGGCCATCGTGCCGCCGGCCGCAGTGGAGGAGCAGGAGGGCCGGGTGCAGTGGTCGGCCCCGAACAACCTGCGGGTCGATATCGAGGGGCGCCGCAGCGAGGCGCGCTCACGCGACCTCCGGCTCAACACGATCTTTGATGAGCCGTGGTTCGTGCCGCGGGGATTGGGCGACTCGGTGCGGGTCTTCGGCAGCGACTTTCCCGCCCAGGCCTCGCTGCATCCCCTCGCACTCGATGGACCGGCATGGTACCGCTACGCGCTGGTGGACAGTCTGCGGGTGACGACGCAGGACGGCAGTTCGCTGCAGCTCTATCGGCTGAGCGTGGCTCCCCGCCGCAAGGGAGGGGCGCTGCTGGTGGGCGATCTCTGGCTCGATGCGGCAAGCGCGGAAGTCGCGCGATTTTCGTTCCGGTTTGTCGGCCGGGAGCTGTGGGTCGGTCCGGATAGCGAGAGCAAGAGCGACAGTACCGATGCCCGGATGGCCAACCGCCTGATCAACCGGTTCCTCAGTCTGAGCTGCGACCTCGCGTATTCGCTGCAGGAGCGGCGTGACTGGATGCCGTACCGCCAGGTCGTCTCCGGTCGGGTGGAGCTGCCGCTGCTGGGTGGTCTCGTCATCCCCTTCGAGGCCACAACGGTCTTCGACGACTACACCATCAATACCGGGCAGGCGGTGCGCTTCGTCGTGGAGCTGCCCGAGGGTGTCACGGACCGGGACAGCCTCCAGAGTATTCTCGAAGCGCAGCGCGATTCGGCCCGCAAGGAGCGTCGGAGCCGGAGCCGGCGGCGGGAGGGGGAGGCCGACTCGCTGCGTGACGCCGAGCCGAGCGACCGGGCGGGTCTGCTGGATGGCGGCCGGTTCGAGATTCACCGGGCGCCGAAGGATTCGCTCGAGGCCTACGGCGGGTGGGATGAGCCGCTGGTGTTCGTCCCCGATCCGGTGGAGTCGCGCCGGCTGCTGGACCTCAGCGCCGATCTCGAGCGCCGGGCGGCCGAGCTGCCTCGCGACGTGAGCGGCTATTCACGGAACGGCTTCTGGTGGGAGCGTATTCCCGAGATGGTTCGCTACAACCGGGTTGCGGGCCACTCACTCGGGATGCGGCGCACCTTGGGGGTGACCCGTGACGGCTTCACCACCCTTGATGCCGAGGCGCGTTTCGGTCTGTCGGACAGCAGGGTGACCGGCGCGCTGGCGGTGGTCCGCGATGCCCCCTCGGGGCGCTGGACCCTCCGCGGCTTCCGCGAGCTGCGGACCCACGATCCTTTCGCCCGGACGAACAGCTTCGGTACCAGTCTCAACGCCATGTTCGTCGGGCACGATGACGCCGACTATCTGCTGGGGCATGGGGCGGAGCTCTCCCGCGAGCAGACCGTCGCACCTGGTGTCGAACTCACGACGACGGCGCTGCTGGAGGATGCCACAAGCGTGCGCCGGGAGGCGCGGTCGTGGCTCAACGATGCGGTAGGCGGGACGGGTGACTTCCCGCCGAACCCGCCGGTGCAGGAAGGGACCTTTGGTGGCTTCGGTCTGCGGCTCAACGGTGGCGTCCTTGGCAACCGCTGGATGCTGGCGACTGATCTGCTGGGCGGTGCCGGTCGGACGACCATACGGGCCTACGGTCTGTGGCGTCCCAGGTTGTGGAGTCAGCCACGGCGGCCGCAGTTCGTGCTCCGGGGCGGAATCACCACCGCCAATCCGCTGCCGCAACAGGCCTTCCGGCTCGGCGGCAGCGGTACGGTGCGCGGTTTCGATTACGGGACCAGGAGTGGGCAGGCCACCTGGTCGGTGCAGGCGGACTGGCCACTGGCCCGTGGCGTGCTTCAGCCGGTCCTGTTCGCCGATGCGGGGCAGGCGGCGCGGGCATCGGATCTGTTCGGTTCCCGACTGCTGGCCGGTGGCGGACTGGGCTTCGCCCTGCTGGGCGGTATGCTGCGCTTCGACTTCAGTCACCCCATCACGACCGGCGGGAGCGGTCTCCGGTTCGATCTGGGGGCGCGAGCGCTCTGGTAGGCGAACGATGATGATGAATTCGGACTGAATTCACAAAGTCGTTAGCGGTGCGCGACAGATTTCCCGGGGTTCACTCACCCTTGGAGCTGCCATGCGCCGGTTTTCTGTTGGATTCACTGTTGCCGCACTCTCCCTTGTTCTTCCCGCCGCTGCCCGGGCGCAGGAGGAACACCCGTGGATGGTCCGCGCCCGCGGGATCGTCGTGGCGCCAAACGCTTCGAGCAAGCCGTCTGGTCTGGATGTCCAGGCGGACGCGACCGCTGAAATCGATATCTCCCGGAGGCTCGCGCCATTTCTCTCCGTGGAACTGGTGCTCGCCACCGCTTCGCAGGAGGTGAAGTCCGGCAGCACCAGTCTCGGCACGGTACAGCACCTCCCGCCGACGCTGGTGTTGCAGTTCCATCCGATCGCCAGGGGCGGCTTCGATCCCTACGTTGGTGCGGGCGGAAACCTCACGATCTTCTATGGCAAATCGGGCGGGCTGGAAGCGCTCGACCTGACCACCAGCGTGGGTTACGCACTCAACGCCGGCTTCGACATTCCGCTGGGCACGCGCGGCGTGTTCAACGTTGACGGCAAGTATGTGAATATCAAGACGGACGTGAAGTCTGGCGGGACCAAGGTTTACGCGCTGAAGATCAATCCATTCGTGATCGGCGCGGGATTCGGCTACCGGTTCTAGTCCGCCGGGCACTTTCCGTACGGGCGATAGCCGGGGGTGAATCCCCTCCGGCTGGTGTCGCGTCCAGTGCGCGCCCGGGGGCGCGCACTACCGCCC
>JAWXBX010000119.1:0-35186 GCA_034440415.1 Gemmatimonadota bacterium | reverse complement strand
TGGGAAACGTGGAACGGAAAGGAAGGATCGTGACGAGGTAGTTCGTTACCTCCTCCCTGTTCCCCCTCCCGCTCTTTCAGTCCCTACTTCCCGGAAAATCGTTTCCCGACTGCGGTCCAGTTCACCACGTTCCACCAGGCGCCGACATAATCCGGCCGCCGGTTCTGGTACTTCAGGTAATAGGCATGCTCCCAGACGTCGCAGCCGAGCAGCGGCACCTTGCCCTCCATGACGGGGCTGTCCTGGTTGGCGGTGCTGTACACCTCGATGCTACCGTCCTTCTTCTGCGCCAGCCAGGCCCAGCCGCTGCCGAACCGGGTCGTGCACGCCTTGGTGAATGCGTCCTTGAACTGGGTGACGCCGCCGAAGGTCGTGGTGATGGCATCGGCCAGCGCACCCTGGGGCTCCCTGGCACCACCGGGCGCCATGAGCTCCCAGAACAGCGTGTGGTTGGCGTGCCCGCCGCCGTTGTTCCGCACCGCGGTGCGGGCCGCTTCCGGCACGGCATCGAGATTGGCGATCAACGCGTCGATGGACTTGGCGGCGAGGTCGGCGTGCGCCTCGAGCGCGGCGTTGAGGTTGTTGACGTAGGCCGCATGATGCTTGTCGTGGTGGATTCGCATCGTCTGCTCGTCGATGTG
The DNA here is from genome assembly GCA_034440415.1 of Gemmatimonadota bacterium. GTDB lineage: Bacteria > Gemmatimonadota > Gemmatimonadetes > Gemmatimonadales > GWC2-71-9 > JADJOM01. The sequence continues at coordinate 34,545 of JAWXBX010000119.1, read as the reverse complement.
CGACTCCAGGGCGGTGTAGTCATACGGCAGTGGGGGCAGGGTGAACGCCATGGCGCTCTCCTCGTAGAGTTGGGAATCGATCGGCCGAAGAAGGCTCCGGCGCGAGGGGAGAATATATAGCCGTCGGGGAGGCATTCGCGAAGGGGCGTTGGCCGTTGGCCATCAGCCGTTGGCTAGAATCCAGCGCGAAGAGCCTGATCGCCGATGCCCGGGCACCGCATGCCGTCAGCTCACAGCCAGCGGCTGAAGGCGAATGGCCACGAGCGCCACCAGTACCAAGACCACACAATACACCACCTCCACCCCCAGCATCCCCTCCACCACCGGCAGCAGCAGGGCGACACCCGCCACAGGCAACAGCGACGCGAGGACCCGTCCGACCGGGCTCAGTCGGAATCCGCTTGCCGTCAGTCGGGCGGCACCAGCGAACACGCACCCGAGCACCACGAGCCCAACACCCGCCACTCCGGCCGCGGGCTCCAGGGAAACGATTCCGCCCAACCCAAGCGTGGTGAGAATCGCGGCATCGTTCCGCCGGGCGGCCGCCGCCACCGCGGCTGCGACGAGCAGCAGGAAGAGCACCGGCTGCCAGTGCACCATCCCGCCGGCGATCGCGGTTGGCCCCAGACGATACAGCAGCACCGCGCCGAGCACGGGGGCGGCCGGCCCCTGGCGGGCGGACTGGAAGGGGGCCAGGTGCAGCAGCGGCCAGACCGCCAGGAACAGGATCGGGGCGACCAGAAGTTCGAAGCTGTCGCTGTACGGTGCCTCGGCAAGAACCGCAAACCCGAGCGGTGTGTCACCTGCCACCGAGGCGAGCAGCCACCAGGCGGCCACGAGCGCAGTGACGCTCAGCCCGACGCCGACCGGCCACCGTCCACCGCCCTGTGCGGCCCGCTCGAACGCCCACCCGGTCACCACACCGAAGAGCACGGCGGCGAACAGCAGGTGCAGATGACGCACGCTGAGCGCGACAATCGTGAATCCAAGATGAGCCGCCAACAGGCGCAGGAGGCGCGGGGCGGCAGGCGATGGGCGGGCCGCTGTCTCACGCGACCGCAACCAGTCCTCGATCCGCCCGAGCGCAGGACCGGTGAACTTCCATCCCGCGACCCCGACCAGCAGCGCCACGCCCGCGATCAGCCCGAGCGCGGCGATGGTCCGGGCCATCCCGCCGGCCAGCGCGAGCGGCCGCGCGACCAGCAGGGCGAGCACCGCTCCCGCGCCCAGCACCGACGCCGCCAGCGGACGCTGCCGCCAGTGAGCCTTGCCCCCCGCCGCCGTCAGGCACGCCGCGAGCAGCACCAGCGCCGCCGTCGTGGCGAGATAGCTCCGCGGGAGGGAGGCCGACCGCCAGTCGTCCCCACCCGCGACCACCAGGCTCGCGACCGCCAGCGTCGCCAGCACGGCTCCCGCGAGGGCGCGACGGCGCGCGACACGATCCTCCAGCAGCACAGCGGCGAGGCTGAGGAGCAGGGGAAAGACGGCAGGAATCGAAGGCATGGAGTGAGTATAGTCGTCGTCGCACCCTGCGACGAACCCTATACAATCCCGTCACCATCAAGTGCGTCACCGTCGTGGCCCCCAGCGAAACACCGCTCGGCGAGATCGTCCTCCCCTGACCCGCCCGGGGAGCGCGTTTGGTCCCGCGCGCTCCCTCCCCTATCCTTCCGCCCGATTCACTGACCGTCCGACCGCCTGACCATCCGGCGGTCTGGCGGTTGACGCTTTCAAGGATCTGGCATGGCGCTGCTGGGGATGAGGGATGTGAGTATCGCCTTTGGTGGACCGGCCATTCTTGATCGGGCCAGCCTCGGGATCGAACGGGGAGAGCGGGTCTGCCTCCTGGGCCGGAACGGCACCGGCAAGAGCACATTGATGAAGCTGCTCGACGGGACCATCACCGCTGACACCGGCGAGGTGGTCCGTCAGACCGGCACCACGATTGCCCGGCTGGAGCAGGAGGTGCCCGGTGAGCTCGCCGGTACCACCTTTGAGGTCGTCGCCGCCGGTCTGGGCGAGGCAGGCACGCTGCTCGCGCGCTACCACGAGGCCAGCCACCGAGTAGGCAGCAGCGGCGGGAGCGACGCCGCCCTCCGCGAGATGGACCGGCTGCATCACGCGCTCGACGCCGTCGGCGGCTGGCAGCTCGAGACCCGGGTGGAGACGGTGCTCTCCCATCTCGGCCTCGAGGAGGACGCACCCTTCCGCCAGCTCTCCGGTGGGAGGAAGCGCCAGGTGCTGCTGGCCCGCGCGCTGGTGCGCCAGCCCGATATCCTGCTGCTCGACGAGCCCACCAATCATCTCGACGTCGACGCCATCGAGTGGATGGAGGACTTCCTCATCGGGCGCAACGCGACGCTGCTCTTCGTCACTCACGATCGCGCCTTTCTCCGCCGCCTCGCCACCCGCATCGTGGAGCTCGACCGCGGCAAGCTGGTCGACTGGGGCACCGGCTACGACAGCTACCTGGAGCGCAAAGAGGCGTCGCTCGCCGTCGAGGAGAAGGAGTGGGCCGAGTTCGACAAGAAGCTGGCGCGGGAGGAGGTGTGGATTCGCACCGGGATCAAGGCGCGCCGCACCCGCAATGAGGGCCGGGTGCGCGCCCTCGAGGCGCTGCGGCTGGAACGCGGCGCGCGGCGCGAACGGTCCGGTACCGTGCGGCTGCAGGCGCAGGAGGCGGAGCGTTCCGGCCGGCTGGTGGTGGATGCGCGCGGCGTCGGGTTCTCCCACGGCACAAAGGTCATCGTGCGGGACCTCACCACGACGATCACCCGTGGCGACCGGATCGGCCTGATCGGGCCGAACGGCTCCGGCAAGACCACCCTGCTCCGCCTGCTGCTCGGTGAACTCCAGCCCGACACCGGGACCATTCGCCAGGGGACCGGACTCGAGATCGTCTATTTCGACCAGCTGCGCGAGCAGCTCGATCCCGAGGCCACGATCGCCGACAGCATCGCTCACGGCAGCGAGTGGGTCGAGATCGGCGAGAACCGGAAGCATGTGCTGGGCTACCTGCAGGACTTTCTCTTCCCGCCCGAACGGGCCCGTACACCGGTGCGCGCCCTCTCCGGCGGCGAGCGCAACCGGCTGCTGCTGGCGCGGCTGTTTACCCGTTCGTTCAACGTGCTCGCGCTGGACGAGCCGACCAACGATCTCGACATTGAAACGCTGGACCTGCTGGAGGAGCTGCTGCTCGATTTCACCGGCACGCTGTTCGTCGTCAGCCACGACCGCGCCTTTCTCGACAACGTCGTCACCAGCACACTGGTCATGGAAGGCAACGGGCGGGTGGGTGAGTATGTCGGCGGCTACGCCGACTGGCTGCGGCAGCGCCCGGCGCCGCGAATCGAAGGCAGCTCCGCCCCGAAGGCGGCCACCCCTGCCTCGCGCCCATTGCCCACCGCCGACAAGAAACGCAAGCTGAGCTTCAAGGAAGGCCAGGAACTGGCGACGCTGCCCGAACGGATCGATGCCCTGGAGCGGGAACGGGACCAGCTGTTTGCCACCCTCGCCAGTCCCATCGCGCTGAAAGCCGGCGCCGCCGCCGGGGCGAACGCCCGGCTCAAGCAGCTTGCGACGGAGCTTGCCGCAGCAACATCGCGATGGGAGGAGTTGGAGCTACGGGCACCGCCATGAGCAGGAAACCCAGGATGACCCTCGCCGCCCTGCGCCGACAGCTCGCCGTGCTGGAGCGCGCCGCCCAGCCACTCGACCCCGGCCCGGCCCGCCGCAGAGAGGTGCGCGGCGCCATCGTTGCCTCGGCGGAGCGGTTTCTCCGCAGCCTCGACCAGCGCAAGGCCTTCGAGGATGGCGGCGGTACCGGCGAGGGGCTCCTCGCCTCGCAGATCGGAGAGGAAGCACTCCCGGTCAACGAGATTATCCGGCTGCTGGAGCAGGAGGTCGTGCGGCCCGGCGGCAACCCGGCGTCGGCCGGCCACCTGGCCTACATCCCGGGCGGCGGCCTCTACTACTCGGCGCTGGGCGACTACATCGCCGCCGTCACCAACAAGTACGCCGGCATCTTCTTCACCGGACCGGGCGCGGTCCGGATGGAGAACCAGCTGCTGCGCTGGGTGGCGGACCTGGTTGGCTACCCGGCCGGCGCACTGGGCAACATCGCCTCGGGCGGGAGCATCGCCAGCCTGATCGCCATCGCCACCGCGCGTGACGCCCACGGGCTCACCGCCGCCGACATCCCCCGCGCCGTCGTCTATCTCACCGACCAGGCCCACCACTGCCTCGAAAAGGCGCTGCGCATCGCGGGGCTGGGAGAGGTGGTGGTTCGCCACGTTCCGATCGACGCGCTGTTCCGGATGCGGCCCGATGCGCTCGAAGCGATGATCGCCGCCGACCGCGACGCCGGGCTCAGGCCCTGGCTCGTAATCGCCGCGGCGGGGACGACCGACACCGGCGCGGTGGATCCGCTCGAGCCGATCGGGCTGGTGGCAGCGCGGGAGCGGTGCTGGTTCCACGTCGATGCCGCGTACGGCGGCTTCTTCCTGCTCACCGAGCATGGCCGGGACATCCTGCGCGGCATCGAGCGGTCGGACTCCGTGGTGCTCGACCCACACAAGAGTCTCTTTCTCCCCTACGGCTCCGGCGTCGTGCTGGTCCGCGACCCGCGGCCGATGCTGGCGACGCATCACTACTTCGCCAGCTACATGCAGGACGCCCTGTCGACGCTCGACGAGGTATCGCCCGCCGATGTCTCTCCCGAGCTGAGCAAGCACTTCCGGGCACTCCGCATGTGGCTGCCGCTCAAGCTGCTGGGCGTGGCGCCGTTCCGCGCCGCGCTGGATGAAAAACTCCTGCTGGCGCGCTACTTCCGCGACGCGGTGTCGCCGTTGGGTTTCGAGGTCGGGCCCGAGCCGGACCTCTCGGTGGTGACCTTTCGCTGGGTACCGCCCGGCCTCAGCCTCGAAGACACCAACCGCCTCAACCAGCAGATCATCGAATTCGTCCGCCACGACGGCCGAGTCTTCCTGTCCTCCACGATGATCGAGGGCCGCTACACCCTGCGGCTGGTGGCGCTGGCCTTCCGGACCCACCGCCGGACCATCGACACCGCGCTCGCGGTGCTGGCGGAAGCGGTGGCGGCGCTGGCGAGCCGCTAGCCCGCTCGCCCGCTCGCCATCCCCTCAGCGCGGGCCCGCCGGACCCGCCCCGCGCGCGCGATCTCGACGGATCGTCCCCCGATCGCATCCTCCACCAGCTTCCACACACCTATTTAGTGGAGAGACAATGGCGCGTCGCCCGATCGACCTCATGCACGGCACGCTCGACGTGCTGGTCCTGAAGACCATCTCCTGGCAGCCGGCCCATGGCTACGCCATCACCCAACCCAATGAGGAGCGCACCGGCGGTGTCTTCGAGATCGAGGATGCCGCCCTCTACAAGGCGCTGCACCGTCTGGAGGCGAGCGGCGCGGTTTCCTCCGTGTGGGGTGCCTCCGAGAACAACCGGCGTGCCAGGTACTACCGTCTGACGACGCTCGGCCGCAAGGAATTACGGGCCGAAACGAGCACCTGGCACCAGTACGCTGCGGCAGTGACCAGCGTGCTGGGCACCGCCTGAATCGGGAGCTCGTCCTGCCACCATCCTGGCCCGGCCGGGCCTTCCGCCTTCCCTGGCGCGAACCGGCCGAGATCGACACCGATCTCGACGAGGAGCTGCGCTTTCATCTCGATCGGCGTATGGATGAGTTCACGGCCGCTGGCCTGTCGCCCGACGCAGCCCGGCGCGAAGCGCTCCGCCGCTTCGGTGATCTCGAAGGCGCCAGGGCGTACTGTCGCACGCTGGACCGGGGCCGCGCCCGGCAGGATCGCCGCCGCGACTGGCGCACGGGCTGGCGCCAGGACCTGGGCTTTGCGCCGCACAACCTCGGCGTCGTTTCCATCGCCGAGGTCGCTGGCGTGACACTCAAGCCTGCCGAGCGCGACGCAATTCAGCAGACACTGCTGGAGCAGAGCCGGGCGTTGCCGGGGGTGGAGTCGGCCGCGCTGACTGATGCCGTGCCCCCGCGTGGCGGGGCGGCCTTCGGTGGCCTCGAAATCGAGGGGCGTACCCTCGGCCCGAGCGAAAAAGTCTCTCTCGTGCGGATGACCTCCGTCGCGCCGGAATTCTTCGGAGTGCTGCAGCAGCAGGTGCGCCAGGGGACCAGCTTCACGGCGGACACCGGCGGCAATCCGTGGAACATCAATGAGACAATGGCCCGGCGCTACTGGCCGGGCACCGGCGCCATCGGCCGGCATTTCCGCGTGAGCGCCGATTCGCCCTGGCTCACGGTCGTGGGAGTGGTGGGGGATATCCGAATTCCCGGCCGGCGGGGCGCCTTCGACGACCTGCAGCTCTATGCATCCTATTCCAGCACCTACGGACTCGGCGAGGTGGTGGTCCGGACCCGGGGCGATCAGGCGACGATACTCCGCACCATTCAGCGCACCGTCGTGGGACTCAGCTCACCGATCCGGCTGCGCAAGATCGAATCGGTGGATGCCCGCATGACCGAGGTCGTCGCGGGGCCGCGCTTCAGCATGGCGCGCTTTGCCGCCTTTGCCGTGCTTGCGCTGGTGCACGCCTCGATCGGTCTCTATGGCGTCATCAGCTACTCGGTGGGCCAGCAGACTCGCGAGATCGGCGTGCGGATTGTGCTCGGAGCAGGCGCGCCCTCGGTGATCGGCCTGGTCGTGGGTCAGGGCCAGCGACTCACCCTGGCCGGTGTAGTGATCGGGCTGGTCGCCGCGGCGGCGGGAACCCGGGCGATGGAAAGCATGCTCTTCGAGGTTGACCGGCTCGACCCACTCACCTTTCTCAGGGTCGCCATCCTTCTCGTGCTGGTCGCGATGCTCGCGTCCTATCTTCCTGCGCGCCGAGCGACCCGGGTCGATTCGGTGGTGAGGTTGCGGAGTGAGTAGAGGGATTGCAGCGTAGACGGGCCACGACCGGCCGCGGCACCACAACCCAGCGGTCTTGCCCGGCCCGACCTCAGCCGTCCCGCTCCAGGAGCGCGACGGTTGCCTCACACATCCCCATCAGACTCAGTCGGGTGGTATCCAGCTCGACCAGCGGTCCGCGCTTCCGGGCCTGCTGCCGCAGCGCCTGCTCCCGCCGGTCAAAGAACGCCCGCGACTCCAGCACCAGCTGCTCCACCCGGGTCCGGCGCCGGGGCATCCGCTCCCGTATCCGGTGGCAGGCGGTCTCATACTCCGCGGTAAGGAAGAGTGTCAGATGGGGAACGCAGAGGTAGGGCTCGAAGGGAGTACAGATCCGGTCAAGCTCGGCTTCGACAAAGCACGACTCCGCGAGCAGCAGGGAGAGGGGGCTCTCCAGGTAGCGATCGCAGATCACAGCGCTTCGGGTGAGCTGCTGCCGGACCAAGTCGGAGAGATGCAGGGTGGCGCCCAGATAGTACAGCAGCCGCGGAAGCGCGGAGACGTCGGTATCGAGCGCGACCTTTTCCCGGAACGCGACAAACTCCACCGGATAGTGGAACACCACCGCTCCGAACCGGTGGCTGAGCGCCTGGGCCACGGTGCTCTTCCCCACGCCATTGCAGCCCGACACCACGACGAACCTCCGCGCAGAAGGGCCGGCGCTCGCCGGGCCACCTCGCGCCGCATGGCGTTTCCGATCGGCGTCCGGGGCTGGTGTTCCACTGCCAGCGGTCATGTGGCACGCGCACCTTTCCGTTGCGGTTGGTCGGCCCTTGAATGGAGCGGCGTGGTGGGCTTCCTTCCACCCAGACGCCTCCCGGGATTCCTCGTAGTCATCGTACACCGCGCTTCTGATCGAGGCCAGTCGTGACAGGTCCCCGGGCACCGCACACCCTAATCATGACGGACATGCTCGAGCGCGCCCGGGAGATCAGCCGTACGGTTCTCCCCCGATGGGCCCCTGTGGTGGACCGCGAAAACCGCTTTCCCCAAGAGAGCGTGGCGGCGCTGCGGGAGGCCGGGTTGCTGGGGTATTTCGTCCCGCCGGAGCTCGGTGGCCCTGGCGGCGATGTCTCCACCTACCGCCAGATCGCCGAGCTGCTGGGTCGGGAGTGTCTGTCGACGGCGATGATCTGGGTGATGCACGCGCACCAGACCGCCGTGCTCGCGGACCATCGCACGCCCGCCCACGACCAATACCTCCGCGAGATTGCGGTGAACGGCCTGCTTCTCGCCTCGGTGACCTCGGAATACGGCAAGGGGGGCGATGTGCTGCGGGCCGACGCCCCGCTCGAGCGCGACGGCGCGCTCCTCCGGCTGCGGCGGCGGGCCCCGGCGGTGAGTTACGGCGCCCAGGCCGGGTTTTTCCTCGTCACCATGCGCTCGGCGGAAAACAGACCCCCGACGGACGTCACCCTGGTGCTGGTGCGGCCGGGGGATGGAGCGGTGAGTGTGTCAGGCGAGTGGCACGCCATGGGACTGCGGGGAACGGCCAGCGTTCCGATGGAGTTTGATGTCGCCGTGGACGGTCACCGCGTCGTCGGCGATGCGTTCCGGGAGGTCGCCCTCAGGACGCTGGTGCCGATGGCACAAGCGGGGTGGACGGCGGCCTGGTTCGGGGCCGCAAAGGGGGCCGTCGCCCGCTTCCTGCTCGAACAGCGCCAGCGGCGGACCCGGGACCTCAACTCCGATCTCTTCCTTACCCGGCTGGCCGAGTTGCGACTCGATCTCGATCTGATCGAGTCACTCCTGCTGCGGGTCACGCACCGCCTGGATGAACTCCGGGAACAGCACGCTCCGTTCGCGAGCTACGAGGACTTCGGCCACAACATCCTGGTCAACAACCTGAAGATCGCCGGGTCGCGACTCGCCTTCTCGGTGGCGGACGGACTGATCGAGCTCAGCGGCCTGAACTACGGCTATCTCCATTCCGACGGCTCCGGGTTGGAACGGGTCTTCCGCGACCTTCGCTCCGCGGCGCTGATGTACAGCAACGACCGTCTCCTGCAGGCCAACGGACGGCTGCTGCTGGTCGAGAATCTGCCGGTGAACCGGATCTGGGACCCGGGCACGCCGGACCGCGGCTAGCGGGAGGAGAGCACTCCCAGCAGTCGGCCATCCGCGTGCATCTCCTCGACAACCTGATGGCTCGATCCCGGCTGGGGGCACAGCTCGACGCCGGGACAGTGCCCGATCCGCTCGGCGAACTCGCGATCCCTCGGGGAGTCCACACAGTAGAAAATCTTGTAGCGGGTCTGCCCGTTATGCTCGGCCAGCAGCAGGGTCAGATCACGATGGGTCTCCGGGAACCGCCAGGTGTCCTTCCGCCCGGCCATCATCCCCAGGCGTTCGAGGTCGATCAGCGTCTGGGGAGAGAAGGCGTAGACGACGTCAGCCTTGAGGTAGTGCCCGAACAGGATTGCGGCGTACCCACCCATCGAGCTCCCGAGGCAGAACGAGCGGCGCACGTGGGGTAGCCCCTCACGGCAGGCCAGTAGGTGATGCCGGAGAGCGCCGATGTCCTGCAGTTCCCGATTGATCCCGGCGTGATAGAAGCACTGGTTGTAGTCCCGGACCATGACCAGGTTGACGTCCATCAGTCCCGTCGCCCGGAAGAATGTCAACGGCTCCATCGTGAGCCGCATTCGCCGTCCCTGAAATACATAGAACAGCTCGGTGGAATCGGGCCGTTTCCAGGTGACCAGCGCCTGCGACTCCTTGACCTCCGCCGGGACCAGGTCGGTCTGCATGTCGCGCCAGTGTCGCCGGAACCAGAGGTACACCCGCTCGATGATCGTTGACACGAGACCGTTCCTCTTGCGACGTGGGCAAAGCGGAGAGTAGCATTGGCCGGAGGGTCACCGCTCGCGCGGCGACTCCACCGGCACCAGCGCGCGCACCGTTCCGACAACTCGGCATTGCGGGAGCACCATGAGCACTGGACCGACCGAGCCGGACCTCACCCTGGGGCCGGAGTGGGCCGCCCTTGAGCTGCTGTGCATCGGGCAGGCGAGGGAGCGCCCGGAGCAGCTCCTGAAGCTCCTCTCCCTGCCCGAGCTCCACTGGGGCGAGCTACTGGAGCAGGCACTGCGCCACCAGATGCTTCCGCTACTCGCGTGGCACGCGCTCGATCTCGCAGAACGGCATGGACTCCCGATCCCGGGGCGCCTCGCTCAGCACCTGTCCGAGGTCCTCGAGACCAACCGCTGGCGCCTCCAGGTCTTCCGCCGGGAAGCGGTCCGGATCGCCGCGGCGCTTCGGGCACTCGACGTCCCCTTCGTCGCGACCAAGGGCATCACGTTCGAGTCGACGATCTACCGTGGCGCTGGTATCCGGATGCTGAAGGACATGGACTTCATGATCCCGCCGGCCGCTCGCGAAACGGTCGCGGGCGCCCTCCAGAAGTTGGGCTACCGGTCCGGTAACTACGATCGTACCACCGGAACGATCGTCCCCCTGCCACGCCGGATGGAGATGACCTACGCGCTGAACCCGGATCACCTGCCGCGCCACGCCCGACTGTCCGATGATCCCTGCGTCCCATTCCTCTATGTGGACTTCGCGAACAGCCTCACCTGGAGCACGAGCCCCTATGAGGTGCCAATCGATGAGGCGTTACGGCACCAGGTGCAGCTGCCACTCCCTGGCCTCAAGCCGGCGACCATGCCCTGCTTCACACCCGACTTCCAGTTCCTCTTCACGGTGCTCCACCTGTTCCGCGAAGCGTGGATGGAACAGTGGCTTGAGATGGAACTCGATGTGAGCCTGATGAAGTTCGGCGATGTGATCCTGCTGTTCAATGCCCACCTGGAGGAGCTGTCCGGCGGGCGATTCTCAGCCCTGTTGGAGCAGTACGGCGTGGCAGAACCGGTGGCTTGGGTGCTGGAGCACACCGATCGCACGTTCGGAACCGGTATGATCGAGACCCTCGGCCTCAAGGGGCGGGTGAACGACCAGTGGCTCGCCCACGCCCACCCGTCCCATGGCATAGAGCGAGAGTGGCGGGGTACCATGCGGGAGCGGCTGTGGGCCAGGGACCGTCGGGCGCTCTTCACCCGGATCGGCCCTGAGCCTACGCGGTCTTAGGGGCCCCCGAGCGTGACGCCACCAGCTCGCGGACGGCGGCCAGGAGCGTTTCCCCGGTCCGGAATACCTTGGGATCGAGCAGGCCCGTCGGAAAGGTGATCGCAAACGCCTCTTCCACCTCCAGCAGCAGTGCGATCGCGCTCATGGAGTCGAGGCCGAGCAGAAAGAGTTCGATCGTCACGTCGATCTCCCCCTCGGGCGCCGTGGGGAGATGCTGGCGGAGGCAGCGTTGCAGCGTTCGAGTAAGCTCGTCCATCGCGGCAGTATCAGGACCGCCCGGATGGTTGTCAAGGTAGCCACCAGAGGGGGATGCAAATGCCGATCGAGCATCATCACACGATCAAGGCGGGAAGCGGGTCGAAGCTTCTGCTGTTGTTCGCGGCCGACGCGCGCAATCCCGCCGCGGGGAAGCCGGGCGTGAAACACGACGCGCCCGGTGCGGTCGCCGCCTACATCCGTGAGGGTGACGCCGCCGCCCATCCGGTGCCGCTCGCGCCGGGGCGCCTCGGGCAGTGGGCTCCCGGCTCGCTGACCGAGGTCGACGCCGAGTTGATGCCCGGCGTCTATCAGTTCGGCGCGCCTGACGAGATGCTCGCGCGGGGATCGACCCGGGCGCTGCTGCTGGTGCGGTTCCCCGGTGCCACGGTCGCCCCGATCGAGATCAGCCTGATCGCCTACGATCCGCAGGACAGCGAGCGGATCGGCGTATCGAGCCTGGCGAATGCCGAACGGCACAAATTCCTGCGCCGGGCCATGCCCCGGCTAACCGAGATGGAGCTGGGCCTCGGCGCAGAGGTTGAGGGAGAATTGCGACGGTCACTCACCGCCCGGCCGGAGGACTGACCAGATGTCCTATGTGCTGAAGAAGGGGACGACGGCGAAGCTGATCCTGCTCCATGTTCGGGATGCCGCGGACAGCTGCGGAAAGACCGGATTGGGGCCCCTCGCACCCGGGGCCTCCGCGGCGTATCTCCGTGAAGGCGCCCATGAGCCGCACCGCATTCCCCTCGTCCGCGCCCGGCTGGGCGAACACCTCCCCGGCGGCATGGCGGAAGCCGACCCCCGGCTCATGCCCGGAGTCTATCAGTTCGGCCTGCCCAACGCGATCCTGGAGGGAGGCGCGGACAGTGCGGTGGTCTACCTCCGATTTGCCGGAGCCATCGTGGAGCCCATCCACATTAGCCTCGTGGCGTACGATCCGCAGGACGAAGCCCAGATGGGCATGACCGCCCTGACGCCCGAGGGCCGTATCGCCGCGCTGCGTGGCGCGTTTCCCCGAGTGGCGGCCAGAGAGCTCGACGAGATGCAGGCGAAGCTGGAACACTCACGGAAGGCGTGAAACCCTATCGCCGCAGGCTCATCGGGCTCCCGCTCCAGCGATCGCTGTTCAGCGGCATCAGTCGCGCCCCGGCGACCATCGGTGTGCTCGGAGTGCTGCCGGACGACCGTTTCGCCGCCTGGCTGGATGATGAGGGCGACCTCTACCTTGACACGACGGACGTCGCGCGCCTGGTGGCCGCGCTCCCCGCTCGTGCCACACCGGCATTCTTCGAAGACATGGAACGCAGCCTCGCCCTCGCCTGCGACAGGGTAATCCAATCCACCGAACGGTCCCGGAGTCGCGCCACCTCGGCTGATGCAGCGGAAGCACGCGTGCTGCTTTCCGAGGTCGGCGGGGCGGTGGCAACGCTCCTGCCCTACGGCATCCTGAGCAAGTTCCTCCCCGATGCATTGTATCAGCTGCTCCGGGCCACCGGCGACTCCAGCGATCCCCCCTTCCCGACCTGGAGTCCCGGTTCCGAGTTGACCCGGGCGGGGGCATCGCTCTGCGTCTGCTGCCACGAGCGGGGGTACTCGCCCGAACGGCTCCGGACCGAGTGGCCCCTGGTACCGCCCGACGTCGTCACAATGGTGGAGGACTTCTGCCGCGACCACACCGGCTTCGGACCGCTGGCCTGCGAGGCGCCTGGCTACGAAGAGCCGCGCTATGTCATTGGCATCCTTGCGGGCATGCTCGCCGACAACGATCCCGCAGCACTGCTGCGCCGGCTCGGCCCCCCGGCCCACATCCCACGGGTCGAGCCCCCCTCGGCCGTGACGTCGCCGTTGCGGCGGCTGCTGGCGGCCTGGCTCACCTTCCTGGATCGAGAGACCTGGTACGTGCGTCGCGCCTTCTACCTCGCACTGCTTCCCTTGCTCCGTCGCCTGTTGCCCGTGTACCAGCGAACCAAGGATGACTTCGTCCCGGAGGACCTCCTGTTCCTGACACTGGACGAATTGCTCATCCCGCCGGGTGACCCCCGGATCGCTGCGACACGCCGGGCGCGGTACCTCGCCGATGCCGAGTACTTCGCGAAATACGGAATCACGGCGGATCGACTTCGTACCATCATGGCGCCGCGATGAGCGAACCATCCGAGATCCGCCTCCCGGGCCGGGCCGCCGCGCCGGGAAAGGCCAGCGGCCCGGTCCACCTCGTCAATGAGGCATCGCTCCACCAGCCAGTTCCGACTGGCTGCATTCTGGTGACGCGGATCCTGCATCCCCATCAGGCACCGCTGCTCGCTCGCGTCGCCGGCATCGTGACCGAGGAGGGTTCGCTGCTGCAGCATGCGACGGCGCTGGCACGGGAGTTCGGGGTGCCCGCGGTCGTGGGTGTCAGGGGCGCCACGGCGCAGTGCCGCGAGGGGGACCGCATCGAGGTGGACGGCGATCTCGGTGTCGTGATCCTGGTGAGCGGTCGGTGAACAGGAGCAGCCAGTGACTTCCTCTCCCTTCGTGGCGCACTTCCAGAGCGAGGCACCCGAGCCCGGGCGGCTGGGGGGGAAAGGGGCGAGCCTCTGCCGGCTGGTGCAATCCGGCTACCGCGTCCCCGCCGGCTTCGTTATCCCGATCGATGCGTTCCGACGGACCTGCGCGGCACTGGATCTCGGTGCAGCGTTAGCGGCCATCAACGAAGGGCTGGCGCGGCGCGGCGACGTCGCGCGCATGGGAGAGCCGGTCCGGTCGCGATTGCTCGAGGGGCGGATCAGCCAAGCGGTCCTGGCGCCTATCCTCGGCGCCGTCGATCGGCTCGCCCTCTGGGAGAACAACACGGCGGGCGTGCTGGTGCGCTCGTCGGCCACGGTGGAGGACGGTGCGGCGCACTCGTTCGCCGGGATCTTCGAGTCGATCCCGATCGGCACGCCTGAGGCACTGGAGCAGACCATTCGCGAAGTCTGGTCGTCGGTCTTCTCCCCCCGCGCCCTGAGCTATTGCCGGGAGGTTGGCCTCACCGAGGTCCCCGGGATGGCAGTCGTCGTCCAGCGGTTCCTCGAGGCGGAGCGATCGGGGGTGATGTTCACCCGATTCTCCGGCCGAACCCTGGTTGAGCACGTCGAGGGTGGCTGCGAAAAGCTGGTGAAAGGGGAGGTGACCCCGGAACAGCTCTGGATCCCGGGCCCGGGAAAGCAGCCGACCGATACGGGGAGTCTGCCAATCGAGCACGCAAGGGAACTTTCCCGATTGGCCGAGAGCCTGGAGCAGGCGTTTGGTGCGCCGCAGGATGTCGAGTGGGTCCTCTTCGAGGACGCGGTGCATGTCGTCCAGTCGCGGCCGATCACCACCACCGCGACGCTGGTGTCAGCCGCCGTGGCGCCGATGGGCCTCGGAGACAGCAAGCCCTTCCTGCGCGGCATCCCCGCCAGCGGCGGCTGGGGCACCGGCCCGGTGCAGCTCGTGTTCAATATCGACGATGCGCTCGCGCTGGAATCCGGTCAGGTCCTGGTCACCCCGATGACCAATCCCGACATGGTCGTGGCGATGCGGAAGTCCGCGGCAATTGTCACCGACGTCGGTGGCGTGATCTGTCACGCGGCCATCGTCTCACGGGAGCTCGGCCTTCCCTGTGTGGTCGGGACCGCCGCCGCCACCACGACGCTGCGGACGGGAGACATCGTCACGGTGGCCGGCACCGAGGGGGCCGTCTACCGGGGGAGGCCCGAAGGCGCTGGCCGCCCGGCGGCACGGAGACCGGCAGAGTGGACCGATGTCTGGGCGCGGTGGACTACGGTCACCGCCGACCGTCCGGACCTGATCCCCATCATTTCCAGCATCGATGCGCTGACCGGCATGCCCCCGGGCCGCAGCATTCTGGTGCTGGCGCCCGATGTGGATCTGCGCTGCGATCCCGCGGGACTCTGGGTCGACCTCGAGGGGATGAGCGTCGGAGCGGCTGGCCGGCTCGTGGACGACTACCTCGTGCGGGTGGCGGACCTCGTCGAGCGGGCCGGCATCAAACGGCTCTACCTCCTCCCTCACGACCCCAGCCTGTCGGCGCCCGTCGCCGCCGCGCTGCGCCGGATCGGGAAATCACCACTGCAGCTTCACGCCGATGCGGCAGACGCGCCCATGATCGTGCTGGTCCCCGGCCTCCCCCTGCCCGCAGCCGGCTCCGCGATCCCGCTCGCGGCAGCGGCGTCCTGCGCTGGCGGTGGGGCCGTTGTTCCAGCGCTTGCCGGCATGGAGGCCGCGACTGCGGCCGGACTCGATACGCTCAAGTTCTTTGGTCACCAGCCCGGAACCAGCCGGGGCCCGATGCCCGCCGCGGCCCGACGCCGGGACTGGTGGCAGCTGCTTCCCGAATACGGCCGGTTCCACCAGGAGTTCAGCACCGCCGGGGCGGCTGGAGATCACACCTGGCTGGAGGTGCGTCCGGAGCTGGTGATCTCCGCCCTGCTCAAGTCGCTGGTGCAGCCCGGCTTCGAAATGGTACCGCGGGTCATGGGCTTTCCCGGCCTGCCTCCGATGCATACCAAGTGGATCAAGTGCCGCTATCACTTCCGGTCGGACAGCTTCGCCCTGGCATGGCAGGCGATCGTCCGCGGCACGTGGAACGCCGAGTACATGGCCGACCTGATGCGGCGGATACGCACCTCGTACCGGCAACTCGGTGAAGTCCTCGTCCTGTTTCCGGATGGCGCGACGGACCTGGCCGCCCTGACCCCGGAGCGGATGGTTGCGCTGATGACGTCGTGGTGGCCTCGCTGGGTGGAGTTCTTCGCCCTCTGCTGGTTCATCCAGGCCCAGGGTGACGACATCGTCTATCCCTTTCTGGAAGAAACGGTGGGGAACAGCCTTGAGCGGGTGTCGCGCGACTCGGATGACTTCGCCTGGCCCGGTCTCACCGACCTGGTGGCGCCGACGACGCCCGTGATGAGCGGCGCGTACATGGCGAGCGTTGGCCAGTTGCGGGAGGCGCTGGTGGCTGCGGGACTTACGACCACGGAGGACGCCATGGCGGCGCTCGCCGCCGGCAGGGCGGATGCGGCGTTCTCCGAGCGACTGGCGCGGCACCTGGAGCAGTGGCACTGGATGCGCGACCGGGACCTGCTCTTCGAACCCTGGGACACGCCGCGACGGGTGATCGACACCGCGCTCAAGACCGACCCGCACACCGCCGCGCCGTACCAGGCCAACCTGTGGCGCAACCGGATGGCGCTGAGCGTCCATTTCGATCTCGCCCATGCGGCCGGCCGGGCCGGCGGGCTCAACATGACCGGACGTCTCCTGCACGACCTGAACGTCGAGCGGGAAAACCACCACGTGCTCTGGCTCAAGTACTCCTACCCCTTGCGCCGGCTGGTGCTGGAGATCGAGCGCCGGTTCGTTACGCTCGGAAGTCTGGAGCCGGGCGACGTCTTCTTCCTGCAGGCGCCCGAACTGATCGAGGCGACTGGCCAGCTCCCCGCACCCCTGCCACAGGAGCTGGTGCGGGCGGTGAAGAATCGCCGTCAGGGCTATCGCCACGAAGCGAAACTGGCGCGCGTGGCACCGCTGGAGCCGACCCGGGAGGATGACTACTACTAGGGGAGAGGCCGGCGTCAGCTCCGCCGCGGCTGGTCCGAACCGTCAATACGCTCCCAGCGCAGGCCATCCGGTGACACCCGATACCCGTCGTTCGTGGCCGGATCGCCCTCGGCATGAAACTCCAGCGGCGCCTCGAGCCCGTCGGTGCTCGCCACCCTGATCTGCCGGCTCACCGCCCGCAGGTGAACCTTGCAGACATCCCGGTCCCGCAGCAGCTCCCGGTTGAGCTCCGGGCGCCTCGCCGGATCGATCGTCCCGTCAACCCGGAGCTGGAACAACTCCCCGCTGCGCTCGCGCAGCCGGAGGAACTCCCCAACCGTCGTTCCGGCGCCGGCCACCAGCGGGAGGAAGGCGTGGTTGGCCGTCTCTTCGCTGCGGAGGACCTTCCGGGCATTCCAGCAATAGGACCGCTCGTCCCGGTGCATGTCTATAGAAGCTGAGGAGGAAGTCGTAGAAGACGGAGAACTCGCTGCGATAGCGCCGCTCGTAGAGATCGAGACCCACGTTCTCCGGCATCTCCCCCCGCAGAATCGTGGCGATTGACCGGGCGGCCAGCATGCCGCTGTAGGTCGCCAGATGTACCCCGGAGGAGAACACAGGATCGACGAAACAGGCGGCATCGCCGACAAGTACGAGTCCGGGCGTCCAGAAGCCGGAGTTGATGTAGGAGTAGTCCTTCCGGACACGATAGCTGCCATACATGCCGCTCTCGACCCGGGTCGCACCCAAGAGCAGCGCCTTGATTTCCGGACAGGCATCGACGAATTCCCGCATCGCGCGCTCGGGGCCGGCCTGGAGCCGTTCGGCATGCCCTTTCGCGACCACGGCCCCGACACTGGTCAGTGTGGCGGAGAGCGGGATGTACCAGAACCAGCCGTAGGGGGAGATGCAGGAGAAGATGTTGCCGCTGTTGGGGTGGGGCAGGCGTCCGGCCCCATCGAAGGAGGCAAAGAGCGCGACATTCTGGAAGAACTGCGAATACACCCGCTCCCCCGCATGGGCATGGAGCCGGCTCTGATTGCCCGACGCATCGATGACGAATCGTGCCCGCGCATCCGACATCCGGCCGGCGCCGTCCTGCAGGACAACGCCGGCAATGCGACCCTCCTCGTGGATGATCCCGGTGGCGCCGGTCTTCTCGCGCACTTCCACCCCATGGCGACGGGCATTGCCAGGAGAAGGTCGTCGAATTTCGCCCGTTCGACCTGGTAGGCGTAGTTGAATTCGAGGGACTGATTGACGCGCGCCGTGCCGAAGTCGAAGGTCCAGGGCGTCGGGGTTTTGCCCCAGCGAAAGGTTCCGCCCTGTTTCCGGACGAAGCCGGCGGCGTGAACGGCATCGCTCACGCCAAGCAGCCCGCAGACACCGTGAACCGTCGCCGGCAGGAGCGACTCACCGATCTGATACCGCGGGAACTGCTCCCTGTCGACCAGCAACACCCGCGCACCGGCCTTGGCCAGCAGGGTCGCGGCCGTGGACCCCCCGGGACCACCGCCAACAACGAGGACATCGTGATCCGACCGCGGCATCATTTCTCCTGGCTGTCCAGCATGATTGCAGACTTCGCTGCATCCGATAGTCACGTTGCCACGAGCAGGCAGTTGGCGCTGGCAAATTGCAGCCTTCGGGTAACCGCAGCAAGGATATCTTCGCTGGTGGCCCCCGCGCTCCCTGCTGGCGCGCGCGGCGTCCACCGTCCGCGCCGCCGACCAGGCCGGGCCGGATTCACCTAGCGACCACCCCCAGCGACGGGTAAGTTGAGGCGAAAGGTGCGCTCTCCCACCTGCGGCCGGCAGCCGCACTGATGGTCCGGGTCCGCGGACCAGTTGCCCATCTCATGGCGGCAGCACGACGATGGCATTCATCATCGCGGGGCACATGCGGTCCGGCACCACCATGCTGCGCGAGGTCTGCCAGACACATCCCCGCCTCGAGGTGACCCGCGAGTTCGGCAACTTCCACCGGCTGAACCTGTCCTACCCGAGGTATGCTCGTTTCATCCTGGGCCAGTGGTGGCGCAAGCGCGGCGGGATTGCGCCGCTGGCGCATGTCGATCACCCGGCTCGGCGGCCGGAGTTCCGCGACCTGCCGTATGTGACCCGTTATCTGGCGCAGGTCTATCGCTTCCAGCACGGCCGGGTCACGAGCGGCGTCATCGACGAGGCGCTGCGCCACCTGCATCCCCATGCCACCCAGGCGGGGGACAAACAGCCGGACTACGCCTTGAAGCTGGATCAATTGACCGGGGAGACCGCGATCAGATGCGTGTACATCTACCGCGATCCGCTGGATGTCGCTGCCTCGACCGTCGAGAAGACTCGCGGCCCCTGGTACCGTACTCACTCCGACGAATTGCGCGAGCCGCGCCGGATCGCGCAACGCTGGGTCCGGATGATGGAGGCGATGGAGCGGTACCGCGATCGACTGCTGGTCATCCGCTACGAGGACTTCGTCACCGATCCGGAGCCCGCACTGGATCGGCTCGGGGCCTGGCTCGACGTGGATCCGGCCGGATTCGATCGTTCCCGCGTGCATAGCAGCAGCATCGGCACACACGCCGGGAGACTCTCTCCGCAGGAAGTCGCCGACGTCGTCGCGGCGGCAGGGTCCACCATGCAGCGCTACGGATACGCCACCGAGTGACCGAGGAACCGAAGCGCCCCCGCATCAAGAACGCCTGGGCCGAGGCCCGCCAGATCATCGGGCGGCACCGCTCCCGGCTTGCCATCGGGCTGCTGCTCATGCTGGTCAATCGGGCCGCCGCCATGGTCCTGCCGGCGTCGACCAAGTTCGTGGTCGACGAAATCATCGGCCATCGGCGATCGGACCTGGTCTGGCTGGTTGCGTTCGCCGCCGGTGGCGCCACCCTGATCCAGTCGGCCACCAGCTTCGCGATGTCCCAGGTGCTGGGCGTCGCAGCCCAGAAGGCAATCACCGACATGCGCCGTGCGGTACAGGAGCAGGTGATGCGACTGCCGGTCAGCTACTTCGACTCCACCAAGACCGGTGTGCTCATCTCGCGGATCATGAGCGACGCCGAGGGCATCCGGAATCTGGTCGGTACCGGCATCGTGCAGCTCACCGGCGGTCTCCTGACCGGAATCATTGCCGTGGGCGTGCTGCTGTGGCTCAACTGGCAGCTGACGGCCATCACCTTCGTCGTGCTGCTCTGCTTTGGCGGCGGGCTGGCCTATGCCTTGACCCGGTTGCGGCCACTGTTGCGCGACCGGGGCAAGCTCAACGCGGAAGTGACGGGCCGCCTCGCGGAGAGCCTGGGCGGCATTCGGATCGTGAAAGCCTACGTCGCCGAGCGGCGCGAGGACCTGGTCTTCACCCGGGGAGTGAACCTGCTGTTCCGGAATGTGGCCAAATCCGTCACGGCGGTATCCGCCCTGTCGGCCTTTGCCGCCGTCATTGTCGGGGCCATCGGGGTGCTGATCATCGTGATCGGAGGGCGCGCCGTCCTGGCAGGAACGATGACGGTCGGCGATCTGTTCATGTACGGGGTATTCACCGGGCTTATGGCAGCCCCGATGATCCAGATCGCGTCCATCGGCACCCAGATCACCGAGGCGTTCGCCGGATTGGACCGTATCCGCGAGATCCGGCTGATGGCCACCGAGGACGAAGACCGCAGCAGCCGCACGCCGCTGGCAGATCTCCAGGGCGATGTGACCTTCGAGGACGTGAGCTTCGAATACCGCCCCGGGACGCCGGTGCTCAAGCACGTGACCTTCCGCGCCCCCGCGGGCTCGACGACCGCGCTGGTCGGCTCGAGTGGGTCAGGGAAGAGCACGCTGATCAGCCTGGTGTTGACCTTCAACCAGCCGCGCTCGGGCCGAATCCTCGTGGACGGTCACGACCTGGCCACGACGCGCCTGCGGGACTACCGCGCGCATCTCGGCGTGGTGCTGCAGGACAACTTCCTGTTTGATGGAACGATCACGGAGAACATCCGCTTCGGGCGGCCGCAGGCGACCGTGGAGGAGGTGCGGACGGTCGCGCGCATCGCGCACTGCGACGCCTTCATCGCCGGGTTCGAGCAGGGCTACGACACGGTGGTGGGAGAGCGCGGCATCAAGCTCTCCGGCGGGCAGCGCCAGCGCATCGCGATCGCGCGTGCCATCCTTGCCGACCCCCGCATCCTCATCCTGGACGAGGCCACGAGCAGCCTCGACAGCGAGAGCGAGGCCCAGATCCAGGACGGGCTTCGGGCGCTGCGCCGCGGGCGGACCACCTTCGTGATCGCCCACCGTCTTTCCACCATCGTCAGCGCGGACCAGATCCTGGTGCTCGAGGGCGGCGAGATCGTCGAACGCGGAACCCATGCGGTATTGCTGGCGCTGGAAGGCCGATACCGCCAGCTCTACGACCGGCAATACCAGATCGAGCGGGACCGGTTCATCAATCCGGGCGAGGACTTCACCCCTGAGCCGGAATCCACGACACCGGTCATCTCGAGGACACCGCCGACCGCGCTCTGATTCGACGGAGCCTCCCGACATTGGCGACGGCGCACGTTCCCGGTCGGACGTGTCATCCCACGTCCAGGACCTCAAGGAGAATATCCATGGTGCGCCGGGCGGTATGTTCCCAGGAGAATCGCCGCACATTCAGGAAGCCCGCCGAGCGCAGCGATGCATGCATCGCCGCATCGTCCAGCAGGCGCTCCATGGCCTGCGCGATTGCGGCGGGGTCCTGGGCATTCACGAACAGGGCGCCCGCACCCGCAACCTCGGGCATGGCGGAATGATTCGCGGTGATGACCGGAGTGCCGACCGCCTGGGCCTGAAGGATGGGAATGCCGAATCCCTCATAGCAGCCCGGGAACACGAGGGCGCGGGCCCCCGCGATGAGCGCTGGCACGTCCTCCTCGGGGACGTACCCCGGCAGCTGGAGATGGGAGTCAGGCCCGGCGTCGCCGATGGCCGCCGCGATCCGGTCGAAGCCGAAGCCGGGCGTGCCGGCCAGCACCAGTGCGACCGTGTCGTCGCCACCGCGCCGCTGCCGGACCTGCGCGAAGGCGCGCAGGATGTTGGTCACATTCTTCTTGGCTTCAAGGCGTCCGAGGTACAGGAAGAACGGCTGGGTGAGCCGATACCGCGCCAGCACGTCCATCCGGCGCTCCGCGGTGATGGAACTGCTGTACACGGCCGGGTCGACGGCGTTCGCCGTCACGCTGACCCGGCCCGGCGCGACACGATACGCCGTGATGATCTCCTGCCGGGAAAACTCGGACACCGTCAGGATGCGATCGGCGATCCTGACCGCGCGACGCGCGGCGAGGCGATGCGCAAGCCGGTTGGACACCGCATAGAGATTCGGCAGGCGCACGAAGCCGATATCGTGGAGGGTGGTGACGACCCGCCGCGGCGGGAACAGCGGCAGGATGTGGGTCGGTGCGAACAGCAGGTCCACCGGCCGCCGCCGCAGCTCCCACGACAGGCCGCAGAGCGTCCAGAGGGGCAGATGTTTCCATGGCACGATTCGGCCACACCAGTGCGCCGGCATCCGCTCGAGGCCGTCGCGCAGCGGTGCCCGGGAGTAGAGCACCCACGCGACCCCGGGAATCTCCAGTCGCTTCAGCGCCTGGATCAGGTGATAGGCGTACCACTCGGCGCCGGTTCGCCGCGGTGCATTCGCCCTCGAGGCATCGATGCCGATCGTCACCATGATTGACCATGCTCGCAGTTGCCGGACGGTATGTGACCGTGAACCAGATGATAGTCATCGCTGGCACGCCGTGCCATGCCGGAGTTCATGACCAGTTCCCCGATCTTCATCGTCGGCTGCCCCCGCAGCGGCACCACACTGCTGCGCAATCTGCTGCGCTCGCATCCACGATTGACGTTTCCGTCCGAGTCCCACTTTATCCCGCGGTTCTACCGCGCCTATGGCCATCCGCGGACGGCGCGGGATGCCGTCGCGCTGGCGGAGCGCATGCTCGGCCTGCAGTGGGTTCGCCAGTGGAACGTCAGCCTCACGCCCCAGGAGTTCGCCCCGGACCGGACCTTTCAAACGGTGATCGGCCGGCTGTTCGAGGCCTGGGGGCGGAAGGAGGGCAAGCCTCGCTGGGGCGACAAGACCCCGCACTATGTCGAGGATCTTCCGGTACTCGCCGAGTTGTTCCCTGCGGGACAGATCGTGCACATCATTCGTGATGGCCGTGACGTGGCGCTGTCCTGGCTGAAAGCCGGCTTTGAGCCACGGAACCTGTACACCGCCGCCACGCTCTGGAAGCGATACGTCTCCGCCGGTCGCCGCGACGGTGCGCGGCTGCCATCGACGACGTATCTGGAAGTGCGCTACGAAACGCTGGTCAACCAACCCGACGCCACCATGCGGACAGTCTGCGCGTTTATCGGCGAATCCTACACCCAGGCGGTGCTCCACCCGTCCCCGATCCGGGGGATACTGCGCCCCAAGATCATCGGGGGCGGTGTACCCGAGGCGGCATCGAAGCTGGACAGCATCGCACCATCGGCGGTCGACTGGACCGTCGACATGCCGCCGGCGGACCGGCTGCTGTTTGAAACGATTGCCGGCGACCTCCTGGATATCCTGGGCTACGAGGTCACCGGGGTCCGCCGCCCAATCTCTGCGGGGGAGCGATTGGCGTGGGGCCTGCACCATCGGCTCTGGTGGATCATCGAGCGGCTGAACACGAAAGGAAGTCACCGATGGTTGCTGGCGGACCTGGAACTCCGCCGGGCCGCCGCACGAGCCCGCGCCCGCCAGATGGCTCCGCCCGATTCCCTTCCGCCGACGTGACGTCGCCTGGCCGGATCTCCGATGGCAGATGCCAATGCCCCTCTTGATGGTCGGATCGGTCTCCGTGGATTGGTGGTGGCCCCTCGTGGGCACAGCGGCATTTCTGCTCGCTGGTCTCGGGCTCTACCTCGGCGCCGGAGTCCGCCGCTCGAGGCGCCAGGCCCTGTTGCTCCTGCGACAGATCGCACCCGCTGCCTTGCACTCCGACAAGACCAGAATCATCTATACGGCCAGTTCGCTCGACCCCGGCGGCGCCGAGCGAGTAGCCCTCGATCTCATGAGCAGCATCGATCCGGAGCGATTCCTGATCTTCCTGATCATCCGCGACGCGTTCCACCAGCCCAGCGTTTTCGACCAGACTATCCGCCGGGCCGAGGAGCGCGGCATGGTGGTCGTCCGCAAGCCCGTAACGGCAGCGGCATGGCGAGACCGGAAGACCCGCGACCCGCTGGGCAGGCTCCGCGACGTCGTCCCTGGAGCCAGGCGAGCCCTGGGCGAGGTGATCACCGAGTACACCATCTATCGGACCATCCGTCCCCATATCCTTCATCTCCACCTGGTGCTCGGGTTCGGGCCATTCGCCAAGAAGCTGGTGGCCCGGGCGGCGGGTATTCCGATTGTCGTGACGACCTACCACCAGTTCCCCGTCTCGCATCGCCCGTCACCCCATCGCCCGTACCGGGGGATCGTCGACAGCATCATGATGCGGTGCATGGATGGGCTGACGATCCTGGGGATGCAGCGCGTCGATGATCTCATGATTGCGACCAGCCCCGAGGAACGGGAGGCGCACATCGCCACCGGGGTCCCCGCGAACAAGATCGTGATTATCTCCAACGGCATCGACCTGCAACCATTCGAGAGCCCGCCTTCCAGCGCCATCCTGGCCGCGTTGCGAGATCGGTCAGGCATTCCGCCCCATGCCTTCGTCTTCGGACACCTGGGCCGCCTGAATGTACAGAAGGCACAGCGTTACCTGGTTGCAGCCGCAGTTGCGGTGCTGCGCGACGCGCCGGAGGCGTTCATGGTGATCCTTGGCGAGGGAGAGGAGCGTGGAGCCCTGGCGGCCCAACTGGCCGCCACCGGGGAGGAGAGTATCCGCCGACGGATCCTGATGCCGGGTCAGACCCGGGACATCGATGTCCCCAGCTACCACTTCATGTTCGATGCCTTCGTGCTCTCCTCCCGCTTCGAGGGCCAGGGGCTGGTCAACATGGAGGCCATGGCCGCCGGGCGCCCGATCATCGCCACCCGGGTCGGAGGCGTCCCCTCCACCGTTGGCGGTGAAGCCGCGATCCTCGTGGAGCCGGAAGACGCCCCGGCGCTCGCGGTGGCGATGCGAACGCTGTTGGCCGACCCCGATCTGCGACGTCGCATGGGCCAGGCTGGCCGACGTCGCGCTGTCGCGATGTTCGACTTGCGACGGGCGGCGCGTGCGCACGAGGAGTTGTACCAGCGGCTGCTTGGGGAGCGGGCGAACAGTGCCTAGGCCCAATCTCTTCATCCTTGGGGCGATGAAGTCGGGCACGACCTCGTTGCACCGATACCTGTCGGCTCACCCGCAAGTGTTCATGTCCGAACCGAAGGAACCGAACTTCTTCGTGGAGGAGCTGAACTGGCGGAAGGGACTGGACTGGTACCTGGAGCTGTTCGCCTCTGCCGGGAAGGCCGTGGTCGTCGGCGAATCCAGTACCGAGTACTCCAAGCTCCCCACCTACACGGGAGTGGCGCGACGCATTCACGCCTTCGATCCCGCGGCGCGGCTGATCTACCTGATGCGAGACCCGCTGGACCGGATCCGGAGTCACTACTGGCACAACGTGGCGGACCTGAAGCACGAAGCAGAGCGACGCAACATGCTGTCGGCCGTCCGGGAGGACCCCCGGTATGTCGCGTATAGCGACTACGCGGTGCAACTGGAGCCGTACCTCGAGCTCTTTGGCCGCGAGCGCATCGCCCTGTTGACCACCGAACAGCTCGCCGCCGACCCGACGGCGGTGGTCACCACGTTATGCAGCTGGCTCGGGCTGACCGGCGTTCCCCCGTCCGAGGCCTTCTCGGAGCAGTGGAATGTCCGGCCGGCGGAAGGACGAAGCGTCCGGGGCCGGGGCCTGCTGAACCGACTCCGACACTCCGCATTCTGGGAGACCATCCGACCGTGGTGGCCTCGACCACTCCGGGATATCGGCCTACGACTGGCGGAACGACGCACGCCGCCCCGGGACAGGTCGGAACTCGAAGCGATCGACTACCTCCGACCCATGCTGCGGGTTCGTTGCGAGGCGCTCACCCGGCTGGTGGGGCGGGACTTTCCGGAATGGAAGGCGCTCCAGGGGACCATCGGAGACGCTGGGCGCGGCGAGGGCATGGCGAGGTCCGCCGGTCCTTTGCCCCGCAGGGTCTCCGGCGAATAGGGCACGAGCAACCGGGCCCGGGCATCAGCTGCCGGTCTCGCGATCCATGGCCGGCGACGAGCGACCAACCCCCCGCCGTCGCTTCACACCATCCGCATGCAGCATCGCCTTGTCGACTGGAGAGCACCGGGGTGGCCTCTTCGAATACTCGGCACGATCGTCACCATCATGGCACTCGCGATCGCGTCCCCAGCTCAGGGCCAGGCTACTCCAGCTACCTCGTCCATCGCCCAGGCAACCGCAGCCGCCAGCGCCTGGGTGAGCCTCATCGATGCCGGGGACCTGGAAGCCAGCTGGGACTCGGCAGCTCCGGCGTTTCAAGCGGCGGTTTCCAAACGGGAATGGCTGCAAGCCGTCACGCGGGCACGGGGTCCCTTCGAGCCATTCGGAACGCGAACACTCGTGGGAACACAATGCCACGCCACGTTGCCCAACGCCCCTCCAGGCCCCTACGTGATTCTCACCTACACGACCGCGGTCGAGGGGAATCGCACAGTCATCGAGACCGTCGTCCCGATGCGCCTGGCGGCATCAGCGCCACAAGATTCTCTCGCAAGTCACGCACAGGGGACGCCCCCGCGACACACTGACGGAGTCTTCAATCCTGGCCCCGACATGCGCCGATACCGACAGCTGCTGACTCTACTCACAATCCTGACCGCCAACTGCACCCACTGGAGCCAGGTGTCCACCCCGGCGGCAACCCGCTTTCCGCCACGGCGACAGGTCCAGGTCTGGCACCAGTCGGGGCGCGCCGAACCGCACGGAGTGACGATGGCCGGGGATTCCCTGATCGGCATCCCCGACTGGCAGCCCCTGACCTGTGATTCCTGCCGCCGGGCCATCGCCGTGAAGGACATCGACTCCCTCCGCTCCGCCGATCGTGAGACGACAGCGATGCTCTATGCCGCACTGCCGTTCGCCCCCCTCGGCCTGCTCGCGATCGCACTTTCCGGGTGCTGCGCTGACTGAAGCAGCGCCTGGGATGGCACGGTATGGATTGACAGGCCCGGCGTGGCGTCGTATTCTCGATTCACCATGATCTCCCAGCCCCCTTCCCACTCGCTCGCCATCTGTTGTACGCCGTGCGGCTGTATCGCAGCGGTGAAGCCGCGGCGTGCCCGGTGGTATTTCAGCTGAGCAGCGGATTCTGCGCTCACGAATGGCCCCGGACCCGCGTCCGGGGCCTCTTTTTTTCCCCCTACTCCTCAGGATGATCCATGTCGACCGTTCTCCCCGAAGTCCTGGCAGCAAATGCATCCTACGTCGCGACATTCGGCGCCAAGGCGACCCTGGCGCTCCCGCCCGCCCGGCGCTTTGCCATCCTGACCTGCATGGACGCGAGGCTCGACCCCGCCAAGTTCGCCGGCCTCCGCGAGGGCGACGCCCACGTCATCCGCAATGCCGGGGGCCGGGCGAGCGATGACGCGATCCGCTCATTGGTGATTTCCTACAAGCTGCTGGGTACCCGCGAGTGGTTCGTCGTCCACCATACCGATTGCGGGATGGAGTACTTCACCGACCCCGTCATGCGAGACCTCCTGGCGCAGAGCCTTCAGACCGCCGAGCTCACCGCCAATGGCTTTCGTGATGTGGGCGCGGGACCGGGCTCCCCGGAGGGGCAGTATGTCGATTGGCTGACGATCGCCAACACGACCCAGGCGGTCGTTGATGACGTCGCCCGTATCCGCCATCACCCTCTGGTTCCCCGGAGTATCCCGATCTACGGCTATCTCTATGAGGTAAAGACCGGACAACTGCTCGAGATCAACGCAGCGACGCAGGCGGGACGGGCGGCGTAGAGGAGTAGGTTGTCAGGAGTTGGGAGTCGGGCGTAGGAAAGAGGAAATGGGGAGCCGCCCTGCTCCCCCACGCCTGCGGCCTGCTCCCGGCCCGCGACCCCTTGACCGTTCCGGCGCGGACGCTATCCTGAGCCGAGGCGCGCAGGGCGCCCCCCGTCCGCGGGCAGGACCGAGTCCACCTGACAGCAACGCAGTGCGTGGCAGTCCCCACCGAACCTCCTCTGGCCCGACCGTGCGGACGACGGGCATTTCCCAAGGAGGCTCGTCATGCCCGCGCGTCACCTGCCCATCCGCCCCGATCTCGACCAGCTGAAACACCAGGCCAAGGACCTCCTGCGCGGCGTGCGCCTGGGAGACCCCGACTCGCTCGCTGAATTGTGCGAGTTCCATCCCCACCCGCCAACCGCAGAAACCGCACGCCTTGCCGACGCGCAACTCGCCTTGGCGCGCAGTTACCAGGCGCCCAGATGGCCGAGGCTGGTGCAGGCATGCCACCTCATAGATGCCATCTGGCGGAATGATGTGGAAGCGGTGAGGGCGCTGGTCACGAAGCGGCCCGCGCTGCTCCACGAACCCGCCCTGGTCCGCGACAGCAACTGGGGCCCGCCGCTGAGCTACGCCGCCAACCTGGGCCGCGATGCCATCATCCAGGCGCTGCATGACCTCGGCGCCACCGACCACCTCCACGCAATCGAGCGGGCGGCGCTGCAGGGCAAGGTCGGCACCGCCCACCTGCTGCACGAGCTCGCCGGCAAGCCCGCCGTCCCCGCGGGCGCGCTCAGCGGGTCGGCCTATACGCTGAATGTCGCGGGGACGGAGTTTGCCCTGGGGCTGGGCGGGCAGGTGGCGGACGCGGACGGCCGGCGACTCGCGCCGGTGGACGTGGTCCTGGAAACCGACAGCCGCAAGCCCTCCGCCAAGCATCGGATCCTCGAGCTGTATGCCGAACATGGCCTGACCTTGCCCGACACACCGGTGATGGCCCTGCACCGCGGTCGGATCGACCTGCTGGAACAGCACCTGCACCACGATCCCGGCCTGCTCCGGCGAACCTTCGCCCACAGCGAGATCTATCCACCCGAGATGGGGTGCCGCGATCCGCTCGACGCCACCGTGGGGACACCGCTCGGCGGCACCTCGCTGCTGCACCTGTGCGTCGACTATGATGAGATGGACATCCTGCAGTGGCTGCTGGACCGGGGCATGGACCCGAATCTCCGCGCGCGTGTGGGCCCGAGCGGGTTCGGCGGCTACACCGCGCTCTTCTGCACCGTGGTGTCGCAACCGAACTTCTGGATGAACTTCAACGGCAGCCGCCCGATGGCAGCGCCAATGACCGCACTGCTCCTGGAGCGCGGTGCCGATCCGAATGTACGCGCCTCGCTGTGGAAGCGGCTTCACCCCGGGCATGGTGATTCTGCTCGCCACGAGTATCGCGACGTCACCGCCCTGTTATGGGGCCGCCGGTTCCACGCCCCGATCTTCGTGAGCCAGCCGGCGATGCAATTGATCACGGAGGCCGGGGGTGAGGAGTGAGGAGTGAGGAGTGAGGAGTGAGGAGCGCACGGCAGGAGGAGGAAACGCGGAACGCGGACGGCTGACGGCTACCAGCGTACCCTTGCGGTGCCTCCCAGCTCGGCGCATCTATTAGTCGGCTACACCATGCTTCCCGGTTCTACCCCCAGCACAGCCCAGCGCTCACCCCGTTCGGGAGTCCTCCGATGGCTCATGCGGCGCCGTCCCTCGCCGAACGGCGACATTTTCTGCGGGCGGTGGACCGACTCGCCGCGGTGGCGCGCGGGACCATCCGCCGTCACCTGGCCCGGGGTGTGACCAAGCGCATCAAGGCCGATCAGACCTACGTCACCGATGCCGACCTGGCCACTGAACGGGCGCTGAGGCGGGCCATCAGCCGTGCCTTCCCGTCGCATGGCATACTCGGGGAGGAGTTCCCGCCGCACAATCCCGAGGCGCCGTATCAGTGGATCCTCGATCCGATCGATGGCACGCTCAGCTTCACCCATGGCATTCCATTCTACGGATCACTCGTCGCCCTGTACCACAAGGGCCGCCCGGTGGCGACCGCCATTGATCAGCCCGGCCTGGGTCTGCGGTATACCGCCGGCCTCGGGCTCGGTGCCTTCCGGAACGGGCGGCGTTTCCGGTTGCAGGATCTGCCAGTGCGGGGCGACCTCTCCCGCGAAGTGATCGCCACCGCGGAGCGATACCGCTTTGCCCGCTGCGGCCAGGCCCAGCGATTCGATCGCCTGCTCCGGACGCATCCGCTGGTGCGCTCCTACGCCGATTGCCTGGGTCATACCCTCGCCGCCGAGGGCTCGGTCGGCGCCATGGTGGACTACGGAATCCGCTTCTGGGACATCGCCGCGACCCGACTCCTCGTGACCGAGGCTGGCGGTCGCTGGGTGGAGACCTACCGCCGTCCCGCTGACCCCGCGACCGGGGTGTACGGCGTCATTTTCGGGAAACCGAGAGTCGTGGCCTGGTTGCTCCCCTTTTTCCGTGCCGGCGGCAAGCCGACAGCAAAGGCGTTCGATGGTCACGCCTGAGCCGCTCGACCGCCTCATTGAGCTGCTGACCCCGCTGCTCGGACCTCCGGCCGGGGAGCCGGTACACCTCACCGGTGGCATCACCAACCTCAACTATCGAATGCGGATGGGCGATGGGGAATTCGTCATCCGGGTGACCAATCCGGCTGCCGGGCTGCTCGAGATCGATCGGGGCGCCGAGCTCATCGCCGTGCGAGCCGCCGCCGCAATTGGTGTGGGCGCCGAGGTCGCCGCCTTGCTTCCGGAACAGGACTGCCTGGTGTGCCGGTTCATTCAGGGACGGCCGATCCCGCCCGAGGAGCTGCGGACCCCGATCCTCCTCCGGGAGGTGGGAGCGACCCTGGCCCAGCTGCATGCGAGCGGGACCATGCTGCCGTCGACCTTCAACCCCTTTCGCGTGGTGGAGAACTACGCCAGGACCGCGGCGGCACGGGGAGCGCCGGAGCGGCGAGAATTCCCCGAGGCCAGCCGGGTAGCGACCGAGATAGAACGGAGTCTGCAGGGCGGCGAGCACCTCCCGGTCATGTGCCACAACGACCTGCTCAATGCCAACTTCCTGCACGATGGGAAGCGGATTCGAATCGTCGACTGGGAGTACGCCGGCATGGGCGACCGCTACTTCGACTTGGGCAATTTCTCCATCAATCACGAATGCACGGAAACCGATGACGTCCATCTCCTCGCCGGCTACTTCGGCGAACCGGTGTCCGACCGGCGCATCGGCATCGTGCGCCTGATGCGGATCATGTCCGACTTCCGCGAAGCGATGTGGGGCGTGGTCCAGGCGGTGAATTCCACCATCGAGTTCGACTACGAGGCCTACGCCTCCCGCCACTTCGCCCGGCTGCTGCACAGCGCCGCCGATCCCCGATTCGCTTCCTGGACCAGGGTGGCCCATGACCAGTAGTCTCCCGCGACACGCCAGGGCGGTGATCATCGGTGGTGGCCTGGCCGGCACCAGCATCGCCTATCACCTCACCCGGCTCGGCTGGCGCGATGTCGTGCTGCTCGACCGGGCCGATCTCACCAGCGGCTCCACCTTCCACTCGGCCGGTTTCGTCGGACAGCTTCGGGCGTCGCTGACCCTGACCCGGATGATGACGTACTCGGTCGAGTTGTATCGCCAACTGGATCGGGAGGCGACGGAAGCGCCGGGATGGCGGGAGACCGGTGGACTCCGCCTGGCCACGAGCGAGGAGCGGCTCGACGAACTGCGGCGGCAGGCGGGGTGGGCCCAGACCTTCGGCCTCCCGCTGGAACTGATCTCGCCCCGCGAAGCGAAGGACCGGTTCCCGCTGCTCGATCTCGATGGCGTGATCGGCGCCTCGTTCCTCCCCTCGGATGGGTACATCGATCCTTCCCGTCTCTGCCGGGCCCTCGCCGAAGGGGCGATCGGCGGCGGCGCGACCGTGGTGACCCATTGCCGGGTCACCGGTATCCGGGTCGACGGCGGCCGGGTGCGTGGCGTCGAAACCGATCAGGGCGCGATCGATGCGGACATAGTGGTCAATGCCGGCGGGATGTACGCCGCCCAGATCGGCCGCATGGCGGGCGTGCGCGTGCCGGTCGTCCCGCTGCTCCATCAGTATGTCGTGACCGATCAGTTCATGGGCCCGGACGAACCTGGTGAACGACTCCCCACGCTCCGCGATCTGGATGGGCTGATCTATGTTCGCCCCGAGCGGAATGGGCTCGCCATGGGTGGGTATCACGCCGACTCGACGCCCTGGTCGCTCGATCAGGCCGGACTGGACCGGATCCCCGAGGATTTCAACTTTCAGCTTGTTGAACCGAACTGGCCGCGCTTTGCCCCGCTGCTGGAAAGCGCCCGGAAGCGGGTTCCCGCGTTCCGCACCGTCGGGTTCGAAAAGCTGATCAACGGCCCCGAGGGATTCACCCCCGATGGGGAGTTCTGCCTGGGCGAGACCGCGGTACGCGGCTTGTTCGTGGCGGCGGGATTCTGTGCCCACGGGGTGGCGGGAGCTGGCGGGGTGGGCAAGATCATGGCGGAATGGATCGCGGGTGGCGAGCCGCCGCAGGATCTCTGGAGCATGGATATCCGGAGGTTCGGCCAGCAGTTCCGGTCGCCGCGCTACACCCTGGCCAAGGCTAACGAAATCTACGAGACATACTATTCGATCGCCTACCCGGGCCGGGAGCGGCAGGCGGGGCGGCCACTCAGGATCTCGCCCGCCTATCCGTGGCATGCCGCTCACGGCGCGGTGTTTGGCGAGAAGGCCGGCTGGGAGCGGGTCAACTATTACGAGGCCAACGCCGCACAGGGCGATCCGGCTACCCGCCCCGCCGGGTGGGCCGGGCGGCTCTGGTCCGCGGCCACCGGCGCGGAGCACCGCGCGACCCGCGAGGCGGCCGGCCTGTTCGATGAGTCTTCGTTCGCCAAGATCGAGGTGTCTGGGCCGGATGCCGAGGCGTACCTGGAGTTCCTCTGCGCCAACCGCGTCGGGGGACCGGTGGGGGCGGTGGTCTACACCCAGTTGCTCAATCGGCGAGGTGGCATCGAGGCCGACCTGACCGTGAGCCGCGTCGCCACGGACCGGTTCTGGATCGTCACCGGCACCGCTTCCGGGACGCATGACATTGCCTGGCTCGAACGCCACCTGCCGGACGGAGCACGGCTGACGATCCGTGACATCACCTCGCAGTACTGCTGCTTCGCCCTGTGGGGACCGCGGGCCCGGGAGATCCTGTCGCCACTCACGCCGGCCCGGCTGGATGACGCAGCGTTCCCCTACCTCACCCGGCAGTCGATCACGGTCGGCCACGTGCCGGTGGAGGCCCTGCGGGTCACCTATGTGGGGGAACTCGGATGGGAGCTCTATTGCCCGGCCGAGTACGGTCAGGGGCTGTGGCATGCCCTGTGGGAAGCGGGGAATCCGCTCGGGATGCTCGCCGGTGGATACCGCGCCATCGAAAGCTTGCGGCTGGAGAAGGGGTATCGGGCGTGGGGGGCCGACGTGACCCCGGACACCACCCCGTTCGAGGCGGGGCTCAATTTCGCGGTCCGGATGGACAAGGCCGGTGGCTTCCTCGGGCGGGACGCCCTCCTGACTGCCCCCCCGACCCGGCGCCTCCGCTGTCTGGTGCTCGATGACGCCCGAGCCGTCGCGCTCGGCAACGAGCCGGTCCGCATCGGGGAGAAGATCATGGGCCGGGTGACGAGCGGAGGGTTCGGGTACACCATCGGTCGGTCGATCGCCTATGCTTACCTGCCGGCCGAAGGAACTCCCCCCGGTACCCGGGTGGAGGTGGAGATCTTCGGGCGCTGGGTGGGAGCCGCAGTGAGCCGCGAGCCGCTCTACGATCCGACAGGAGTGCGGGTGCGGGGGGCATGAGCCGCAGCGCGATCACTGAATCGCCCCGGGTTGTCCGGAGGCTCGACTAGTAGAGTGCCATTGCCAGGCGGTCGGTGTGGACCAGACCGGTGAGACGGTCAGGGGTCGGACGGCCAGAAGGTCGGGCGGTAGCGTTGGTCTCCTACTCTTCCAGACCAACTCCAGTCCGCCCGTCCCCCTGCCATCCCGCTTCATGCCGCCGGCTTGACCTGCGCCGGCGCTGGTGTCGGTCCATCGGCCGTCCCCGCATTCGGTGTGACCACGTTGCTCGCACTTTCCCACGCCGCCAGCAGCTCGGCAGCATTCTGGAACCGGAACCGGTTGCGGCCGTCCAGCACCTTCACCACCTCCATCATCTCCTGCACCACCACTTCCAGCTCCACCCTCGCGCCGACTTGCGCGCTCCTTCCCGCGAGCCCTTGCACCACACCCGCTGGCTCCAACAACTGTTCCCTCCGCCACCGCACGACTCCCCCCGGCTCGAACGCCGGTCCTTCCCGGCCGCCAACGCAAAAAAGGCGGTGGGCGCCAGGCGATACCGCCCGACCGTCCGACCACCTGACAGCCCTTCGCACAGATGGAGCGGAGGGGGATCGACGCGTCCGGCCCGCAGGGCCGGCATCGGGCGGAGCCCGATGAGCGCAGCGAGGCCGCACCGCGGCCGCAGCTGAACCCCTGACACCAACCATGGAGCGGAGGGGGATCGAACCCCTGACCCTCGCGTTGCAAACGCGATGCTCTCCCAGCTGAGCTACCGCCCCGTGAATCGC
>JAWXBX010000118.1:0-3278 GCA_034440415.1 Gemmatimonadota bacterium | reverse complement strand
CCCCTCCCCACCCTGCTCTCTACGTTTCGGCACCTTTACCGAGTGACTTCCCATGGCTACGACTGCCGTGACGGCCCCCGACGGTTGCCTGGTGCTCAGCTGGCAGAGCATTCATCAGCTGCGGCAGGTGCTGGAGCATGATGCGGGGATGCAGGCCGCGACATGGCTGCAGGAGGCGGGTTTCGCTGGTGGTGAAACCATCGCTGCGGTCTATACCGAGTGGCTGGCCGAGCGCTACAGCGTCGGCCGGCCGGCATCGCTCGACGTGCGCCACCTCGGTGAGACACTGTCGGCGTTCCTGCAGGAACATGGCTGGGGCACTCTGGAGGTCTCGCCGCTGACGCCCGCCGTGCTCGCCCTCGACTCTTCCGACTGGTGGGAGGCTGAGCCGGCGACCGGTGCGGCCTATCCCTCCTGCCACCTCTCCTCCGGGCTGCTGGCCGAGTTCCTGACCCGGGTGTCGGAGACGACGCTCGGCGTGATGGAAGTCGAGTGCCGCTCACGCGGCGACGCGCGCTGCCGCTTTCTGGCGGGTGCGCCGGAGACGCTGCAGATCCTGTATGAGCGGATGGCCGGCGGGAGCAGTTACGCCGGTGGGCTCGGCATCCCCGAACCGGGCTGAGGGGCATGGCGTACAACATCCGGAAGAACAAGAGCGTGGATCACGAGCCCGCCACGGGGACTGAGCGGCAGAAGAACGGTCTGCAGGAACTTGGATCGCTGGCGTTCGGCCTGTTGGTGATGTTTCTGGTCTACCTGCTGGTGCGGCGGTTTTTGTTCTAGATGACGGATCCTGCATCCTTTACTGTCTTGCCTTGACGCCCCGCCAGAGGTCCACCGCACCGACCATGATTCTGGTTCCCACCGAATGACCGTAGAATATCAGTTCGACTGAATCCCCCGCGGAAAACCCACTCGTGGATCGCCAGAGTGGCCGCCCGTCGGCCGAGTACGCGCAGCTCCCGTCGGTCAGGACCTCGATCCTGAGCCGGTGCCACTGCCCATCCCGCAGGCGCTGCAATCCGGTCGCAACGCTGTATCCTCCGCCCGCCGTGAATTGCATCTGGTTCAGGTTGGCGGCCCCCTCGCCACTCGGAAAGTCGAGGGTGCAATAATTCGTGAACGTCACCCCATCCCGCAGCGCGACAGTGTTGGTCCCGATTGCCATCTTCAACTGCTGCCACTTGGTCCGCTCGATCGGGAGGTTGAGCCTGGCTTCGATCCCCAGCCCACCCAGGACGGCATAGCGGCGGGGGGAGACGACACCGCTTTCGAACGTCTCGTCACCATTGGGGAGGAGGACGGATCCGCCACTGCCCAGGGATTCCGTCCGTGGAGAAGGCGTCCCGAACCTGGTCCATCCGGCCCACTCCGCATCGGTCCAGCGGATGCTGTCGAGCGGCTGTGCGGAAGCGCGCTCTACCCGCAGCGCGATGCTAGCGGAGCGCCAGCCACCCGCCGTGACCAGGACCCGCACCGTACCGGGTCTGAGGGGAGTTAGCACCCCGGTCACGGAATCGACCACCGCGACGGTCGGGTCGCTCACCGTCCACCGCACCACCGCGGCCGGCAGCCTGACCAGCCGTCCATCGGCACTTCTCCCCTCGATGCGGAGCCCATGGGGCAGACCTGTCACCGGCATGGCGACCGGAGCAACCACCCGGAGGGTGTCGAGGTAGCGCCTTGAATCGGTGACGCTGGGCCGCCAGACGGACCCATAGACGATGGTTAGGTCGTCTTCGGGGTACACCGTGCGAGCCAGATCGGGGAAGTGGGTGGGGAATGCCCGAAGCCATGACCGTCCCGCATCATCGTCAGTCTGGATGGCAAGAATCCACTTCCCGTCGCCGCTGACGGTGGCGTCAGAGGTCGGCCTGGCATCGATAACGTCCAGCCCGCTTCCATCCAACTCCACGCCGACGAGTGCCTGGCTGGCCCGGGTGCTGTCACCACGCCGCACCGCCAGGACCCTCGATGGCCCCTCCCATCCCGCGAGTGTCATATAGGTGGCACCGGGATCGTCGCGACAGTACGGCCCCGCACCGGCGAAGGTCACCCAGCAGAGTTCCTGCCCGTCCCCACTCTCCAGGTGACGAATGAACGCGATGCGGCTCCCGTCTGGAGACCAGGCCGGGGTCCGATCGATGTCCGGCCCGTGGGTCAACTGGCGCACCTGACCGGTGGCGACATCGAGGATCCCGAGATCCGCGTCCGCATCGTCGCGCGGAGTCCAGCGCGCCGTCGAGAACACGAGGAATCTTCCGTCCGGTGACCAGTTCGGCTGAACGTCGTCCCCCGGACTGTTGGTGAGACGGCGCAGGGTACCATCGGCCTCCTGGAGAAAGATGTCGGTCAGTCCGGTGTCGCCGGTGATCCGGGTGAAGGCTACGCGTTTGCCGTCTGGTGCGACGGCGAACCGGTCGTACCGTCGTTCGCCGGTCCGGATCGTCAGGTCAGCACCGGAGGAGGGATTGATGGCGTGAGTCCGGTCCCACTCCGCCAATCGGAGAGGCACACTCGTAAGGATCGTCGCGCCTGGCGGCGAGGCCCGGGCGACGAGCAGTTCCACATCCGGGGACAACGGCGCCTGACGCCATGGCCGCAGGGCCACCAGGGTGAGCAGCGCCAATCCGCCCAATGCGGCCGCGACCGTTCTCCGCCCAAGGCCAAAGCGCAGCCCGAAGGGAAGCGCCCGTACCAGTCGACGGACCCGCTCGCTCTCGGCGGAGGCATGCAACAGCTCGCTGGCGACTACCGCGGCGGACCGGGTGTCACCATGAGCACGGGCGAGCGTGAGGGTCCGGTGGAGCGCGACGGCCAGTGACGCTTCATCCCCGCCGATGGCGAGGAACCGCAAGGCACGGTGCAGCGACGCCCGGTCGTCGCCCGCGCACGTGAGGCAGGCACGACCCAGCTCCGTCGCGAGCTCACGATGCTCATCTTCCGCGACGCCACGCAGCACCGCCGCGGCGATCTCATCGTGGCCCGCGGTCCAGCCCTCTCCTGTGCGCGCCACGTAGCCGCGGGTCTCGAGTCCCGAAAGCAGTGGCGCGAGCTGACCCGGTGCACCCGTCGCCATCTCGAGCAGGTCGAGCGACAGGGGAGTCGCGGCCACGGCCAGCGCCACCAGCAGACGCCGCTCCGGCGCACTGAGCGACGCAAGGCGCGCCGCCAGGGGATCGCCCTCACTCAACCGGCTCACGGCGGCGGCGCGATCCTCGGAATGCCACTCGCCCTGCGCGATCACCAGGTCGCCGCGCTCGAGCGCCAGCTGCAGT
>JAWXBX010000117.1:0-5065 GCA_034440415.1 Gemmatimonadota bacterium | reverse complement strand
CTTCAGCAGCGCGTAAGTTGTGCCATCGCCATCCAGGACGCCGAGTTCATGGCGTTCAGCGAGGGTGGTCGTCGACCAATCGACCGCCGCTGTCAATGCGGCCCGCGGCGGCCCGCGGCGGCCGCCCCTGGCGGCCGCCGCGCCCGCCTTCAATATCGAATCCGCACGGTGCGCGCCCCTCTCCGATCCTGGCTGATGTTGCTGCTGCTGAACGCCGCGCCGCCGTGGGCGGCGGCGAGCGATGGCGCCGTTGCCGACGACGGCGCGGCGCCGCCGCCCGCCGTGCAGCCGGCGGACGTCGAGGCGGACCTACAGTCGTGGATGCACGGCGAGACGCTGACCGGAGGGTGGTTCGGGGCGCGCCAGTACCTGCTCGACCTCGGCATCGCGCCGACGCTCAGCTACGCCGCCGACGTCCTCGCCAATCCGGTCGGCGGCCAGGTGCGCAAGCTGCGCTACTTCCAGGACATTTTCGTCGGCCTCGACTTCGACCTCGAGAAGCTCGTCGCCATTCCCGGCGCGCAGCTGCAGGTGTCGATGTCGTCGCGCGCCGGCCATGACCTGTCGCGGGACATCGGCAACGTCTTCAATGTTTCGCAGACCTGCTGCCAGCCGCAGACCCGTTTGGTCACGCTCGCCTGGCACCAGTCCCTGCTCGACGACCGACTGGACGTCCGCGTCGGCCATCTCGTCATGGGCGAGGACTTCATTACCTCGCCGTTCTATGCGCTCTTCGTCACCAGCGGCATCGACGCCAACCCGGGCAGCGTCGGGTTCAACTTCCCGTTCGCCGAGTATCCGGACTCGTCGATGGGCCTGCGCATCCGCGGCCAGCCGATCGAACCTCTGTCGCTGTCGGTGGGCGTGTACGACGGCAAGCGGAACGGCACCGGCATCCACGGCACCGACTTCGACGTCAGCTTCGACGACGGCGCGGTGATTCTCGCCGAGGTGCAATACCGCTGGGTGCGCGGCAGCGGCGCCGCGGCGCTGACCGGGCACTATACTCTCGGGGGCTCCTACGACACCGGCCGCTTCGCCCCCTTCGACGGCGGCGGGAGCGAGTACGTGCACGGCAACGGCGGGATGTATGCCGCCGTCGACCAGCAGCTGCTGTACTTCGGCGATCCCGCCGCCGGTCGCGGCCTGGTCCCGTTCGCCGCCGTCACCGGCGCGCCGGCGACGGATATCAATCAGGTGCCGTTCTTCGTCAACGGCGGCCTGGTGGTGCAGGGGCCGTGGGCGGCGCGGCCGGACGACGCCCTGCTGTTCGGGCTCGTCTTCGGTCGCTTCTCCAGCGCGCTCGACAGCGCCCCGGGCGAGCCTGCGATGACCTACGAGATGGTGCTGGAGTGGTCCTACGTCATCCAAATCACCCCGTGGCTGCACCTGCAGCCGGATCTGCAGTACGTCATCCGCCCGGGCGGTACAGGGACCATCCCGGATGCCCTGGTGGTCGGTGCGCAGCTGGCGCTGACCCTCTGAGCGTGCCGGATCAGCACAGCCGCGCCGTTACCACGGCGTCGCGCATCGCCAGCATGAGTTCCGCCAGCGCGTCGAGGGCCCGCTCCGGCCACGGCTCCTCCTGCGCCAGCGCCGACAGCGCGGTGATGACGGCGCAGTGCAGCAGATCGTCTGCCCGCGCGTGCTCGAGCGCCGCCCGCAGCACCGGGCCGGCCACCTGGATCTCGATCGTGAACAGCCCCGCGGCGTCAGCCACCATCCGGCTCGCCATGCGATCGCCCTCCCATTCTGACGATGGAGTGTTGGCAACCGGCGCACATCGTTGCCGAGGTCGACCCGACGCCGGAACCGCGTACCTCCGCGTACGGGAAAACCCTGATGACGGTAGGGAAAGTCCCAACTAACTTATGCAATTGTCGGATGTTACGCCTCATGCCTCACGATGAGGGGGAGCCCATGAGACGCCGCAGCATTTCCGACGCATCGGGTCGCTTCAACATGCAGGTCGAGGTGCACGGCACTGTCCTCGAGGGCGCCATGCACCACTCCAATGCCGAGGAGGTTCTCAAGTGCGCCGTCATCATGGCGCTCTCGGTCCTCGCCCAGGACGGCCCCTGGCCGACCGCGGCCTTGCAATCGATGAGCAGCTTCATGACCGACATGAAGACCAGCCTCATCGCCGAGCTGCACTGAACGATTCCCTCTCGGGCTGCGCGGGAACCCATCGTGAAGGGGTTTCTCGACGCTTCCACCTTGCTTCCTCGTCCCTGCGTCGCTACTTTCGCCACGACCCACCCTATGGGGGCGACCTGGCTTCGACGGAGGTTGTGCAGCGACAGTTGCGTGTACCGGGTACTTGGGGCCCGCCAAAACCCAGGCTGCGAAAAACTAAACGCAGACGATTCGTTCGCTCTGGCTGCTTAACGGTAGCTAGCGTCTGACCGGCACGCGCCCGTAGGGCCGGACCCAGACGTCATAAATTCGGGATAAGCCCCGGCTGACGCTCGTAGGTCGGGGACGAAAACTCACGAGCTGGCTGCTGCGAATCCTGCCGGTGGGAGTCAAGGCGGCGAGATCAAATCACCTGGCTACGCACGTAGACGCTGTTGTGAATCGCTTTCGGACGGGGGTTCAATTCCCCCCGCCTCCACTCCTGTAAGGGGCTGATTTCCCAGGGAAACAGCCCCTTTTCTGGGTCGCTTGGAGCCCACTTCGGGGCCCATTTTGGGCCCCGAACCCAGCAAACTGACCAGGTGTCGGCCGTGCCCGCGGCGTAGCGTGGGCATCCAAGTGCGGTAGTGTTCGAAGAGCATCTGCTCGCTGTTGCCACAAACCTGCGCCACCCAGCCCGGGTCCTCGCCGGCCGACAGCGCCAGCGTGATGAACGTGTCCCGGATGTTGTACTGGCCCCGCGCGCTCAACCCGATCATCCTTAGCGTCGGATGCCAGACGCGCTTCGCAAGCCATTCTTGGGACAGCGGGCGGCCCTCAGAATCAGTGAAGATATAGTCGCGCATGCCGATCGCCAGGCTCTCGCGTCGGCGACGTTCGAACATCTCGAAGATCGTCGGATCGTAGTCGCACACGACTTCCCGCTCTCCTGTCTTCGGAGCGGCCTCGAGACGGCCAAATCGAGGTGTCGAACGATCCGACTCGATCGGGCGGTGCTGTTCGAGCGTGTTTGGTCTGAGCCCGTCGAGACACTTGCCAAGAGCTGGGGGCTCTCCGGTCGCGGCCTGTCGAAGGCATGCCCCCTCTTCAGATCCCGGTTCCACCCCGCGGTTTCTGGGCACGGGGGCAGCACGCCCAGAAGCTGCGTCGACCACCCCTTCCCAGATTACCGCCTGGCGAAGCCGAGGGGATCATGATCCGGGTGCCGGAGTGAACTCTGACCTCATCCCGACGGATCAGCCTTCATCATCCTCCCACGCGCGTCCGCCGCGAATCGAGTGAAGATTGAAACGTTCGCCCTGGTTGTCGGACGGGTTCAGCCAGAGCATGCGCTCGAAGACAGCCGCAGCCTCGGTCATCTTGCCGAGGCGCCAAAGGCAGAGGCCGTAGCCGCCCATGCAGCGCAGGAAGGGGCGGTTGTCGATCCAGCCCCACGACAAAACGCCATCGAAGCCGGCGCCGAGCGACAGCTCGCCGATGCGCATGCCGAGCTCGTAGTGCTTGATCGCGTCCTCGGGGCGGTGATCGAACACCAGGTTCCCGAGATGGGCGTGAGCGTCGAGGCAGCGCAGGTCGGCGTCGACCAACTGCATGAGGATCTTCCGAGCACCCCCGAAGTCCCGCCGATCCTTCAAATCGTTCGACTGGATGATCGGGTCGCCATCGGGATCGTCAGGATCGTCGCCGGGCAGGACCTGCTCCATCTCGTACTCGGATCGTGGACCGCGCGCGATGATCGGCAGCGCCCATGCCGGGCGAGGATCACCCTCTTCGCCCCAGTAATTTTCGTTCGGATCCCACACGCCGTGGTCCTCGAGCCGCAGCGGTCTCAGCCCCATCGCGGGCACGTCGATCCGGATCGCGACGATCTGGCCGGAGAGGCACGGATTCTTGGCGTACGTCCAGCGTTTGCGCGGCTGCACGGTGATGATCTCGCCAGGAACGACACGCCAAAGTCCGGTGGCGCGCAGGGTGATCGGCTCGGCAGTCTCAAGAATTCGGCCGCGCGCGGCCGTTTGTTTCAGGCTCGCGACGATGAGGTTCAGCGGCTCAGGCGTCATCGGAAGTAGCCATGCCGTGCGAAGAGAAAGCGTTTTGCACGATCTGGAAACTCGCTTGCTTCGGACGGACTACTTGAAGTCCTGAAGCCAGAGAACCTGGTTGCGGATGTCTGCCTCCGACTCTCGATCCAGGCAGCGCAAGGTGCGTCAAAGCAACTCGCGAAAGGGCAGTTGATCGCAAACCAGGATGCCGTAGTGGGTTTGGCCCTTCGTACGGTACTCGCGATCGAGGAGCACGAAGTCGCGGATGTTGTGCGTGAGGAACGCCCGGCGCTGTTTGCCGGCGAAGGTCAGCTGCTCCGAATCGCTGAGTCCGCTTCGCTTCAGCTCGTCGACGTGCCGGGCATCGAAACCCCGTTGCCGAAGAGTCTCCGCGAGTAACGGTCGAACATCCTCATCAAGCAGCAGGCGAATTGCCATCCTCAACCCCCGACCGCGAGCGCACGCTGCTCTCGGTGTTGGCGGCCATATCCTGCTCTACCTCGCCCTGATGGTCATAATAGTACTATAGCGCATCGTGGACTTGTGCCAGCGTCAGGTGGCGGAATTCGGCAACCAGCTCTTCAGGGGCCATGCCCTGCCGCAAGACGTAGGTCACGACGGAGCGCACCGGAAAGTTCGTTCCCGCGATCATTGGGCTTCCCCCGCAGTACCCCTTGCGGGCCACGATGTGCGGGTGGCGCACCTTCAGCGCACTCTTCGTCATGGTCGTCCCTCCTGCCTATCTGTCATTTCGCCGGCTGATCATACCTGGACATTCGGACATTTTCGAGGATGCGCATAGGCGGTATGAGCTGGCGAATTGACATAATGACCAGTATCGGACGCGGCGGTGCCCGGGCCCCCAGCGGCCGATGCGGCTCCGACCG
>JAWXBX010000116.1:0-14668 GCA_034440415.1 Gemmatimonadota bacterium | reverse complement strand
GTGGGTGGGGGAGTCCGGATTGCTGCGGGATACCGCTGGCGGTGGCTCCGGCGGCCGGTGCGGTGAGGGCCGAAAACTTCGACGCCCCGGCCAGGGCCGGGGCGTCAGGTCGTACGGTTTCGATACTGTCCGGCTCAGGTGACTGACGCCGTTTCCTCGGGCTCCTGCGGCCGCTTGGCAACCGGCTGGCAGTAGCGCTCGCCCAGGGTGCGGAGCTGGGTCAGCTCCTCCTCCGGCATCCCTTCGTAGCGTTCGGTCAGGTACAGCATGGTATCGTCGAACCACTCCTTCTGGTGTTCCGGCAGGGCTTCGAGCACCCCGCAGCGGAGGATGTGGCTGAACAGCTCATCACGAGCCTGATCGAACATACGGGGGGCAACGGGGGTCCGGCGGGGCGGCTTGCTCTTCGTCATGCTGCTGACTCTCCTTTGACCTGGTGGTCTTGCGGCGGGAATATAACGAAACGCACGGTCCCCGGGCAAATGCGGGTTTCCTCCCCCGGGTTTGGGGGCATGATTAGATTCCCTGCGCTTCTACCGGCCCGGGGGGTTGTCGGGCATCATGAGGGTCAGATGGGCGATCACGACGAAGTATACGGACAGGCCCGCTCGGACCAGTTGCGCGAGCTCCTCCGCCGACTGGCCGAGCGGATCCGGGCGCTGGATGCCGCCGGGCGGCTGCTGCAGGCGTCGCCGGAGCTCCAGCGCCTCCTTGGCGACGCCCGGAGCGAGTTGTTCCGCTATGAAGTCCGCTGCACCTACGACACCCCTGAAGTCGCGGACAGTCGGCGCATCGTGAATGAGGCCGAGCGAGCTTCCCTTTCTCTCGATCTTCCAGAGGATGACGAACCATGGCGGCCTCCGCCGGCGGGATGAATCGCTTCTACCTGATCCTGGGCGGCCTCGCGGTCGCCGGCGCCGCCGTGCTGGCCGCCCTCACGCTGCGGAAGCCCGCGGTGAGCATCCCCGCCAACGCGGCGGTGCAGGTCAGCGATACCAGTGGCTTTCACGGCTACTATGCCGGGTCGGACAGCGCGCCGCTCACGGTCACGGAATACGCCGACTATGAGTGTCCGGCGTGCCAGGAGTGGGCCTCGGTGCAGTTCCCCACGATCGAGGAGCGCCTGATCAAGACCGGCAAGGTCCGCTGGCGCTATCGGGACTTTCCGCTCGACCAGATTCACCCCCATGCCCTGATTGCCGCCCACGCGGCCGCCTGCGCCGATGAGCAGGGGAAGTACTGGGAGATGAACCACCGGATCTACTCCTGGGAACCACGCTGGCCGGAGCAGCGGGATGCGCTCGGCACGTTCAGCGGATACGCCAAGGATGTTGGACTCGATCTCCCCAAGTACGGCGCCTGCATGCAATCGGCGCGGTATGCCGGTCGGCTGCAGGCGAGCAAGGCGGAAGGAATGGCCGCCGGCGTCCCGTCCACGCCGACCTTTCTCATCAACGGCCGGCTCTTCCTGGGTGGCCGTTCGGTGCACTACGACATGTTGAAGGCCATGCTGGACTCGCTTGCAGGCGGACCGGCCCAGTAACATGCGCACCCGGATGGCGGCGGCCCTGCTGAGTCTTGCCGGGCTGTTCGTCTCGCTCTATCTGTATCTGTACAAGCTGGGCTACATCGGCACTCTCGCCTGCGGTACCGGCGGCTGTGAAACGGTGCAGTTCTCTTCGTACAGTCGCCTCCTCGGCATCGAAGTCCCGCTGCTCGGCGTAGCGGGCTATGCCGTCCTGCTTGGCCTGAGCCTGCTGGCGCTGC
Source organism: Gemmatimonadota bacterium (assembly GCA_034440415.1). Classification (GTDB taxonomy): domain Bacteria; phylum Gemmatimonadota; class Gemmatimonadetes; order Gemmatimonadales; family GWC2-71-9; genus JADJOM01. Next base: position 12,901 of record JAWXBX010000116.1, on the reverse strand, counting down.
AGCAGCGGGGCAACCCGCGCTGGCCCGGGTTGCTCCGCCTGCTGAGCGGCGGCGGCGTCGCCTTTTCGGCGTATCTCACCTATCTCGAATTGTTCGTTATCCATGCCATCTGCCGCTGGTGCGTCGGCTCGGCGGTGATCATCCTGCTGCTGTTCATCGCCGCGCTGTTCATGCGGGCCGAGACTGAGACGGCAACGGCATGAGCGCGACTCACGGCGGTCCGGTCTCGAAGCGTCAGCTCGCGGGTCTCTCCCTCGCGGCGCTCGGCGTGGTCTATGGCGATATCGGCACCAGCCCGCTGTACGCGCTGAAGGAATGCTTCGGGGCGGCGCACGGCATTCCGCCGACATCGGAGAACATCCTCGGCGTCCTCTCGCTGATCCTCTGGTCGATGAACTTCGTAGTCTCCTACAAGTACATCACCCATGTCATGCGGGCGGACAACCGGGGCGAGGGCGGTATCCTCGCCCTGCTGGCGCTGGTGAGTGGCTCGGAGGGCCGCCGACGCATGTGGCTCGTGCTGCTGGGCTTGTTCGGCGCGGCGCTGCTCTATGGCGATGGCATCATCACCCCGGCGATCTCCGTGCTCGGCGCCATTGACGGTCTCGAATACGCGACGCCGGTATTCAAGCCATGGGTCGTGCCGATCACTGTTGTCATCCTGCTGCTGCTTTTCCTGGTGCAGAAACGCGGCACTGCGGGCCTCGGTGGCGTCTTCGGCCCCGTGATGATCCTCTGGTTCGGCTGCATCGCGGTGCTCGGCGTGACGGGCATCCTCCGGGAGCCTGGCGTCCTCAAGGCGATCAACCCGTGGTACGCCGTCGATTTCTTCATTCGGGACGGGCTGCAGGGATTCCTGATACTCGGGGCTGTCGTCCTGGTGCTGACCGGCGGCGAGGCGCTCTACGCGGACATGGGGCATTTCGGCAGGACTCCCATCCGCATCGCCTGGTTCGGCGTCGCGTTGCCGGCGCTAACGCTCAACTACTTCGGGCAGGGCGCGCTGCTGCTGCAGGATCCCGGCGCGGTCCGGAGCCCGTTCTATGCGCTGGTCCCCGGGCCTTTCCTGTATCCGATGGTGGCGATCGCCACCGCAGCGGCCATCGTCGCCTCGCAGGCGCTCATCTCGGGCGCCTTCTCCCTGACGCAGCAGGCGGTGCAACTGGGATACTGGCCCCGGGTCACGATCACGCATACTTCCGAAAAGGAACGGGGCCAGATCTACGTCCCGGACGTGAACTGGGCCCTGATGGTCGCCTGCATCTGGCTGGTGATCAGTTTCCGCTCCTCCAGCAATCTTGCCGCGGCCTATGGCATCGCCGTGACCGGGACGATGGGCATCACGACGATTCTCTTTTCCGTGGTGGCCCGTGAGCGGTGGGGCTGGAGCCGACTCAAGGTCGGAGTGACCTGCGGGCTCTTTCTCGCCGTCGACGTCGCCTTCTTCCTGGCGAACATGGTGAAATTCGTCGAAGGCGGCTGGTTCCCGATCGTCGTTGCGCTCGGCATCTTCACGCTGATGTCCACCTGGAAGCGGGGTCGTATCCGGCTGTCACGAATCATGGAGGAGAACTCGCTTCCGATCGACCTCTTTCTGCATGACGTGCCGAAGCGCTGCCCCACGCGGGTGTCCGGCACGGCGGTATTCATGACGTCGCATCCCGGCGGTGCTCCGCCAGTGCTGCTGCACCATGTGAAGCACAACAAGGTGCTGCACGAGCAGGTGATCCTCATGTCGATCATTACCGAAGATGTGCCCTATGTGCCGGAGGAGGACCGGGTCAGCTTCCGGGACCTGGGCCAGAAGTTCTATGCGGTGACCGGACGCTACGGCTTCATGGACACGCCGGATGTCCCCTCGGTGCTGCGCCGCCTCCAGGCGTATGGCGTCGGCATTCGACCGATGGAAACCACCTACTACCTCGGCCGTGAAACCCTGATCGCCACACCGGGCCCGCGCCACTCTCCACCTGCCGCGGACGGTCAGCCAAGCCCACCTTACCTCTCGATGTGGCGCAAGCGGCTGTTCATTCTGATGACCCGCAACGCCCAGTCCGCGACGACGTTCTTCAATCTGCCACCCAACCGGGTGGTGGAGATGGGGGCGCAGATTCAGTTCTGAGGTGGCAGGTGGCAGGTGGCACGAGATTGCCGTTAGCCGTTCGTAGAAATATCACGGCCCACGGCTACGCACCGGGGGCCTTTGATCTTGTCAGTTCTGCCACCTGCTCCCTGCCACCTACCGACTTCCGCTCAGTGCCGCGCCCACACCGTCGTCGCGCCCTTGCCATCGAACGTCACCACCTCGTAGGGCTGCCTGTCGCCGTCCATCCCGGGAGAGGACGGGGGCATGCCCGGAGCGGCGAGACCGGTGACCTTCGGCTTCTCGCTGAGCAGCCGGCGGATGTCGGCCGCGGGGACATGGCCCTCGATGACGTAGCCGGCGATCACCGCGGTATGACATGACCGGACCTTGGATACCACGCCCAGCTCGGCCTTGATGTCGGTCAGGTCCTCCTGCTCGATCGACTTGACCGTGAAGCCGTCGGCCTTGAGGTACTCCACCCACTTCTTGCAGCAGCCACAGGTGGGGGAGTGGTAGACGGTGATCGCCGGGCCGGTGGTCAGCGGGGCAGACGGTCGGACGGTCGGTACAGCGGCGGTCGTTGTGGCCAACACCGCGCCGGCGACGAGGAGGTATGAGAAACGCATGACCCATTCACTTTCCGTTGAATGCCGTGTGGGCAGGCGGGGACGCCGGCCCTACCCAAGGAGGCGCGGACGCCTCTCGCCTACCGCCTACTTCACCCCTCCTCACTCTCATACTGGTCCTTCAGCTTCGCCACCACCCCCGGATCCGCCAGCGTCGTGGTGTCGCCCAGCGCGCGTCCCTCGGCGATGTCCTTGAGCAGCCGGCGCATGATCTTGCCGCTCCGGGTCTTGGGCAGGTCGGCGGAGAAGAAGATATCGTCCGGGCGCGCGATCGGTCCGATCTTCCTGGTGACATGTTCCTTGAGGTCGTCGCGCAGACTGGAATTGGCGATGATCCCTTCCTTCACCGTGACGAACGCGGCGATCGCCTGACCCTTGAGATCGTGGGTCTTGCCGACGACGGCCGCCTCGGCGACCGACGGGTGGTCCACGAGCGCGCTTTCCACTTCCATCGTCCCGATGCGATGCCCCGCCACATTCAGAACGTCGTCCACCCGGCCGAGGATCCACCAGTAGCCCTCATCGTCCAGCTTGGCGCCGTCGCCGGCAAAGTAGCGGCCGGGGAACTTGCTCCAGTAGGTCTCCCGGTAGCGCGCGTCGTCGCCGTAGATCGTGCGCAGCATGCTGGGCCACGGCTCGGTGAGCGTGAGGAAGCCGCCACCCACGAGCATCGGCTGGCCCTTCTGATCCACCAGTTCCGCCACGATGCCGGGAAAGGTCGTCGTGGCCGAGCCGGGTGTCGTCGTGGTGACGCCGGGCAGGGGGGTGATCATGATCGCGCCGGTCTCGGTCTGCCACCAGGTATCCACGATGGGGCAGCGATTGGCCCCGATGTGCTTCTGGTACCACATCCAGGCCTCGGGATTGATCGGCTCACCCACGGTACCGAGGAGCCGGAGCGTCGAGAGATTGTGCTGGGCGGGGAGATGCTCGCCCCATTTCATGAACGCCCGGATCGCGGTGGGCGCGGTATAGAAGATCGTCACGCCGTAGCGCGCGATGATCTTCCACAGCCGGTCCTTCTCGGGCCAGTCGGGCGCGCCCTCGTACATGAGCACCGAGGCGCCGTTGGCGAGCGGACCGTAGACCACGTACGAATGCCCCGTCACCCAGCCGATGTCCGCGGTGCACCAGAAGAGGTCGTTCTCCTTGAGGTCGAAGACATACTTGGTGGTCGAGGCCACCTGCGTCAGGTAGCCGCCCGTGGTGTGGACGATGCCCTTCGGCTTTCCCGTCGTGCCGCTGGTGTAGAGGATGAACAGCAGGTCCTCCGCATCCATCGGTTCCGCCGGGCAGTCCGACGACGCCCGGTCGAGCAGCCGGTGCCACCAGTGATCGCGGCCCTCGGTCATCGTGGCAAACGACTCGTCGCCCGGGCCGCCCGGGCGGCGCATGACCACCACGACATCCCTGATCGAGGGACACTCGGCGATCGCCTCATCGGCCATCCGCTTGAGCGGCAGCACCGAGCCCCGGCGGTAGCCACCATCGGCGGTGATGAGGCAGACGGCCTGGGCGTCGTTGATCCGGTCGCGCAGCGATTCCGCGGAAAAACCGCCGAAGACGACGGAGTGAATCGCGCCGATCCTCGCGCAGGCCAGCATCGCGATCGCGGCCTCGGGGATCATCGGCAGGTAGATCGCGACCCGGTCGCCTTTCTTCACTCCCAGCGCCTTGAGTGCATTGGCGGCGCGGCAGGTTTCCCGGTGCAGCTCCCAGTAGGTCAGGGTGCGACGATCGCCCGGCTCTCCCTCCCAGATGATCGCCGCCTTGTTGCGCCGCGCCGTGGTGAGATGCCGGTCGAGACAGTTGGCCGCGATGTTGAGCTTTCCGCCGACGAACCACCTGGCATGCGGCAGCTTCCACTCGAGCACCGTATCCCACGGCCGGATCCAGTCGAGCGCCTTGGCCTGTTCCTCCCAGAAGCGCAGCCGGTCGGTGCGGGCGGCCTGGTACAGCTCGGCGCGCGCGTTGGCCTGGGCGGTGAAGGCCGCGGGCGGCGGAAAACGCCGCGTCTCGGAGAGGAAGGTCGAGATTTGATCGGTCATGGGGGCGTCAATTGGGTTGGAGAAGCGGCGACCGGCCCCCGGATGGTGTCGCTCCCGGGCGGTGGGGTCAATAGCCGGCGAAATTCCCCGGTTCGGGAGTGGCTTGCAGCTCGCGGAAGCTCACTGCGGAGTGCTAGGCGTGAAAGCGTTGCGGCACCCCCGCATCAGTCGTCAAGTGATTGTCATTCAACACTTTGGTGTTCTGGCACCGGCCTCGCCTTTTACCGGTGCGGAGGCCACAAGGTCTCCAAGACAATTGATCCGCCCGATAAGAGCACACCCGGAGTGATCCGGGGCCGCAAAACTAGAGGTCTCTGAACTGGGGTCGGTTCCTGGGGATGAGATAGCTCGGTGCCGAAGGCGGACGCCCCGTGCCCACAGCGCGATGCGTCCCGCTTGAAGGAAAGCGGCAGAAGCATCGCGCTTCTGTGTACGATCCCGGGCGTGGGAGGCACACAATGCAGACCACGCAAGAGCATGTCCTCGAACTCGCCGCGCCCGAGCACCTCGGGCTCGACACCCGGACCGCCTTCCGCCAGAGCGCGGTTGGCCTCCTCGACCAGCTGCCGGAGCGGCTCGGCCGCCTCGTCATCGACCTGCGCGGCACGCGCACGGTGGACTCCGCCGGGCTCGGTGCGCTGATGCTGGTCCAGCGCCGGGCCTCGGAGCGGCGCCAGGTCGTCGTCCTGAAGCAGCCGAACGACGAGCTGCGGTTCCTGCTGGTGCTGACCAAGCTCGACGACCTGTTCGAGATCGAAGCCGACGCCGCTTGACGCTATATTCGGGGCATGGCAGAGGCTGTGTCCCGGCGGCGGGTGCTGTTCATCGAAGATGAGCCCGCCCTGCGTTTGAGTTACGCGCACGTCTTCGGGACGCGCTACGCCGCGTCGTTCGCGGCGACCGGCGCGGAAGCGCTCCAGCTGTTCAGGGAGCACTCCCCGGATGTCGTGGTGCTCGACCTCCGCCTGCCCGACACCGATGGCATCGACCTGCTGCGCACCCTGCGGCAGTACCAGCCGGGCCTTCGGGTCATCATCACGTCCGCTTATGTGAGCCTGGAGCCACAGCTCCAGGTGCTCAACCTGCCGCACGACGGCTATCTGGTGAAACCCTTCGATCTCGACGACCTGGGCCGGCGGATTGATGCCGTCAGCTGACCCGGCGCTGGTCATCGCCGCCGGCCTGGCCCGGCGCTACGGTGCGGTGCGCGCACTCGATGGGGTCGATCTCACCCTGGCCGCGGGGGAAGTTCTCCTGGTCCTCGGCCCCAATGGTGCGGGCAAGTCCACCCTGCTCCGGACCCTCGCGGGGCTGCTGCGGCCCACGGCGGGCACGGTGACCGTCGGCGGCCGACTCCTCGCCTCGGATACGCACGACGTGCGCCGGGCGATCGGGCTGCTGTCGCACCAGTCGCTGCTCTACGACGAGCTCACCCTGCTGGAAAACCTGGTCTTCACCGCGCGGCTCTACGGCCTGCCCGATCCCGCCGCCCGTGCCGCCACGGCACTCGCCGAGCAGGGACTCGCCGAGCGGGCCGATGACCGGCCGCGGAGCCTGAGCCGGGGGATGCAGCAGCGGGCGGCGATCGCCCGCGCGCTGATCCACGACCCCGCACTCCTGCTGCTGGATGAACCGTTCACCGGCCTCGACGCGGTGGCGGGCGACCGGCTGCGCGCCCTCCTCGCGATGCATGTGACCGGCCGGCGCGCCATGGTGATCGTGACGCATCACGCCAGCGAGGCGTGGGATCTCGCCACCCGGGTCGGGGTGATGGTCCGCGGGCGCTGGGCGCTCGAAGGGCCGCGGCCCGCTGGTCTCGACGACTTCCAGCAGCGCTACAACGAGGTGGCCCGTGGGTAACCTGTTCCGGCTGGCACTGGTGCTGGCGGGGAAGGACCTGCGGCTCGAGCTGCGGACCCGGACCTCGATCATCTCGGCCGCGGTCTTCGCCGCGCTGGTGCTGATCGTGTTCAATTTTGCCCGCGACCCGACCGCCGTGGCGACGCTGGATCTGGCGCCCAGCGTCCTGTGGGTGACGGTTGCGTTCGCGTCGGTGCTGGCGATGAACCGCGGCTTCCTGGTGGAGCGGGAGAACGCCGCCTTCGACGGGCTGCTGCTCGCACCGGTGCCCCGTGAGGCGCTCTTCCTCGGCAAGTACCTCGCCAATTTCGCCTTCGTGATGCTGGTCGAGGCAATTGCGCTGCCGCTGTTCGTGCTGTTCTTCAACCTGGATCTCTCCCACGCACTCGGTGGGCTGGTGCTGACGATGCTGCTGGCGACCATGGGGTTCGTCGCGGTGGGCACGATCTTCAGCGCCATGGTGGTGAAGACCCGCTTCGCGGAGCTGATGCTGCCGGTCCTGCTCCTGCCCTTCATGGTGCCGCCGCTCATCCTCGCGGTGAAGACGACCGTGCCGCTCTTTGCCGGGCGCCCGTTGAGTGAGGTGGTGGACGGGCTTAGGTTCCTCGCGATCTACGACATCGTCTTTCTGACGCTTGCCGTGCTCCTTTTCCCCGCCGTGGTGGACGAATGACCGCAGCTGTCTCCGGTGCCCGTTCCGTGATCAACCGCGGGCTTGTGCTCACGACACTGGGACTCCTGGGCGTGGCCGGCGTGATGGTGCTGGCGCTCGGGTTTACTCCGGTCGAGGCGACCCAGGGGCTGGCGCAGAAGATCTTCTACGTCCATGTCCCCGCCGCCTTCACGGCGCTGTGGGTCGCGGTCCCGGCGACGGCATGTGCCGGCCTGCTCTACCTCTGGCTGCACGATCCCCGGCTGGATCGCTTCGCGGCGGCGAGTGCCGAGGTGTCACTGGTGTTCTGCCTGGTGGTCCTGGTGACCGGGCCGATCTGGGCCCGACCGATCTGGGGGGCGTGGTGGACCTGGGACGGCCGTCTCACCCTGACGCTGTTTCTCTTCTTCCTGCTGCTCGGCTACCAGACGATGCGCGCCGCGATTCGCGATCCGGTCGAGCGGGCCCGGTTCAGCGCCGTGCTCGGCGCAATGGGCCTCGTGCTGGTGCCGTTCATCCACCTCAGCGTCTACCTCTGGCGTGGCCTGCACCCGAAGCCGATCGTGCTCAAGCCCGGTGACCCGAGCCTGCCGCCGGAGATGCTCCACACGCTGCTCTACGGCCTGGGCGCGGCATTGCTGCTCTACGTCGGTTTTGTGACGCTGCGCTACGGCATTCAGCTGGCCCAGGATCAGAGGGAGGCCGCCGATGCCCGATAACGGCGGGTACCTCAACGCGGCCTACATCGTCGCCGGCATCATCTACCTGGGCTACACCATTTCGCTGCTGCGGCAGGCCAGGCGGCGCTGAGTCCCGCCGGTCCCCGGCTCCGCTCCGGATAACGTAAGGGCCGCGGACATGCGGCCCTTGCGTCTGTCTACGATTGTCGCGATGATCGTCGTTGCCTGCCGCCCAATCGCCCAATCGCCCAATCGCCTACTGCTCCCGCCCCAGCAGCACCCGATGCCACAGTTGCGCGGCGACGAGACCGCCGGCAATCGGGCCGACCCACCACACCAGCTGCGCGTACCACGTCCCCGAGATCAGGGCCGGACCGAAGGCGCGTGCCGGGTTCATCGCCGCACCGGTCAGCGGACCGCCGACGAGAATGTCGAAGAAGAGCACCAGCCCGATCCCGAAGCCGCCGACCTTCGGAGCATTGGCGGATACCGCCGTGCCGAACACCGCCGACACCAGGAAGAAGGTGAGCACCGCCTCCAGCGCGATCCCGCTGGCGAGGCTCATGCCGCCCGCGAGGGATGGCGTGCCGATCGTGCCGGCGCGGGAGATACCCGCCGGAATGACCTGGGTGAGCAGGTAGGCACCGAATGTGGCGCCGGCCAGCTGTGAGGCGATGTAGGCGGCCGCGTCGCGGGCGGAGATCCGCCCGGCGCTCAGCAACCCGATGGTGACGGCGGGATTCAGATGACCGCCGGAGATGTGCATCGTCGCCGTGATCATCACCCCGAGGACCAGGGCGTGGGCCAGCGCGATGCCGAGCAGGCCGAAGCCGGCGCCGGGCAGGGTGCTGGTGATGACCGCGCCGCAGCCGATGAAGATCAACGCGAAGGTACCCAGTGCCTCGGCGACGCACCGACGGGGAAGAGCAGTCATGACGGAGTTCCAGGGGTTGAAAGGCGGCGGAACATACGGGCTCTCCGGCGATTTGGGCAGGGGCCGACCGCCCTACCGCCCATCCGCTCGCCGGAGCACCAGACAGGCGTTGATGCCGCCGAAGCCGAACGAGTTGCTCAGGAGGTATTCCGGGTCGGCGTCGCGGCCCGTGCCGGTGATGTAGTTCAGATCGCAGGTGGGATCCTGCTCCAGCAGGTTGACGGTGGGCGGGAGCCAGCGATTCGCGCTGGCCAGCGCGCAGATGGCCGCCTCGAACGCCCCGCTCGCCCCGAGGGCGTGGCCATAGTAGCCCTTGGTGCCGCTCACCGGGATCGTTCCCGTCTTCTCGCCGAACACCTGCCGGATGGCGAGCGTCTCGGTCGGATCGTTGAGTGGTGTCGAGGAGGCGTGGGCGTTGATGTAGCCGATCTCGCCCGGCTGCAGGTGGGCCTCCGTGAGCGCCAGGCGGATGGCGCGGGACGCCTGCACGCCGTCCGGCCGCGGCACCGTCATGTGGTGCGCATCGTTGGTCGTGCCGTAGCCGCATACCTCGGCGTAAATCCGTGCGCCGCGCGCGACGGCCCGCTCCCGCTCCTCCAGCAGCAGCACCGCCGACCCTTCCGCCATCACGAAGCCGTCGCGGTCCTTGTCGAACGGGCGGCTCGCGCTGGCCGGATCGTCGTTCCGGGTGCTCATGGCGCGGATGATCGCAAAGGCGCCAAAACAGAGCGGGGCGAGCGGCGCCTCGCTGCCGCCGGCCAGCATCACGTCGGCCTCGCCCCGGCTGATGGCCCGGAAACCATCGCCGATCGCCATGGTGCCCGAGGCACAGCTCATCGCGTTGGTGGAGTTGGGACCGGTGACGCCGAATTCGATGGCCAGGTTGCAGCTCCCCGCACCGGCGAACACCGTCAGCGCGAGCGCCGGATTCACCCCGCGCACTCCCTCGCGCAGGTAGTTCGGGTACTGCTCCTCGGCGTAGCCGACGCCGCCGAGGGCCGTGCCCATCATGGCGCCGATCCGGTCACGGTCCTCGGTGGCCAGATCGATTCGGGCGTCCTCGAGCGCCATGCGCGCCGCCGCGATGGCGAACATGCCGAAGCGGTCGAGCCGCTTGGTCCGGCGCGCCTCCATGAAATCGGCGGCGCGGAAGTCGGGGACCTCCGCCGCGATGTGGGAGCGGAACGGCGAGGGATCGAAGCGGGTGACGGTCCGGACCACGGAGCGCCGGGCCTCCAGTCCCTGCCACAGTCCGTCCACCCCGGTGCCGATGGGCGTGACGGCACCGATACCGGTGATGACGACGCGGCGGGAACGGTTCATTTCATGTCCGTGGTTATGGCGTGGTGGTCGATTGCGCGGAATCGACCCGCCCGGGGATCCGGCGAGGGGGGCCGGCCGCCGGTCGGTCCTTGCCTGAATTTGTCCGGCGCCACTCGCGGCGTTCGGTCGTCACGGGATCGGTGCGGCTTCTACCGACCGTCGGATGCCAGCCAATGTCCGCGATGCGATCCCATGCACGAACACCGGGCCGATCACCCAGTTCGCCGCGATCCAGCGGATCAGCGGCCAGGGCGGACCATCCCATTCGTGAATGATGGTGACGTGCGTGCCATCACCCTCGGGCACCACCTGCCAGACGACATCCATCCCGCGGGTGATACCGCGGATGTGCCGATAGCGCACTTCCTGCCGCGCCGGGTCCACCCACATGTCGGACACCCACCAGGTGGGCCAGTTGAGCGGACCAAACGGCCGGTTCGCGCTCATCTCGACGACGGCCCGGTCGGCGTGACGTTCCAGCGTCCGGACCCAGCGATAGTGCGGCAGAATCGCCGGCCACTGCTCGACCTCCTTCGCCGCCGCAAAGACCCGGGCCGGTGCCGCCCGGATATGTCCCTCGTCCACCACCCTCACGCGGCCGCCGTGCGCCACGCCGCCACGAGGCGGAACCCCAGCCGCTGCTCGACCCGGGTCACGATCCCCGCCCGCCGCAGCAGGCCGGTCAATTCCGTCGCGGTGAACCCACGGCGCACCGAGGTGAGGCCGTCGGCCTTGGTCGCGGCATCGAAGCCGAACAGGCGCGAGCCGAGCCAGAATCCGGCGAGGGCGACGGGGGACCGTCGCAGGTCGGCGATGATGACACCGTGGCGGGCGATGGCATTGGCGGTCTGGCAGCAATCGATGATCGCGGCGGGTGCCAGGTGATGGACCAGTTGGCTGGCGATCACGATGTCCACGCCGCCGGCGCGGACTGGCAGGGCACCGGCGCAGCCGAGCAGGGTGGGCACGCCCTGCTGCTGGGCGAGCCGGGCCGCCGCGGGATGCCGCTCGACGCCGAACGGGACGAGGGTGATGCCACGCCGCGCCGCCCAGGCCACGGCCCGGAGGGGCAGGTCGCCGGCGCCGGTGCCGATATCGAGCAACGTGAGGCGGGTGCCCGGCGGGATACCTGCCAGCAGGTGGCGCAACCCGTGGCGCACCGCCCACCAGCCGCCGAACCAGCGGTTGGCCGTACTGATATGGCGGAGCGAATCCCGTACGACGGCGGGATCGGCGTCGGGGTGATCCAGCAACTCGTCGCCGGCGGCGAGCGAGAGTCCCTGCACCGGGGGGGCGGTCATGGGCGACGCAGAGTGGCGTACGTCCCGCGGTGATACAGCAGTGGCTCACCGTCGCCCGCGCGCCCGCCGGTGACCCGGCCGACGAACAGGGTGTGGTCGCCCAGCGGCACCTCGGTGAATTTTTCGCACTCGATATGCGCCAGCACGCCCTCGAGGATGACCAGGCCATCCTCCGTTGCGCGGTACGGCAGGTCCGTGAACCGCTCCGCCGCCGGCATCACGGCGAAGCGGTGCGACAACTCCTCCTGTCCCGCGGCGAGGATGTTGATCACGAATGGCGGGCCGGCGCCGAGGGCGCGGTGCATGTCGGCGGCGACATCGACGCACACCGAGACCAGGGGCGGCGTCAGCGAAACCGACGTCAGGCTCGAGGCGGTCATGCCCACCGGATCACCGGCATCGTCGCGCGTGGTGAGCACGGTGATGCCGGTCGCGAACCGGGACAGCAGGTGGCGAAAGGCGGCCCCATCCAGATCCGGGCGGATCACAGCACCATGCGGGCGAGAAACCATGGATTGAGGACGGCGCGGGCGGGGAGCATGTCGCCGGTGACGCCGATAAAGGTATGAGCCAGCCCGCGGCGCTCCAGCCGGCCGACGGCGCGGTCGAAGAGGGCGGGGACGAACATGCCATACCCCACCAATCGCTCCATGGTCCACTTGCCGAGGAACGCGCGCCGCCGCTCGAGCCGGTACGCCTCCAGCGCCCGCGCGGTCACGGCGCCGCCAGCCAGCAGGGCGGGATGGGCGGCGTCGGCGGCGAGCACCGCGCCACGCAATGCGGAGCAGATCCCCTCGCCGGTGAAGGGGTCGAAGAAATCGGCGGCATCACCGACCAGCAGCGCCCCGTCGGCGGTGACCCGGCCCGACCAGGCGGCGAAGGGCCCCGTCACCATGACTTCACGCACCAGGCATTCGGCGCGGACCCGACCGGCCACACCGGGAAAGCGCTCGAGCATTTCGAAGAAATAGTCTGTGGGTCGCCCGCGGGCTGCCTCCACTCGGGACCGGGGCACGACGACGGCGACGTTGGCGAGCTCGGATCCGATGCGGTTGAGGCCGACATAGCCCTCGGGGCCGACATGCATCTCCGCCAGGCCCTCGAGGCCGGGCACACCGGCGACATGCGCGACGAACGCCAGCCGCGACGGCATGCCGTGGCGGCGGCGCCCCAGCCGCCGGGCCACCACGGAGCGCAAGCCATCGGCGCCGACGACCAGTCGGGAGCGAATCGTGGCGCGGTTGCCCCGCGCATCGCGCACCACCGCGCCGGCGACGGCGCCACCGTCGTACACCAGCTCCTCAATAGTCGTCTCTTCCCGCACCTCGGCGCCGGCCGCGCGCGCGGCCGGCGCCGAGGTGCGGGAAGAGACGACTATTGAGGAGCTGGTG
>JAWXBX010000115.1:0-18280 GCA_034440415.1 Gemmatimonadota bacterium | reverse complement strand
TCCGCCGAGCTTCCGGCAATACCCTGCCGTCCCTCCACGACCACACGGAGGTTGATCCCCTGTCCCTGTGATGTCATGGCCGACGCCGGGCGCCCGGCGACGAACGACAGCGCCGTCGTCTCATCCGTCTTCCAGACAAGATCGGCCTGATCGGTCCGCCGGGCGGCCTGTTCCAGCAGCGGCAGGATCATGCGCTTTCTCCTCCGATGGTGGCGCCATCGATCCGCACATGCGGGGCGCCTTCGGCGACGGCGAGTCGTCCACCGCCACCCGCGGGGGCGCCCCGGGAGCAGCCGCTCGCGAGATGGGACCAGCGGAAGTCGCCCGCGACCGCATCGAGCCGCTGCAGCGTATCGGCGAGATCCCCGGCGAGCACCACCGGCTTCACCAGCTCGGCGAGCTGGCCATCACGGATGATCTGCCCCCAGCCGGTGGCCAGGGAAAAGCGGCCGAGATGCGCCTGCCCGCCGAGGGCGTCGCAGCAATACACCCCGTAGCGGACGCCGCGAATCAGATCATCCAGCGTCCCCCGCCCATTGGCAACGTAGATGTTGGTGAGTCGGGCGCTGGGCAGGTGGCGGAAGGAGGCAGCCCGTCCGTTCCCGGTGGGGCGGGTACCGGCGCGTCCCGCGGTTTCCCGGGTGTGCAATCGTCCGACGAGGACGCCATGCTGGACCAGCAGGGTATTCTGGGTCGGCGCGCCTTCATCGTCAAAGGCGTGTGAGCCAGGGAGGCCGGCTGCGCTGCCGTCATCCCCCACCGTCAGCAGGTCCGAGGCGATCCGGCGCCCGGGACGCATCAGCTGGTCCGCGTCGGGGCGGAGGGCCAGCGCATCCGCCTCGCTCAGGTGACCGATCGCCTGATGCACCAGCGCCCCCATGCAGCGGTGATCGAGGATGACCGGATAGGTGCCGGCCTTGAGGCGTGGCGCGGTGAGGAGGGCGATCGCGCGCCGGGCGACGGTACGGAACAGATTGTCGGCGGCCTCCATGCTGCGCCAACCACCGCGGGCACTCCACGACTCGGTCGCACGCTCGATGGAACTGTCCTCCCGGGCGACCGCGGCCGCGGCGACCCGCACCGAGGGGCGCAGCTCGGAGAGGATGGCGCCCTCCGAGGTGGCGACCCAGCGTTCGGTCACCCGGTCTTCGTAGATCGAGTGCGAATCGACGATCCGGCGGTCGGTGCCGAGCATCTCCTGATTCAGCCGCTCGAGGAGCGCCCGCTTCTCGCCGAGCGGGATGCCGCGCACGTCGCCATCGAGATCGGCGACGTGATCGGCCTGCAGGATGGGGATTTCGCCGAGCCGGACCGGCTGATCCACCGGCATCGCGAGGGAGAGCTCGTGGGCCCGGGCGACCATCGCGGTAAGCTGACCGAGGCCGGTGAACGACGTGACGCCCCAGCCGCGCCCCCGATTGAGGCAGCGAATGATGCCGCCGACCTCCTCGCCAGAGCTCGCGCCTTCGAGCCGGCTGCCGCGGAAGACGATCGCGGTGGCCCAGGTATGCTCGAGTCGGATGTCGGTGTAATCAGCGCGTGAGGCCCTGAGCGCATCGGTGATGCGGGATTTCATGACCGGCTCAGCGATCCCCTATGGTCACGCCTTGCCCCGCAGCCACTGCACGTAGTCCGGCCGGGTGACCAGCTCATCGCCTTCGATGATCTCCCGGTCCCACGGCAGGATGATGACGTTATCTGTCTCGAAGGCGTGGAAGTCCGGAACGAAGGCTCCGGTCTTGAAGGAGATGGCGCTGCGCACCTCGAGCGGCTTGAGGGCGCGGACCTCATTGAGGGCGAGCTTGAGCGTCGAACCGGTGTCGCAGGTCTCATCCACCAGCAGCACCCGGCGGCCCCGGACGGTTGGCGGCGGGCCGGCGATGAGAATCGGCTCGCTGTCGGCGTCCCGGCGGGTGACCGCCATCGAGGCGAACTCCACCTGGAGAATGGAGGCGACGACCACGCCCGGGATGACGCCGGCTTTGGCGATCCCGAGCACGATTTCCGGCTGGTAGCTGCGGGCGACTTTGAGGGCGAGGGCGCGACAGATCTCGCCGAAGAACGGCCAGTCGACTTCGAGGACACCACGAGACTGGAACGGCACGGGGCGTTTGGGCATGGCGGTAAGCTAACCTACCCCGTCGTCGGCGACCCTCCAACTGCGTTGCGGCCCCTGTAGCCGCGGGCTATCTTGCTTCAGCCTTCCTTCCGTTCCTCAAGGATGTCGTCCTCCGATGAGTTTCTGGCAGCGATTGTTCGGCGGCGGCTCGGTGCAGAAGCAGCACTCCCGCCGACTGGACTATCTCAACGAGGCGCTGGCACTCGAACGGCAGGGAGACTACGAGGCGGCCCTGACGTCCTACCGTCTGGCGCTTCGGGATACGCCACACGACCCGCGCATCCTGCAGAACATGGCCATCGCCTTTACCAAGACCGGCCAGCACGATGAAGCGATCCGGCATTACCGCCGGGCGCTGGCGCTGGACGACACCCTGGTCGGCGCGCATTACGGCCTTGCCTTTCGGCTGAAGGAACGGGGCGAGGGGGCGGAAGCGGCGAAACACCTCCGCTCCTTCCTGGCACAGCCACCCACGGGGCCGGATGCGGAGCGCTGGGTGCGGCACGCCGAGGCGACGCTGCAGGACCTGGAATCGGGCGGCGACTCGGAGCGCCCGTGAACCGGCATCGCATGCTGGCGCTGGTCGCGGCGCTTTCGGCCTGCAGCAGCCTGACTGAGATCGGGGGCGGCGTCGTGGCCCTCGAAGTCCAGCTGCCGGTGCCGGCGTTCATTGAACCCAACGACACGGTCCAGATCCGGGCCCGCGCCCTGAATGTGCAGGGCGACAGCGTCGCCGCGACGATCACCTGGCTGACCCCGGACACGACGCTGGTGATCGACCCGACGACTGGCGAGGTCTCCACCACGCTGACCAGCGGCTCGGGGAAGGTGCAGGCCCGGGTCGGCAGTCTCCGCTCCGACATCAGCGGCAGCAACGGGACCCTGACGATCCGGCCCAGCTCCGATACCCTGCGGCTCACCGGCAGTGACACCGTGACCGTCGCCACCGGCGACACCGTCTCCGGGCCGCTGCTCGCGGCGGTGGAATCGAACACTCCGGCCGGCGGTGTGGCCAATACCACGATCCTCTTCAGCGTGGTTGACACCGCGAGCGCGCTCGGCAATGTGTTCTTTGCCGGCAATGGTCTCAGCCTGCGGGCGACGACTGGCAGCACGGGCGCCCCGAGTATCGCGGTGACGCTGCGCCGCAGCTCCAGCGCCACCCTGCCGGCCAGTTTTCTGATCGAAGTCAGCGCCACTCGTCCGAGCGGCGCCGTGGTGGCCGGTTCCGGCCAACGTCTCACTGTGCTGTTCCAGTAGCCTCCAGCAGGCCCAACCACCGGAGTTGCTATGACGGCCCCCCGGACCCTCAACGAGCTCTTCTTCGGCTGCATCGACCGCTTCGTTCAGCGGCCGGTCGCGGTCCGCGCCCGCCAGGGTGAGGTGTGGCAGGATATCAGCTACGCCTCGATCCGCGATCAGGTCCAGTGGATGGCCGCCGGCCTTCGCGAGCTGGGCGTGATGCCGGGCAGCCAGGTGGCGATCCTCTCGGAGAATCGTCCCGAGTGGGCGATCACCGACTTCGCCTGCCTCACCGCCCGCTGTGCCGATGTCCCGATCTACCCCACCCTGCCCGCCGGCCAGGTTGCCTACATCCTGCGCGATTCCGGCGCGGTGGCGATCGTCGTCTCGTCCAAGGACCAACTGGAGAAGATCCTCAGTATCCGGCCTCCGGAAGTGACCCCGGCGCTGCGTCACATCATCGCGATTGACGCCGATGCCATCGGACCAGGCGTGATGCCGTTCGCCGACCTGCTGGCGCGCGGGAAAGCGGCGATGGCCAAGTATCCCCGCTGGCGTGAGGACGCACTGCAGGTCAAACCGGATGACCTGGCAACGCTGATCTACACCTCGGGAACCACCGGCGACCCGAAGGGGGTCATGCTCAGCCATGGCAACCTGACCTCGAATGTCGTCTTCGGGCTGAAGTCGCTGGACTGCCGGGAGACGGATGAATGCCTCTCGTTCCTGCCGCTCTCCCACGTCTTCGAGCGGATGGCGGGACACTACTGCATGTGGCACTCGGGCTGCATCATCAACTACGCCACGTCCATCGACAGCGTCCCGGCCGACATGCTCGACCGGCGCCCGACCATCGTGCTGTCGGTTCCGCGGCTGTACGAGAAGATCTATGCCCGGGTCCTGGAGGGTTCGTCCAAGTCGGCCGCCAAGCGCCAGATCTTCGGCTGGGCTCGGGCCGCCGGCGAAGCCTGGGCCGACCTGGCCCTCGCGGGGAAGCCGATTCCGACCGCCGTCGCCCTGCGCAAGGCGATCGCGGACAAGCTGGTCTTCAGCAAGGTGACCGCGCGCACCGGCGGGCGGCTCCGCTACTTCGTCTCCGGCGGCGCCCCGCTCTCGGCGGAGATCGCCAGGTTCTTCTTTGCGGCGGGCCTGCCGATCTACGAAGGGTACGGCCTCACCGAGACCTCACCGGTGATCACGGTGAATTACCGCGACCACACGAGGATCGGCACCGTCGGCCAGCCGATCCATGGGGTCGAGGTGCGGATCGCCGGTGACGGCGAAATCCTCACCCGCGGGCCCAATGTCATGCAGGGGTACTACAACAAGCCCGAAGCCACCCGGGAGGCGATCAACGCCGACGGCTGGTTCCACACCGGCGACATCGGCGAGCTCGACGCGGACGGCTACCTGCGGATCACCGACCGGAAGAAGGACATCATCGTCACGGCGGGCGGCAAGAATATCGCCCCGCAGCCGATCGAGAACCGGGTGAAGACCAATCCGTTCGTGCTCAACGCCGTGATGATCGGCGACAAGCGCCGGTTCCCCATGATGCTCGTTGTACCGAATATGGCGACCCTGACGGCATGGGCCACTGAGCAGAAACTGCCCTCCGAGGATGCCGCTGCGCTGCTGGCGCGTCCCGAAGTCGTCGAGCAGATGACGCGGGAAGTCAAGAAGTCGCTGCGCGACCTGGCCCACTTCGAGATGCCGCAGAGGGTGCTGCTGGTGGGGCGCGACTTCAGCATCGAGAATGGAGAGCTGACGCCGACGTTGAAAGTGAAGCGGCGCATCGTGGAGAAGAACTACAGCGCCGAGATCGAAGCGATGTACGCATAGGGCTGGGGCGGGTCGTAGGGGCCGCACGCATGCGGCCGCTACGAACCGCCGCTATCCGTTCCGCCCGACCCACCATCCGTCCGCGCTCCCCAGCAGCTCGAACGCCACCCCCATTGGCACCGGACCCGTCCCCACCAGCCGAAGCCCCGGCAGGACGGCTCCCACCGCAGCCTCGGTCCACCCGGCATGCATCGCCCAGGGCCGGCCTAGCACCGCTCCGCGCAGCGAACGCCGCTTGAGCGGGAGGCGAGAGGCGTGCACCAGACTCGCACCCGGCATCAGCCCCATGCCCTCCGGCGGATTCACCAGCACCAGGTGAATGCCCGGCAGCAGGACGGCGATCTCGGCCGCATGACGGCCGACCTCCCCAACCAGCGACAGATAGCCGCCGGGGCCCTCCAGCCCAAGCAGTGTCAGGAGGGCGGCCGCACCCGGATCGGGCCCCACCGCGGCTGGACTGGCTGGGGCAGCCGCCTCGCCCAGCCGGACGACCTGCTGCTCGATCGGATACTCGCGCTGGCACACCGGGCATCCGAGGGTACCGCGCACGACGTGGCGCCCGGCCATTTCGTCGGGAATCAGGACGAGGAACGATTCCTCATGGTCGGCGGGACAGCGGAGGTGGTCGGTGAGTTCGATGAACATGGGCAAGTCGGCCGTGGGGGCCGCCCGTAGTGGCCGCGTGCATGCGGCCAATACGCGGCCCCTACGGCCGGAACACGACCCAGGTGAGCAGGCCGGGTTCGACCGTCACCCGGCGCAGCACCTTTCGCCCGGCAATCTCGACACCGATGGTGTAGGTCCCCGGGGGTACATCACCGACGGCGAAGTTCTCATTGTAGAGCGGATGGGGATGCGCATGTTCGCCGTAGGTCTCAGCGTAGACAAACGGCGTCTCGGCGGGCTCCAGCTTTACCAGTCCGTACACCCGGGCCTGCGGGATCGGCTGACCTGATGCATCGAGCACCTGGCCGGCGACGAGGCCGGTGCCGGGCAGCGGCTCGATCCAGAGTTCCGGGTTGGTGGTGTAAGGAGGGAATCGCTCAAGGCTGTCCACGACGTGCGCGGCATCATCGCCCGGCACCGCCTGGACCTCGAGGTGCATGTGATCGTTGGTGGCGCGACCGCTGTTGCCCACCTCTGCTATCTCCTGCCCTGCTGCCACCTGCTGTCCCAGCTTGACCCGTAGCGCCGAGTTGTGGTAGTAGACCGAATAGATCCGCAGAAGTCCACCAGGGCCGGTGACCGTTGAATCGTGGCGGATCGCGACGGTGAGGGCGCCCTGCTCCGCCCGTCCGGCATAGACCACCCGCCCCCGGGCGATCGCCAGCACACGCGTCCCGTCGGGGTTGTTGAACTCGACCCCCTGATGCTGCTGGAAGTTACCGCCCATCGTCGAGCCGTAACGGTAGGTCTGATCGATATAGGGGTTGTCCGCCCGGTCGATCGGGCGAAGAAACCAGGTGGTGCGCGGTGCCCGCGGCACGTCAGCTCCCCGCGCCAGCCCGCGCAGGCACGGGAGGGTATCACTGACGGGTCTGAGGCCGCAGGCGGTGCCGGCCCACAGCGCGCCATCGATCAGCACCCGGTTCCGCGGGCGGAACGCCACCTGCCCCGCCCCGACCGGTTCGCTGGTCCAGCCAGCGACCCCGTAGCGGACCCGTTCGGTCCCGCGCAGCGTGGCGATCACCACGCCCTGCCGGTCGAACCCGATCCGGCGGACGTACTCATTCCCCAGCAGGGCGAGGGCGGTGTCCGCCGGGCCGCGCGCCGGCGGACCGCTCCGATCGCCAAACGCGGTCCAATGCGCCCCGTCGTCCACCGTCAGCTGCAGGCCGTCCGCGGTGGCCACCCAGGTCGAGTCCCCCCTGGTGACGATTCCGTCGGGTGCGACATACTGCCATTCCGGACCGAGTTGACTGAAGGTCCAGTTGGTCCAGGTCGCCCCATCGTCACGCGAGAGCCCCCAGCCATTGCCCACTGTGCCATACCACACTTCGCCCCGCGGCCCGAAGGCAAAGGCGTGCACAAAGTCCCACGAGATGCTCGTCCCGGTCGTATCGTGCCGGATCTGTTCCCAGGCTTTCGCGCCGGCCTTCAGCCGGAAAATCCCCTGCCCGTAGGTGCCGACCCAGAGCGTGCCGGCCGGATCGCGGCTGACGCTGAGGACCGGCACACCCCAGCCGGTGGAATCTGGGAGGGCCGGGAATGGCGGAAGCGTGACCGGTGCGACACCGGGACGCGGGGAACCGGGAACGGGGAGCGGGGAGCGGAGGTACGGAACGAATGCGACGATCAGGAGGGCGGCGAGGACGACAACGATCGCGACCATCCGTTGGATCGGAGCAACGGCGCCTCCCGTTCCCGGTTCCCCGTTCCCCACGCGCATCATGCGTTCAGTCCGCTCTCGCCCAGGTTCGGTGACAGTCGCAGCCAATCCACATTGGCGTGCGGTGGGCGGGTCGCGACGAACACCACCGCCTCGGCGACGTCCTCCGGACGCAGCATGAGCGAGCGGCGCAGGAATCCAGGCCGGGCATCGGGATCGAACGGGTCCCAGATCTCGGTATCGGTCGAACCCGGCGAGACCAGGGAGAAGCGCACCCCGGTACCGGCGTACTCCACCGCCAGCGATTCGTGCAGTCCGCGCAGGCCGAACTTGCTCGCGGTATAGGCCGCGTTGTCGGGGAAGGCGCGGTGATCGCAGGTGCTGCCGATGGTGACATGGAGTCCCGCCCCGGCTGCGCGCATCGCGGGCAGCAGCGCCTGCGCGAGCACGAAGGGGGCGCGGAGGTTCAGCGCGTACTGCTGCTCGAGTTCCGCGAGCTCCGTCGCCTCGAACGGCTTCAGCACGAAGAGCCCCGCGTTCTGCACCACAATGTGCGGCGCCCCCCATTCGCCCAGGATCCGGGTGGCGGCCCGCACGACGGCGTGCACGTCAACGAGGTCGCAGCGCAGGTCCCGGTAGGCGCCATGGGTTCCCTCCTCAAGCGTGCGGGAGAGACGGACGACCGTCGCCCCGGCGCCGGCCAGCGCCGCCGCCGAAGCTGCGCCGATCCCGCGCGAGGCGCCGGTGACGACGGCGAGCTTGCTTTCGAGCGGCCTCATACCGACCCCCGGCCCTGGACCAGCCGGAGGAACTCTTCGCGGGTGCGGATATCGCTCCGGAAGATGCCCCGCACCGCGCTGGTGAGCGTGCGGGAATTCTGCTTCTCGACGCCGCGCATCGCCATGCAGAGATGCACCGCCTCGATGAGCACGCCGACGCCGTGCGGCTCGAGGACCTCCATCACCGCATCGGCGATCTGATCCGTCAGCCGCTCCTGGACCTGGAGCCGGCGCGCGAACACCTCCACGATGCGCGGCAGCTTGGAGAGCCCGACGATCTTGCCATTGGGGATGTAGGCGACGTGGGCCCGGCCGAAGAACGGCAGCATGTGGTGCTCGCACAGCGAGTAGAGCTCGATGTCGCGCACCAGGATCATGCTGTTGTGCTGTTCCTCGAACAGCGCATCGCCGACAGCGTCCATCACCGAGATCCCGTAGCCCCGGGTCAGCCACCGCAATGCCTTTTCCACCCGTTCCGGCGTCTTGGTGAGCCCCTCGCGGTCGGCGTCCTCGCCCAGCGACGTGAGGATGTGGCGCACTTCCGCCTGGAACGGGACGGTGCGCGCGGCACGGATGTCAGCGACCTTCATATTCGACATAGTTGCGGGGGGTCTCCCAGAGTCTCAGGCGAAGCAGCCGGCCGGCGGGGATCTCCGGGGCCAGCACCGACCAGCAGTACGCCGCGATGTTCTCGGCGGTCGGGATGACGCTCGCGAAGTGCGCCACGTCGAGGTTCAGGTTCTTGTGATCGAGATACTGGAGGAGCTTCTCCTCCACCAGGTGCTTCAGTACGTTGATATCGATGATGTATCCCGTTTCCGGGTCGATCTCGCCCGTCACCGTGACGTCGAGTTCATAGTTGTGCCCATGATAGTTCGGGTTGGCGCACACCCCGAACATCCGCTGGTTCCACTCGTCGGAACGGGCGGGATGAAAGAGCCGGTGCGCGGCGTTGAAATGCACGCGCCGGGTGACGCTACAGGTTGCCATGCCCAATGATGGTCCAGGCCGGGGATAGGTGGAAGATGGGCGGGGGGAGGCTTGCGTCAAGCCAGCGGATCAGCAGCATTGGACAGACGGGGTACCAGCTCGAAAGCCGATACCCCGGATGGACAAGAGGGCGATGCCGGAGAGGTTTTTTGAAGCCCGAAGAAGAAATGCGGCGCCCTCACCGAAAAATCTGCCTTCCCCCGAGGGGCATGGCATCAGACTCAGTATCTGGGCCCTTCATCAGACCTGTTGGCTCAAAAACGGAGTTCCCCGGCACCGCTTTGATTGAACATAGGACACCGTCCACCGACCGTCAACGCATCTCGGAGACCCGCATGCCGCTGCTCCTGCTGGGATCGATCCTCTCCCTCGTGGTCTGGCTCGTGTTCACCGTGTTCCTCCCGCTCGGCCCCGGCGGCACGGCGATTCACCTGCTGCTCGGCCTGGCCGGCGTGCTGTTCGTGCGCTGGTGGGCACTCCGGGCGCACGCGCCGTGACCCGGGTCACCCACCACGGAGGCGCGCGACGGCCGCGATGACCACCCCGTCGCCCCTCACCGCGTCCCGCGATGCGCTGCCAGCGGTGCTGGCCGGCCTCCTCTACCTGCTGCTGCTGGTCTCGCTGCGCGACGTGCTCACCCCGCCGCTGGTGCTGCCACTCGCGCTCGCAGCACTCTGGCCGCTGCGCGACCGCCCAGGTGTCGGTATCGCCATGGCCGGCGCGGTGCTCCTCACCCTCGCCTGGGCGCTCGCGCTCTATGGCAGCCTGCTCGGCCCCTTCATTCTTGCGCTCGGCGTCGCGTACCTGCTGGCGCCGCTGGTCGACCGGCTGGAACAGCGCGGGGTGAAGCGCGGGCTCGCCATCCTGCTCGTCGTCCTGCCGCCGCTCGCCGTGGTCGTCATCCTCGTCGCGCTCACCGGCCCCCAGCTCTGGGCTCAAGCAGTCGCGGTGACGAACGCCATGCCCCGCTTCGCGACGACCGCGCTCGAGTTGCTCAGCGGGCTCCGGGCCCGGCTCGAACGCCTCGCGTTCCTGACCGCGGAGCAGCGCCTCTGGCTCCACGATCTCGACGCGACGGAGGTCGCGAGCCTGCTGCAGCAGAACGCCGACGGCCTGCTGCGGGCCGCCGCGGAGTGGGGGCTCGCCTTCGTCCGCCGCCTCGGTACCCTGCTGGGATTTCTCGGCTATCTCGTCATTACGCCGGTGGTCGCCTTCTACCTGCTGCGCGACTGGCGGCCGCTGCTGCTCTCCGTCGAAGAGCTGATTCCTGCCAGCCCCCGCCCTGCGCTGGTCGCCTTTCTCCACGAATACGACACTTCGCTTGGTCGATTCATCCGGGGCCAGCTCATCGAGGCCACACTGATCGGTGTGCTGACCGGCGCCGGTCTCGCGATTCTCGGCGTCCCCAGCGCGTTGCTCCTCGGAGTGATCGGTGGCCTGGCGAACCTGATCCCGTATGTCGGCTTTGCAATCGCGATCGTGCCGGCCCTGATCGTCGCGTTGACCATGCCGGATCCGATCGGTGGCCTGCTCCGCGTTGGCGGCGTCTTTCTCGTGGTGCAGTTCATCGACGGGAATGTGACCGGCCCGAAGATCGTTGGCGGATCGGTCGGCCTGCACCCCGTCGCGATGATGCTGGCACTCACGTTCGGGGGAGCGGTGCTGGGCTTCGCCGGGCTGCTGCTCGCGATCCCGCTCGCGGTGTTGGGGAAGATGCTGCTGTCACGCCTGCTGGTGCGGTACCGGGCGAGTGCGGTGTATGGGGGGAAAGTGGTAGCTGATAGCTAGCCGCTAGCAGGTGGCAGGTGGCAGCACGTCATACGCGGTCCTTCCACCCACTGTTGTCATTCGGAGGCAGCCCCGCAGGGGCCGACGAAGTATCCCGTGAGACCGGAGCCGATGTCGGAGCGCGGCTCCGAAGCACAGGGCTTGGCCGTACTCGGCGCTGAGGAGGGCAAACCAGGATCCGCTCCCTGCCAGCTGTCACCTGCCACCTGCTCCCTGCCGTTAGATCTCCCAGTTCGACCACACCACCGCCCCCGGCGGCACCACCGGCTCCGGGTGGCTTGCCAGCGCCATCCGCAGGTCGGTCCAGTGGGTGCGAAATCCCCGGCGCACCAGATGCTGATACGCCGCGCTTCCGGCGGTCTGGCACCGGACGCTGACGCGGCGGATGTCGGCACCGATCGCGGCGGCTTCCGCCTGCCCCAGCAGGCGCTCGAAGCTCTCCAGATCCCGGGCGACCAGTTTCAGGATGCGAAGCTCCTCCTGCGGCCGGCCGGCGGCGAGTGGCGCGGTATGAAAGAGGGCGAATCCCGCCAGCGCCCCCCCTGCGTCCCGCTCGAGCAGCGTATCCCCGATCCGCAGGTCCGCAGTGGCCTGCAGCTCCCGGGTGAAATCGGTCCCCGGCGCGAGGGTATCCGTCAGCGCCACGGAGCGTTCGAGCAGGGTGGCGTGCGCATGCCCCGCTGCCGAGAGGAGGTGGGGCGCCGCGCCCGATCGGTGGACGATATCCCGGGTCAGGGTGACGGTCAGGTGCCCGGGCAGAAAGCCGAGCTGGCTGTAAAAACCGATGTTCTCGACGGTGCGTGGCATCGTTTCCAGGCCAATCGTCCGGGCCCTGCGTGCTTTCAGCCAGGCGATCCCCGACTGCAGGATCATCTTGCCCAACCCACTTCCCTGTCGGTCGGGGCGGACCGCCAGGGGGCCCATCCACCCCTCACGCCCGGAGAGATGCACCATGTTGAAGGCGCAGAGGGCGCCATCGGCGTCGCGCCAGATCATGGCCCCCTCGCCCGCGTCTTCGAAGGCGTAGCGCCAGATCGCGGGATTCAGGTGCGGCACCCGCACGCCGCTCATCCCGTCGCGTCGGTAGCGGTCGGTAAAGGCATCGGCGAAGACGCGGTTCAACGGCTCGATGTCTCGCAGCGCGGGACGTTCGGGTCCGCGCACCTGCTGGCGCTCAGGCAGCCAGGCCATCGGCGACCCCCGGCGATTCGTCGCGGATGCTGGCGATTCCATTCTTGCTGTCGAGCTCGACTCGCACGACACGATCGAATCCTTCCCGCACACTCTCGATATGCGTGATGAGAATGACTTGCGGGAACCGATCGGCCAGGCTCCGCAGCAGGTCGACCACCGCCGCCCGCCGCTCCTCGTCGAGTGACCCGAATACCTCGTCCAGCACCAGCAGCGACAGCGGCTGCCCCGCCCGGTCGGCGATCATCTGGCTGATCGCCAGCCGCAGGGCCAGGTTGGCGATATCCTCCTCGCCGCCGGAGATGACCGGCTTCGGCTCTCCCCCCTCCAGCAGCGTCGCCACGTAGTCCTCATCCAGTTCGAGCTCGGTGTAGCGGCCGGCGGTCAGGTCGCGGACAAATCCACTGGCCAGCTCGGAGAGATCGGGGCGCAGCTGGAGGTTGAGATCGGTCCGCAGGTCCGTCAGCGCCCGGTCCAGTTCATTGACCAGCGCGAGCTCGCCCGCGACACGCTTCGCTTCGGCTTCGCGGGTGGCCCGCTCTTCCCGCCGCCGCGCTACCCCCTCGCTGGCCTGCTCCGCGGACTGGCGTTCCGCCCGGGCCCGCACGATGCCCATCTCCGCCTCCCGGCGGTCGCGCTCGGAGAGTTCGTGCGCCTCACGCGCCGCCAGATAGAGCGCCTCGCTGTAGCCCAGCGCACTCAGCTGCTCCCGCAGCGCTCGGGCCTGCCCTTCATGCTCGGAGAGCGCCTTTTCCGCCGCCTCCGCCTCCGCCACCAGCTTTTCCGCCCGCTCCGCGGCGACCCGCCAGCGCTCCGCCTGCAGGGCCAGGGGATCGAGCGCGGCAAGCTGCCGCCGCACCTCGGCGTGGCGCGCCGCGTCGTAACCCGCGGGGCCCCCCTCGACCTGCCGGGCGAGTTCGGTGATCCGCGGCTCGAGCCGGGCCTGCTCCGCGCGGATGGCCGGCCCATCCTGGGCCTGGGCCTGCAGCCGACCCAGCTGGTTGCCCGCCTCCGCCAGCGCACGCTCCGCGGCCTCCCTGCGGCGATCACCATCCCGCAGCGCGGGCGGCTCCTGTTCCAGCTGTTCCACTCGCGAATTGAAATACTTGCCGTTGAACAGCACATTCTGCAGCTGGCGGTCCAGCACCCCGATCACGTTGTCGTACTCGGCGCCGAGTGGCCGGGCACAGGTCGGGCATGCACCGGCGACGCCCGCGGCGGCGATCTGTTCCAGCTGCGCCTTGAGCTCGCGATACTGATCCCGCAGCGCCTCTCGCTTGGTTCTGGCATCCTGGAGATCCCGCACCCACGCGGTCCGCACCTCCTCCACCTGGTCGGATACCAGCTGCAACCGCGCGCGCAGCTCTTCCACCCGGGCGCGGGCCTGCTCCACCGCATCCGCTGGCGGCAGCCTGGACGCCCGGGCGAGCAGTGCCTCCAGGGCGCGGCGCGCCTCGACCAGCTGCGCCTCCGCCACCGTCCGGCGGCCGGCCGCTTCGGCGAGCTCGTCGAGCTGCTGGCGTTCCGCCCGCAGCGCGGCGAGCGGCGCGAGCTGATCCCGCAGACCCTCCAGCCGTCCGTGCGCTTCGTTGGCCGATACCAGTTCCCGGTCGAGCAGCTGAAAACTGTCGCGCGCGGCCACGACCTTGTGTTCCGCCAGCCGCAGATCGCTCTGCAGCGTGCCGACCTGCTCCCGCTGGACCTGCATCTGCTTCCACCGCGGATCCGCCTCACCCCGCCGGGACTCGGCCACCGCCAGTGCGGTCAATGAGCGCGCCTCCGCCTCCCGCGCATCGGTCATGCGGGCCGCGGCCGCGACCGCCTCGCGCTCGAGCCCGGCCGGATCGGGGAGGGCGGCCTCCAGCCCCTGCAGCCTGGCACGGACCATGGTCCGTCGCTCGCGGAGCCGGTCCTGCGCCACCTCCAGCCGGTCATAGCCTAACACGCGAGACAGGAACTGGGCCCGCTCGACCGGCTTCATCGCCGCCATCACCGCGAGCTGCTTCTGCCCCGTGAAGTAGGTGTTGAAGAATTCCTCCCGGCTCATGCCCAGGAGACGACCGACCTTCTCGGTGACGGACTGCAGGCTGTTGGCGATCGGCGCCGGATCGGCATCCTGGTACAGCTCCGCCCCGTTGAGCGTGCGGGCGACGCGATAGCGATGCGCCCCGAGGACGAAATCGAGTTCGACCCGCACCGGCGCCCGCGGCGGCGCGCCCCGGCGCCGGATGGTGTCCCGGGTGCCGCGCGCGGCATCCGCCCCGTACAGCGCCCAGGCGATCGCCTCCAGCAGCGTGGTCTTCCCCGCCCCGTTGGGTCCGATGATGCCGGTGAGGCCGGCGCCGAGAATGAGCTCGGTGTTCTCGTACTGGCGGAAATTCTGCAGGTGCAGGCGTTCGAGCTGCATCAGCCCTCCGCCCACTCGCGCTCGACCGCCGCGACCAGCTCGACACCGGCCTGCACGAACGCCGCACGATCGATCTCGCCCGGCAGCAGCCGCCGCTCGAGGAAGTCCTGCACCAGCTCCGGCAGCGTCTGCCGGCGCCCCGGCGAGCCCACCCCGATTTCGCGGTGCGACTCCGGCCGGCGGAGATCGAGCTGGAAGTGCAGCGCCTCGGCTTTCCATTGCCGGATCATGGCGTGATTCAGCTCGCGTCCCACATGCCGCGGGACGTTGCGCACAACCTGCCGGACGATCTGGTCGGCGTGCCCGCCGGCGATCGCGACGATGCCGGCCGCCAGGAGCTGATCCAGCTCGAGCGCGGTGTGCCCGGCGCCATTGATCGGCGGGAGATCGTAGACCCGCCGTGCCGACGTGACCCGCCTGGGTTCGACCGTCCCGGACGGCAGGTCGACCAGGAGCCAGCCCTTGCCCGGGACGTGATACTCACGTTCGTCGGCCAGCTCGCCCCACGGGTTGGAGCTGACGTACTCGAGCGCGCCGCTGTACCAGGTGCGGGGTGCCACCTCCCGCTGCACATGGTAGTGACCGAGCGCGACGTAGCTCCAGCCGCCGCGGGCGATGTCGTCCGGCTGGATCACGGCGCCGCCGTACTCGGCCGAGGAGCGATCGGCGGGGAAGATGCCCTCGACCTCGCCGTGCATCACCAGCACCTGGTGCGGTTCATCGCCCGCCGGGCGGAGCGCCGGGCGGTCCGGCGAGAGCAGCGCCGCGTGGGGAACGGCGAGCACCGACAGCCCGAGCGCCGGGTAGACCAGGCGGCGCGACTCGTCGGCCACGACGTCGGCGCCGAGCGATTCGAACAGCGACAGAATGGAGCCGGTCTCGACCGAGCGGGGCGTGTCGTGATTTCCGGCGAGGAGGATCAGCGGCACCTCGGGCAGCGCTTCACGCAGCCGGTGAAATTGCCGGAAGGCGAAGAGAATGGCCGGATTGGTCGGGCGGACGGAATGGAAGAGGTCGCCGGCCACGATGATCGCGTCCGGCCGCGCCGCGATCACCTGGGAAACGGCATCCCGGAATGCGGCGGCCACGTCGGATTCGCGCTGATTGAGGCCCGTCGGTGTCTGACGGTGGAACTGGCGGAATCCGAGGTGCAGGTCGGCGAGGTGAGCGAGTTTCACGGGGGTAATTCTAAGGGCGCAGGTGGCGCTGGTAAGTGGTAGAATACGGCCGGACCCCTGCCGGCCTGTCCTCCGGGGGCCGACCCCGGGGGCCCGCCACTCTTGCCGATCGGAGCATGTGACATGGCGCCGACCCATCCGCGCCTGAATATCACAGGCATCGGGACCGCACCCGTCGCCGCCATGGTGGAAACGCGCCGCCTCACCGGCGGCGAGCGACTGCGACGGGCGGCGATGGGCCCGGTGCTGGGCCTCGGTGTCGCCATCCTCGTGCTGCCCATCCCGATCGTGCATCTGATCGTCCCACCGCTCGCCCTGGTCGGTGGTGTGGCGTTTGGAGTGTGGCGTCTGCCACAGCAGGAACTCTTCGTGAGCCTGCGCGGGCCGTGCCCCTGCTGTGGGGTGGAACAGTCCTACGGACTGTGCGGGGTGGTCTACCGATTGCCGCAGTCGCTGAAATGCCACGCCTGCCTGCAACTGCTCACACTTGCCGAGGCCAGCGGTTCGGCACCCGACCGCACCATGAATCCTCAGCGGTAGGGATCGTCCGTTTTCTTGAGCTTCGGCACGCCGCGTCCTGGCGGCACTTCCCGCTCCACCCGGGAGCCCAGCTGCGCTGTAAAAAAGCCGAATACGCTGTCCGGTCGGGTCCGGCGGGTGGCGTGGAGGGCCCGGCGCACATCGTCCTCGCTGCGCCCGTCGATCAGCGCTTCGACCTGGACCGCGGTCACCGTGCGGTCGAGAGCGCGGAGCTGGCGTGCCACCGCATGAGCAAAGGGCAGGTCCCCGGCGGGAGGAAAGCGCTCCACACCGAGCCGGCCCGGCAGCACCGCCGGCCGGGGAAACCGGACGAAGAGCGGCTGGGTGAAGTGCGGATGCCGCACCATCAGCTCGCCCTTGGGCAACGCGGCCAGCTTGGCGCGCGTCGCCGGCGAGAGGATCCCATAGCCTGGCGTCGAGAGCTCATCCATGTCCATGCGGCCGTAGAGCGCGGTGCCGGCGTTGCCGACCACCCGCCGCAGCACCTGCGAGCGGAACTGCTGCGCCGAGAAGAGCACCAGGCCGAGATAGCGGCCACGCTCGGAAAGATCGATCAGCATCCGCCGCACGTAGGTGTCCGGCCCGTCCGACGGAGCATACTTGTTGAGCTCATCGACGAAGACCACGACGTGATCGACGCCGAGGTCGCGGCGCTCGAGATGCTCGCGCAGCTGGGAGACGATGCGGGCGAAGACCAGGTCCTGCACCAGCGGATCGACCCCGGCGACATCGACCACGTGGACGCTGCGGTCGGCGAACTTGCCCCACGGCAGATCGCTGGCGTGCCCCAGGTCGGTGACCAGCCCCTTGGCGCGAACGCTGATGTTCCCGAGCCGGTTGCGCACCTTCCGGATCGTCGCCAGGTGATGGTTGCGCCAGACTTCGCTGGTCTTGGCCTGCACCTCCATGAACTCGAAGATGCGGCGGAAGAAATCCTCCAGGTCCGCGAAGCTCTTCACCTCGAGCGGCTGGTCGCTCAACGTCACGTCCGTGAAGCTGCGGCCGACCACCCGCTCTTTCAGAAAATCGATGAACGCCCCCGCCTTCGCGTCCACGTCATCGCGGTTGAGCAGGACGTCGGCATACTCCAGCACCTCGCGCAACCCCCAGACCAGCGGGATGGTGTTGCCCGCCAGCGCCTCGTTGGTCCGCAGCGTGTTCAGGTTCACGCCGTCCGGCTTGTAGGGCGCATAGACCGTCACATCGGCGAAGGGTTCCGCCTTCAGGCCCAGACGGGTGTAGATCGCGACGTCGGCGTCGCTCAGCGTCACCGGCTGATCGAGGAAGCAGAGGTCCGGCCCCTTCACGTTGAAGCAGATCGCGGCGACGCTGCCCTTGTGCGCGGGGAAGGTCTGGAAAATGCTGGAGAGGAGAAACTCGACCGCGCTGGTCTTGGTCGCGAGGCCGGATACGCCGGTGATGTTGAGGTGCGCCGCCTCGGGGCCCAGCAGAAAATCGGCGTCGAGATAGATCGGTGCCTCGAGGCCGCCAGCCGCATACACCCCAATCGGAATGCCGGTCGGCGTCGCGGTCCCGATGTACGCATCCATGCGGAGCGCCTCGACCACATCGGTGTCTCCGGCCAGGTGCACCTCGCCAAGCGGCACCGGCTGCAGCGGCTCCTCCGGAACCTGCCGCAGCACCGCCGCGGTGTAGAGCCGGATCTCCGCCCGTTCGGTTGGGGCAAAGCCGGCGTACGACGGGTCCCCATCGGCCCCGATCACATCGTGCATCGGGGTGAACAGGTCGGAATAGGCGAAGCCATCGGTGACGATGCCGAACACCGTGCGGCCCGGCGCCGTGACGCGGACGATCGCCCCGATGCCGACGGCGGAGTCGCGTGCGGTCCAGAAGTGAAACGCATGTGGGGTGGAG
>JAWXBX010000114.1:0-5210 GCA_034440415.1 Gemmatimonadota bacterium | reverse complement strand
TGGTGGTGGTGGAATACGCGACCGGGCCGGAGCGCCGCGAGGTCGTGCGAGCCCGGGCTCAGGGCACCGCCAGCGCGAACACCTGCAGCGTCATCCCGGCCGCGATCGCGACGTACTGCCGGCCGTCGATGGCAAACGCGATCGGGTTGGCATTCACCTGCGCCCCGGTCTGGAAGTGCCACAGCGGACGACCGGTCGCGGCATTCAGGGCAAAGAACACCCCCTCGTTGGTCCCACCAAAGACCAGCCCGCCTCCGGTGGAGAGCAGCCCCGCCCATGGCGGCGAATGCAGCGGGAAGCTCCACCGCACCGCGCCCGTGAGCGGGCTGAGGGCCTTGACCGCGCCCTGGGCCGAGTCGCCGCCGAACTCGGATTCGCCTCCGCCGAGGAAATAGCGGCCCGGCGTGAAGCTGACGGGGTACTTGAAGTAGCGACTGCCCATCTGCCGCGCGGCGACGAAGAACAATCCCGCACGGGGACTATAGCTGGGACTGAACCAGTTGGTGCCGCCGTGCAGGTTGGGCGTGAGATCGGTGCCGGCCTCGGTGGGCTCGATGTTCGGCCGCAGGATCGGGCGACCGGCTGTGTCGAGCCCCGTGGCCCAGCCCTGCTCGATGTACGGCGTGCCTGACAGGAACTCCCCCGTCGCCCGGTCGAGCACATAGTAGAAGCCGTTGCGGTTGGCCATCGTGACGAGCTTGCGTGACTGACCCCCGATGCGCCCATCCAGGAGCACCGGAATCTCGGTGGCGTCCCAGTCATGCGTGTCGTGCGGAGTGAACTGGAAATGCCACCGCAGCGTCCCGGTCTTCACGTCGAGCGCGACCAGCGAGCAGGTGTAGAGGTTGTCGCCCGGACGGTTGTCGCCGTTCAACAGCGGGCCGGGATTGCCGACGCCCCAATAAATGAGGCCGAGCGCTGGATCGTAGCTACCGGTGACCCAGGTCGAACCACCGCCGGTCTTGTACGACTCGCCGCCCCACGATTCCACTCCGGGCTCCCCAGCGCCGGGGATGGTGTAGAAGCGCCAGCGGCGTTCACCGGTCCGCGCATCGTAGGCATCGAGAAATCCGCGAATCCCCGCCTCGGCGCCGCTCACCCCGACGATTACGAGGTCGCCGAGCGCCAGCGGTGCGCCGGTCATGGCGTAGCCGAGTGCGTTGTCGGCGACGGCGACCCGCCAGCGCAGTGCGCCGGAACGCGCGTCGAGGGCGACGAGGTGCGCGTCGGGCGCGCCGACGTACACGGTCGAGTCAAACACCGCGACGCCCCGATTGGTGGGTCCGAAGCCAAGTGTCAGCAGCTGCGCCGGAAGCTGCTGCTGGTAGCGCCAGAGCACCCGGCCGGAGCGCGCATCGAGCGCCACGACATGACCGCGGAACTCGGTCAGATACATGACGCCATCCACCACGACGGGGCTGGTCTGCAGAATGCCGGGTTCCGTCGCCTGATAGATCCAGTCCGGACGGAGCGTGGCGACGTTGGCCGGCGTGATCTGGGTCAGCGGTGAGTAGCGCTGGCCGCCGAAATCGCCGGAATAGGTGAGCCAGTTCGACGGCTCCCGGCGCGCGGCGCGGAGCCGCGCATCGCTCACCTGGCCCGAGAGCGGACCCGCGCCGCCGGTGGCGAGTGCGATGGCGATGCTGCCGAGTGCAAGCAACCTCATGGTTCCCCCCGACGGCTGGCGAGATACGCGATCACGTCGTCCAGTTCACTGGTGGTGAAAGTCGAGGCGTAGGATGGCATAGGACTCTGGCCCGGGTTCTTCTGCAGCCGGCGGAGCGCCGACTTGTCGAGCGAGCGCAGTCGCCCGTCAGCCTCCCGAAGCACGAGGGTGAAGTCGTCTTCCGTGACGCGCGTGCCACGGATGACCTGTCCGGCGCGGGTGATGGCGACGACCGCCAGAAATGCGGGATAGGGCCCATGCACCGACGGAAGCGGGGAGATCGGCTGGGCGGCACCGGGATCGACCAGCGACTGGCGCAGCTGTGCGGCACTCAGCCGCAATCCCACGTCACTCAGGTCAGGCGCCCAGCCGGCGCCCTGGCCGTCGAGAATATGACAGGAGCCGCAGCGGCCGGACGCGTCGTACAGCGCACGGCCCCGCGACGGATCGCCGGGGATCGCTTCCGGCGGGCGTCGGCCGAGTGCGCGGATGTAGACCCCGACCTGCCGGGCCTCGTCCGCCGAGAGATTCCAGAATCCGGCCATCGCGGTGCCGGGCACACCGGCGAGGATCACCTGCACGAGTTGCTCGTCGGTGGGCGCGCGCCGGAGAACGGGGCGATTCAGCGCGGGGCCAACGCCTCCCGTGCCGCCGACGCCATGACAGCGGGAGCACTGGCTCTCGAACAGCCGCTCACCGCGGACCAGGTCCGCCTCGACCGGGATCTGGGCCATGAGTGAGGCAGCGCTCAGGAGCGCGAGTGAGGCGAAGAGCAGCGTTGGTCGCATGAAGTTCGAATCACTCTTCGACTGAGGTATCAGAGATGGGGCCGCGACTCGCCCAATCGCCTAATCGACTAATCGCCCAACCGCCCAACCGCCCAACCGCCTTCTCCTACACCACGATCGGCAGCTTCCGTACCCGCGTGCCGGTGAGCCGCGCAACGGCATTCGCCACGGCCGGCGCGATCGGCGGCAGCCCCGGTTCACCGACGCCCTTGGGCGACTCGGCGCTCGGCACGATATGCACCTCGACCACCGGCACGTCCGGCATGCGGAGAACGGGGTAGTCGTGGAAGTTGCTCTGTTTGACCCGCCCCTTCTCGATGGTGATCTCGCCATAGAGCGCGGCGCTGAGACCGTAGATAACGCCACTCTCGATCTGGTAGCGGACATTTCCCGGGTTGACCGCGAGACCACAGTCGACGGCGCACGTCACCGTATGGACCCGGACCTTCCCGTTCTCGATGGAGACCTCCGCCACCTCCGCTACGATCGCGTCGCTGAAGAAGTGGTGGATCGCAATCCCCTGCGCCCGGCCCGCGGGCACCGTGCCCCAGCCGGCCTTTTCGGCGGCCAGATTCAGGACCGCAAGGTGCCGCGGCGACTTGGCGAGCAGCTGCTGGCGAACCGCGAGCGGATCCCGGCCGGCGGCCGCCGCCAGCTCATCGAGGAAGCACTCGTTGGCAAAGCAGGTCTGCGAGGCATAGACCGAGCGCCACCAGCTCACCGGCACCGGCGTGGTCACCATCCCGTACTCCACCCGGAGATTCGGGATGTCGTAGCGCAGGTCCGCCGCCCCATCCACCGCATCAAGGTCCAGCGCGTTCTTGACCGAGCCGGGCCAGCGCTGATTGCTGATCGAAGGGGCGACCACGCGGTGCAGCCAGCCGGTCACGTTGCCCCGGGCATTTACTCCGCCCGCCATCCGGTGCACGCTCATCGGGCGGTACCAGTCGCGCTGCATGTCGTCTTCGCGGGTGAACACCAACTTGACCGGGACACCCGCCAGGCGGGAGACCTGCGCCGCCTCGATCAGTTCTTCGGGGAGGAAGCGCCGGCCGAATCCGCCGCCAAGAAGTGTCGTGTGCACGGTCACCTGCTCCGGTGTCATGCCGAGCGCGCCGGCCACCTCGTTCCGGGCCCAGTCAGGCGCCTGGTGTGGTGCCCAGATTTCGCAGCGGTCGGGCCGCACATCGGCCACACAATTCATCGGTTCCATCGTCGCATGGGCGAGCAGTGGTGCTTCGTAGGTTGATTCCAGCGACTTCGCCGCCGCGGCGATCGTGCCGAGCGCGTCGCCATCGTTCCGCGCCAGGGCACCGGCCATTGCCGCCCGCCCATGAAGCTGCCGAGAAATCTTGTGCGAGTCGAGCTGCGCGGCGGGCCCTTCATCCCAGCGGCACTCGAGCGCCTTGCGGCCCTCCATGGCGGCCCAGGTGCCGGTCGCGATCACCGCCGCGCCACTCGGTACCTCGATGACGGCAAGAACGCCCGGGACTGCCAGCGCCTTCGCCGGGTCGTGCCCCTGCATCGTCCCGCCGAAGACCGGACAGCGCGCGATGACGGCGTACCGCATCCCCGGCACCACGACATCGATGCCATACTGCGCCTTCCCCGTCACCTTGTCCTTCGTGTCCACACCCGGCAGGTCGGTGCCGATGAGCCGGAACTCCGAGGGATCCTTGAGCTTTGGATTCTCCGGGACGGGCAGGAGCGCGGCACGGTTCACCAGATCGCCGTAGCTGAACCGACCGCCGGTCGATGGATGTTCGACTACGCTGCTCCGGGCGCGGCACTCCGATGGCGCCACACCCCACCGCTCCGCAGCGGCGGCGATGAGCATCTCGCGGGCCTGCGCGCCGGCCTGCCGGAGCGGGTCCCACAACGAGGCCACGCTGCTCGACCCGCCGGTCCCCATCTCGCCGTAGCGCGGGTGGGCATCGGCCTGGATGACCTGCACCTTGCTCCAGTCTGCCTCCAGCTCGTCGGCGAGGATCATGGGGAGGGCGGTGCGCACCCCCTGCCCCATGTCGGACTTGGTGACCCAGACCGAGACCACGCCGTCGGGGGTGATCTCGACAAAGGCGCTGGGCGCGAGGGCCCGCGCTGCGCTGGCGCCAGCGGGTATCGCCGCGAGTCGCCGGAGCGGGAGGGCGGTGACCGCCAGCGCAAGCCCGCCGGTACCGAGGAATTCACGGCGCGAGAATGAGGTGGTCATCTCAGGCCTCCTTCGCGGCGAGGTGAATGGCGGCCCTGATCCGACTGTAGGTCCCGCACCGACAGATGTTGCCCGCCATCGCGCTGTCGATCTCGGCGTCGGTTGGCTGGGGCGTCGTGGCGAGGAGCGCAGCCGCCTGCATGATCTGGCCCGACTGGCAGTAGCCGCACTGCGGCACCTGTTCCGCGACCCAGGCCTTCTGCAGCGGGTGACTGCCGTCGGCGGAGAGGCCTTCGATCGTCGTCACCGCCTTGCCGGCGGCAGCGCTGAGCGGGACGGAGCAGCTCCGCACCGCCTGGCCGTCGAGATGCACGGTACAGGCGCCGCACTGCGCCATGCCGCAGCCGTACTTGGTCCCGGTGAGACCGATGACGTCGCGGATGGCCCAGAGGAGCGGCATCTCCGGCGGCACATCCACGGTCTGAGACCTGCCGTTGAGGGTGAAGCTGATCGACATGAGAGACTCCGCTTCGTTCGGGCGGTGGAGGTGGGCTGACAGCTGACGGCTACCGGCTGACGGTTACCGACTGACGGCTGACGGCTG
>JAWXBX010000113.1:0-8169 GCA_034440415.1 Gemmatimonadota bacterium | reverse complement strand
GGGGAAGGCGCGGTTCGTGCTCATCATGTCGTCAACGGTCCGCGCCAGGATGGCGCCACGACCCGGCCAGTCACCTGAGGAGACTCGATCATGTCCGAGAGCGTGCGAGAATCGGGGCGCCGCACATCGTTCCCCGTGCTGGACCGGCTGGGGGAGTTGTGCACCACCGGGCGGGACAGCGCCGCCTATCTCTGGCAGGTGCCGCATGATGCCGGGATGCGGGATCAAATCAGCAAGAAGCTGGTTGAGATCCGGGAGGAATGCGGGCGGCAGAACCGGCGCGAGATGGTCCGAATCGTCAATGAGCTCGAGACGGCGCTGCAGGCGTCCGTGAGTCCGCAACAGGTGGAGATCCTGCAGGACGGCTTCGACCGGCTGGCGAAGTTGTGGCAGTGCGCCAAATCGGGGCTGATGTAGGCGGGCTGGTGTAGGGGCGGGCCGACGCCCCGCTGCTGCGCCCCGCCCCTGTACCCGCCGCTACTCCGTCGGCCGCGGAGGGAGACGCTCCACCACCGTCGGGGCGACCGGCGCTCCATCGAACAGCCGCTCCTGGCCTCCGACCACCACCTGCGCCCCGGCTTCCACGCCGGTCCGTACTTCCACGAAACCGGGCGAGCGCACCCCAGGCGTCACCGGCCGACGGACGGCCTTCCCCTCCAGCACCACCCACACGAAGGTCGAGCCCTGCAGCGGCACCAGGGCATCCTCGGGAATCACCACCGCGCGCGGCCGCACGTCGGTAGCAAGCTTGGCTTCGGCAAACATGCCGGCGTGAAGCTGACGGCGACCGTTCGGCACCACCGCCTTCATCAGGATCGTGCGACCGGGGAGCTGGACGACAGGATCGACAAAGTCCACCGTCCCGGCGAATTCCTGACCCGCAATCGACGCGACCCGGAAGCGAACCACCTGCCCGCGGGTGAGCCGGCTGGCGAATCGTTCGGGCACCGTGAAGCTGACGCGCTGCGGATTGACGGTCTGCACCGTCATCAACCGGCTGCCGGTGGTGACGTAGTCGCCCAGGCTGACAAACCGCTGGCCGACCACACCGGCGAAAGGCGCGCGCACCGTGGTCCGCGCCAGCCGGAGCGAGTAGAGGTCGAGATCCGCCTGCGTGCTTCGCGACATCGCCTCGGCCCGCTCGAGGTCCGCACTGCTGCCGGCGCGTTCCGCCAGCAGCTCCCTGGCCCGCGTGAGCGCCTGGCGGGCGAGATCCCGCTCAGCCTCGGCCCGCGCCACCTGCACCTTGAGCTCCTGGTCGTCGATCCGGAGCAGGGCGTCGCCAGCTGCGACTTCCGCCCCCTCGGTGACTACCAGCTCGACAACGCGACCTTCGATCTCCGGTTTGAGCTCGATCGCCTGCACCGCCTCGATCTGGCCGGTCGCGTCCAGCGCATCGACCACCGTGTCCGCCCGTGCCACGGCGACTTCCACCGCGCTCGGTGGCATCCCACCGCCAGCGCCGGGCGGGCCGCCGGCCCCGGCGCCCTTGCCCTTGCATCCGGCCAGGAGGAGGGCGCCGCAGATCAGTGTCCGGGCGAGCATCACGAGGGAC
Organism: Gemmatimonadota bacterium; assembly: GCA_034440415.1. Classification (GTDB taxonomy): domain Bacteria; phylum Gemmatimonadota; class Gemmatimonadetes; order Gemmatimonadales; family GWC2-71-9; genus JADJOM01. The sequence goes on along the minus strand of JAWXBX010000113.1, from coordinate 6,614 downwards.
CTCCCGAAGAATTGAAGCGAGTGCCGAGTATGGCCTCGAGCCGCGCCAGTGCGAGACGCGCCGTGAAGCGCGACTGTACCAGGGTGGCCTCGGCCTGACTGAGATCATTCTGCGCCTGCAGCAGCTCGAGCACGGTCGTCGCACCGGCCCGGTAGCGCGCCTCCTGGACCCGGTAGCTCTCGATCGCGACGGCCCGCGACTCGAGGGCGAGTCCGGACTCCGCCCGCGCCGTCTCGAAGCCATCGTACGCTTCGGTGACCTCCCGCTGTGCCGCCAACTCGAGGTCCGAGCGCACCGCCCGGGCGACATCACGCGTGGCGCGCGCCTGAATGATCGACAGCTCACGCCGCCCGTTGTCCCAGATCGGCAGCGCGAGGGTGAAGGTCAGTGAAGAGACGTTCACCGCGCTGGGAAAAAACTTGCTGTCAAAGCGCACGTGTGCCGCATCCAGCGTCAGCGTGGGCAGGTAGCCGCCGCGCTTGCCGGAGAGGTCCTTGTCCGCCGCCCGTTCCCGCGCGCGCGCCGCGCGGTATTCCGGTCCCTGTTCCAGCGCCTGGGCCACCGCCGCGTCCAGCGCGAGCGGGAGGGCCTCAGCGGGCGCGGAGTCCAGCGGCAGCGGCACCACAGCCCCGGCCACGCCGACACGGCGGCCGAGTTCGAGCCGGGACACCCGGAGGGCGGACTCGTCCCGCAGCAAAGTCACCCGAGCACGGAGCAGTTCCAGCCGCACGATCAGCGAATCCGACGGCGCCGCCGCGCCAGTCTGCACCCGGGCCCGGGCCACGACGAGCTGCTGCTCCGCGCGGCTGGCGCGATCGCGGGCGACGCGCGCGAGCTCCTCATCGGCGAGCGCGGCGTAGTACGCCGACTCCGTCAACAGCGCCGCGGCGAAGCGGCGCTGCACCTCCGTGGCGGTGGCGAACTCCAGCTCGGCCTGACTGCGGCCCAGCTCGGTGAACTTGCGGATGCTGAAGATTTCATAGCGCGCCGCGAGCGTCGCCGTGACCGAGGTGTTGACCGGCGCGCCGGTGCCGAGATTGAAGAAGGGAACGGAGTACTTGGTCAGGTCGATGTTGGCGGTGACCGCCGGAATGAAGAAGGCGAGCCGCGACGCCTTCCGGATCCAGTCGGCCTCGGCGACAGCACCAAGGGCCCGGACGTAATCGGGATTCAGCTGAACCGACCGCTGCAGTGCGTCGGCCAGGGTAATCGTCGGCAGGGAATCGGCCGTGAGGCGCGAGGCGGGAGGCGCGGGGCGAGGGATCGACCGGCCACTCACGTGATCACCACGTGAGATCGGCGAGGATGCCGCCGGCAGGAGCGATGTCAGGCACACGGCTACAACAGCGAGAGCGATCATGCGGATTCTCCCACTGGGCTCACCACGGCAGACTCATCCGCGCGCCGGTGGCGCAGCCCCTCGAACAGGGTATACACGACGGGCACCAGGTACAGCGTGAGGATGGTGGAGAGGAACACACCGCCGACGATCGCATAGCCCAGCGGGCGGCGGCTCAGGGATCCCGCGCCGAGGCCGAGGGCGATCGGGACGGCGCTGGTGATGGTCGAGACCGAGGTCATGAGGATCGGGCGGAGCCGGATGCGGCCGGCCTCGAGCATCGCGTCCGCCGCCGATCGACCCTTCTCCTGCAGCTGGTTGGCGTATTCGACCAGGAGGATCGAATTCTTGGTGACCAGCCCGATGAGGAGGATCATCCCGATCTGGCTGTAGAGGTTGAGCGTCGAACCGGCGATCCACAGCACCGCGAGCGCGCCGGTCACGGCCAGCGGCACCGCGAGCAGGACGGTGAAGGGGTGCACCAGCGACTCGAATTGCGACGCGAGCACCATGAACACGACCACGAGCGCCAGACCGAAGGCGAAGTAGAGCGAGCCACCGCTCTCCTCGAGTTCGCGCGATTCGCCCGACAACGCGGTGGTACTGCCGGCGGGGAGGACTTCCTTCGCGAGCGCATTGAGCGAATCAAGCGCCTCGCCCAGGGTGAAGCCGGGGGCCAGACTCGCGTCCAGCGTATACGCGGCGATCCGGTTGAAGTGGTTCAGCTGGCGGGGGCTGATGCCTTCCTCCACCCGCGTCACCGCGTCGAGCTGCACCAGCTGGTCATTCCTGCCGCGCACATACAGGCCGGAGACATCCGACGGTGTCGCGCGTTCGCGGGGGTCGAGCTGCACGATCACGTTGTAGAGCTTGTTGTCGTGGGTGTAGGTGCTGACCTTGCGGCCGCCGAGCAGACTCTGGAGCGTGCCCGCGATAGTGCCGACCGGCACACCCAGATCCTCGGCGCGATTGCGGTCGAAGTGGATGGTGAGCTGCGGCTTGTTGACCCGCAGGTCGGTGTCGACGTTTTGCAGCCCGGGAATTTGCCGGGCGCGAGTCACGAAGGTGTCCATCGACGCGCCGAGCACGGCGAAGTCGGGGTTCTGCACCACGAACTGCACCGGCTTGCCGAAGCCGCCGAACGCCGGTGGGTTGGAGGCAAAGGCGAACAGCCCCGGCACTCCGAAGAACTGCGGCTGGAGTGAACCGATGATCTGCTCGGCGGTGCGGGTGCGCGCCGAGTAGTCCTTGAGCTTGGTGAAGATGATGCCGCTGTTGGGACCGGTGCCGAAATTCACCACGCTGAAGTAACTCTGTACCTCCGGCGTCGCCTCGATCAGTGATTCGATACGGCGCTGGTAGCCGTCGGTGAACGCGACCGACGAGCCCTCCGGTCCGATGATGAAGGTGAGGAACCAGCCCTGGTCGTCGGAGGGGATGAACTCGCGCTTGAGGCTGCGGAAGATCACCACGGCGAGCGCGACCGAGAGCAGCGCGCCGCCGATCACCAGCCCGCGGCGGCGCAGCGCCCAGCCGAGCGAGCGGGAGTAGCCCCGGGTGATCGCCACGAACCCGCGCTCCAGCGCCTGGTAAGTCGGGCCGTGGCGCTTCGGCACACGGAGGATGCGGCCGCAGAGCATCGGTGTCAGGGTCAGGGCGACAAAACCGGAGACGATCACGGCACCGGCCACCGCGATGCCGAACTCATTGAACAGCCGGCCGGTGTTGCCCTGCAGGAAGGCGAGCGGGGTGAAGACCGCCACCAGCGAGATGGTCGTCGCGATGACCGCGAAGGCGATCTCCCGGGTGCCGTTGGTCGCCGCCACCTCCGGTGATTCGCCGAGCTCCTCCTGGTGGCGGTAGGCATTTTCCAGCACGATGATCGCGTCATCCACCACGATGCCGATGGCCAGCGTGAGCGCGAGCAGCGTCAGGTTGTTGATGGAAAAGCCAAGGAAGTACATGATCGCGAAGGTCGCGATGATGGACGTCGGGATGGCGAGGCCCGGGATGACGGTCGCGCGCAGGTTCCGCAGGAAGATGAAGATGATGATCACCACCAGGACGGCGGCGAGAATCAGCGTATCCTGCGCCTCCCGGATGGAGCGGGTCACGAACTCCGAGCCGTCGAAGCCGATGGCGATCTCGACCCCGGGCGGCAGCGCCGCCTGGATCCCCGGGAGTTCGTTGCGGATCTCCTCGGCGACCTGGATCAGGTTGGCCTTGGACTGGCGCACCACACCGATCGCGACCGCGCTGACGCCGTTGAACCGCAGATTGCTGCGCTCGTCTTCTGCGCCAATCTCCACCCGGCCGAGGTCCCGCAGCCGGACGGTCTGCCCGCTGCTGCTCCGCACCACCAGATCCTCGAATTCGCCGGCGGTCTTGAGCTCCCCGAGGGAGCGGACCGAGAACTCGCGCCGGTCGGATTCGATCCGGCCCGCCGGGACCTCGACATTGCCATTGCCGATCGCGGCTTCGACGTCTTGCACCGTCAGCCCGCGCGCGGCGAGCGCCGGGGCGGACAGCCAGACCCGCATCGACTGGCGCCGCTCGCCGAAGATCTGCGCGCTGCCCACCCCCGCCAAGCTCTGCAACCGCGCCTTGACCTGCCGGTCGGCGATATCGGAGAGCTTGAGGAGATCGTAATTGGCCCCGGAGAGTGCCAGCCAGAAGAACGGCTGGGCGTCCGCCTCCTGCTTGGCCACGACCGGTTCCTCGATGTCGCGCGGCAGCCGCCCGCGGACCCGGGAGACTTTGTCGCGCACGTCCTGCGACGCGACGTCCACGTTACGGTCGAGGGTGAACTCGAGCGTGATGGTGCTGACCTGCTCCGAACTCGCGCTGGTCAACGTCCGGAGGCCGGCGACGGTGCTGAGCTCCTCCTCCAGGATGTCGGTAACCGCCGATTCCACGACCTGCGGATCGGCGCCGGGGAGGACTGTGGTGACGGAGATGATCGGAGGATCGACGTCGGGATAGTCCCGAACCGGCAGATTCAGGTACCCGATGACGCCGAAGAGGATCAGGCCGAGGCTCAACATGCTCGCCAGCACCGGCCGCTTGATGGAAATGTCGGAGATTTTCATCGGGCCATCAGCGGAAGAGGACAGTCCCTGCCGATCGTGCCAGGTTGCGGGGCACGGGGCAGGGGAACCGGACGATGTCGTAAGAGCGAAGCCAGACGGAACCGGAGTGCCGGGGTTTCAGCGGGGGTGAAGCTACCCCCCGATCCGCCGACCGGGAAGAGCCGGCCCACAGCAGTCGGCCACGCAGGCCCGTCCGACCCAGTACATTCCCCGCATGGCCATCAAACTGTCGGTGCAGCAACAGTCCCAGCTTGCCATGCTCTCCCTGCTCCCCCCCAAGATCCAGCGGATCCAGTCGGTGATCGAGCAGATGGCGGGGGACCATGCCGATGAAGCGGTGGTACGCGGGATGGTACGGCTGCTGGACGAGATGAAAGCCTACGCCTCACAACTCAAGATGAACGGCCTGGCGGATGCCGCGGGACAGATGGCGTCGACGGGGCGACGCGGCGGCGGACTGCAGGTGAAGGTGCGGGGGCTGCGGGAGAACATGGCGACGGTGCGGATGAACTACGACATGGCGCTCAGGAAGGCGTCGCTCCCCCCGGCCGGTGCACACGAGGACGCGGGCGCGCCGGAACCCCCGATTACCTGATCGATCCGGGAACGAACGGCTGCTCGCCCTTCTTGCGGAAGAAATCGTCGATCGGCTTGCCGGCAATGAGAATGATCATGCCGTGCACCACGACACCGATGAGCAGGGAGACGAAGGTGAGGGCGGCGAGGATGCCGCCGGCGCCAATGCCGGCAAGGATTAGTCCGAAGGTCTGCATGATGTCTTCCGGTGGGAAACTGGGGCCCGCGTGCCCCGTACGTTAGCGCACTCCCCCTTCCAGTTCAACTGACCCCGACCCCGACCCGCTCCCCCATGCGCATCCTCCTTCCGCTTGCCATGTCGCTCCTGCTTCCCGCGGTCGCGGTCGCCCAGCAGGGGGGTGACCATGGACCCGCCACGAAGATCGAAGGGGGTGGCGTCTTCCCCGCCGGCTGGCAGGTGCGGCCCGATGAAGGTGGCACCCTTCCCGAGGTGAAGATCGAGGCGATGGCACCCGGCTGGCACGTGACGACGGCCGCCTCGGGAATCATGTACCGCCCGACGGACCGGGCGACCGGGAGCTACGACGTCTCCGCCAAGCTGCACCTCTTCCCCGAGGGGCCAGGCCACCAGGAGGCCTACGGCATCTTCATCGGCGGAAAGGACCTGGACGGTGCGGGACAGCGCTACACCTATTTCCTGCTGCGGGGCGACGGCACCTGGAAGGTGAAGCGCCGGAGCGGAGCCGCGACGACCGATGTGACGACAGGCTGGGCCGCACACCCCGCGATCCTGAAGGAGATGTCCACCGGACCGGTGGCCAACCTGCTTCTCGTGTCGGTGGCGCAGGGAAAACTGCGCTTCCTGGTCAACGGGCAGGAGGTGTGGAGTGCCCCCGCTGCGAGCGTGGACGCCGACGGCATCGCGGGGCTGCGGCTCAACCACAATCTGTCGGTGCATGTGGCGAGTCTGGTGGTGACGCGGCGGTAGGGGGCGATTGGGCGATTGGGCGATTAGGGCAGTCGGGGCCGCATACATGCGGCCCTTACGGTGAGCCCTCCAGCGCCGCCACCGCCGCCCGCTGCACCTCCCCCTCACCCTCCGCCGCGATCCGATCCAGCGCCTGACGCGCGGCCACCGTTCCCGCCTCGGCCAGCGCCCGTACCACCGTCACCTGCTTCCGGACATGCGCCCCCCCAAAGGAGAACAGCGCCTTCCGCGTGAGCGCGATGCGCACCAGCGCCTGGGCGGCCTCGGGGGCGTCGATGGCCGCAAGGGCATGGAGCACTTCATCCCACGCGGCGGGATCCTTCTCCACTTCCAGCGCCGCGAGCAGCGGCATCGCAATCGCGCCGGAGCCCCGCTTCGAGAGGGCGCGCGCGGCATGGCCCCGGGTCGCCGCTGATGGATGGGTCAGCGCCTGACGCAGCGGTTCGATGACTGCCTTGTCGCGAAAATGCCCCAGGGCATCGATCACGGCATGGCGCACCTCCGCATCGGGGTCCTGCACCCGCGGCGTCAGCGAGGGAACCACTTCGGGCAGCCCCAGCCGGCCCAGCAGCGTCGCGCCGAGCCGCACCTCGGCGGGACGGCGGCTCTGCAGCAGCGGGACCATGAGCTGCAGCGCCTCGGGCATGCCGGCGAGGGCGTC
>JAWXBX010000112.1:0-11900 GCA_034440415.1 Gemmatimonadota bacterium | reverse complement strand
GGGGGAAGGGGGCCGAAGAAAACGGGGGTCGTCCTTTTCCAACTCCCCAGCCCTGCTCCCTGCCACCTGCCACCTGCCACCTGCCACCTGCCAGCTAATACCCCCCCGCATACCCATCCTTCCTCGGATCCGATCCCGCAGCATACCCCTGCGGCAGTCGGACGATTGCCTGCGACCCACCGAAAGAACTCAGCCGTTCGTCGGTGATATCATGCCCCATCGCCCGGAGCGTCGCCCGGACATCATCGGGGATGGGCGACTCGAGCGCGACCCTGGCGCCGTCGAGATGCCGGAAGCGTGCCGCGTCGATCGCCGGCTGGAGGTTCATGCCGAAGACCAGGTGATTCAGCAGGAACTGCACATGCCCCTGCGCCTGCATCCCACCGCCCATCAGTCCGAAGCTCATGTACGGGGTGTCGGTCGAGCCATCCGGTTGCTCGGGCGTGCCGGGCCGCGATACGAACGCGGGTACCAGCGTATGAAAGGGACGCTTCCCCGGCGCGACGGTGTTGGGCAGACCCGGCTCCAGGGTGAACCCGGCGCCGCGATTGTGCAGCGCGAAGCCGGTGCCGGGCACCACGATACCGGAACCGAACAGATCGTAGATGCTGTTGATGAAGGAGACCATATTGCCGGCGCTGTCGGCGGTGGTGAGGTAGATGGTCTCGCTCGAGACGCGCGCCGGACCCGGATCAACCTGGACCTGGGCGTGGGTAGGATCCAGCTGCCCCCGGCGCTGATCGATGAAGGGGTCGGAGAGCATCTGACTTGCGGCAAGGGTCAGATGATCGGCGTCGCCCACATACCGTGCGAGATCGGCATAGGCCAGCTTCTTCGCCTCGATCAGATGATGGAGATACGGCGCGGAGTTGTGCCCCATCGACTTCAGGTCGTAGGGCTCGAGAATCCGCAGCATCTCGAGCGCGGCAATTCCCTGATTGTTGGGCGGGAGCTCCCAGACGCGGTACCCCTTGAACGTTACCGAGATCGGGGTGACCCAGGTCGGCTGGTTGCTTTGGAGATCCCCGAGGGTGAGGAAACCACCAAGCTCCCGCACCCGCTGGAGGATCCGCTGGCCCAGTGCTCCACCGTACAGGGTGCCCGCCCCTCCTTTCGCGATCTCCCGAAGGGTGCGAGCATAGTCGGGATTCCGAAACCACTCCCCCGCCAGCGGCGCGTGGCCATCGATCAGGAAGGTGGCCCGCGCGCCGGCGTCGCGCTGCAGTAATTCCGTCTGGCCGGCCCAGTCGGCGGCAATGATCGGCGTCAGGGGGAAGCCGGCTTCCGCATAGCGAATTGCCGGCGCCAGCGCCTCGGCGAGGGAAATGGTACCGTACTGCTTGAGCAGAGCATCCCAGCCCGCGAGGGCGCCAGGTACCGTCACCGTCTCGATCCCGCCGGTCGGCATCGCGGTGCGGCCCCGTCGCAGCAGCTCCTCCCGCGTCATCAGGGCACCCGCCCTCCCGCTCGCGTTGAGCGCCACCAGCCGGTGTTCTTTCCCGAGCCACACCATGGCGAACATGTCGCCACCGATGCCGGTCATCATCGGTTCGGTGACCGAGAGAACCGCCGCCGCGGTGACTGCGGCGTCGATCGCGTTGCCACCGCGCTGCAGCACGGCGAGGCCGGCGGTCGTAGCCAGTGGCTGGCTGGTGGCGACGATGCCGTGCGGGGCGTAGACGACGGAGCGGCCGGCGAGTGAGAGTGGACGCTGGGCCATGGCCGTGATCGGAGTGGTGAGAAGAAGCAGGGCGAGAACGCGCATGGGGCCGGATGGTGTGGGTGGCATGGGTATAAGGAGCAGCGGAAAGGGGAAAAGGGAAAGGGGAGGCGGCACGCCGGCCTCCGTGCCCGACTGGTGAGAGGTATGGAAACCGGAAAATGGTGGATCGGGCCTCCGTGCCCGACGAGTGAGAGGAAAGGGGAACCGGTGAGCAAGGTACGCAACGGCGCTCGCGACTGCCGACGCCCACCCCCTACTCCCTGCACCCTGCCAGCTGTCAGCTGTCAGCCGCGAGCTATTGCTCGAGCCAGCCGCCGAAGCGGGATGGCTTGGCGTCGGCGGCGACGAGCCGCGCACGGCAGCGCTCCAGCGCCCGGCGGAGCTCGGCCATGCTGCGCCAGCGCTTCTTCGGGTCACGCGCCAGGCACTTGTCGATGACCGCGGCGAGTCGTTCGGGCACCTCGGGCGCAAATGTTCGGAGCGGCGGCGCGTCCCAGGCGGTGCGCTGCACCGCGAGCCCCATCGTGGTCTCGCTCATCCACGGCAGCCGCCCCGCCAGCGCCTGATAGGCCACCAGGCCTAACGAGTAGATATCGCTCCTGGCATCCGCGTCCCACTTGCCGAGGACCTGTTCCGGCGCCATGTAGGCGGGCGTCCCGAAACCCTTGGCGACTTCGGAACGGGAATGCTCCGAGGTGCGCAGCGTGGCCACGCCAAAGTCGGTGAGGAAGGCCCAGTTGTCGTCCTGATGCAGGAGGATGTTCGCCGGCTTCACATCCCGGTGGATCACGCCGCGCTCGTGCGCGTGCGACAGCGCATCGGCCACCGGGATCAGGATGGCCAGCGCGGCTCGAACCGTGAGTTGCTGGCCGCCCTCGAGCCGTTTGGCGAGGGACGGGCCGGGGATGTAGCGCAGGACGGTGAGCGTCAAGTGACCCTGATGCAGCGAGCCGTAGCAGGGCACGATGTGCTGGTGCGCCATGTCGCGGGATATGCGGGCCTCGCGCCGGAACCGTTCCCGGTTTTCCAGGGTGACCCCGTCGGACGGATCCAGCAGCTTCAGCGCGACGTGCTTGCCCTCCCGGCTGTCCCACCCCAGCAGTACCACACTCATGCCGCCGCGGGCGATCAACCGCCTGACCTCGTACCGCCCGCAGGAGACGGCCTCGACGCCCTGCGCCCAGTGTTGCAGCTCAGCGGCGGCGGTGTCGGACCCGGCGACGGTCGGGGTGACGGACATGGCGGTGCTCCCAAGAAGATCCGGGGGAAGGAAAGGCAGGGGGCGTGCCGTGGCGTGGACCTGTAAAGTGTTGCCGGGCAACGGCTAACGGACGACGCTCGGCCGGCTGCGCCCGGTTGTGGAATCGGGCGTCCCGGAAACGGACGGGGGAGCAGGCCGACCCCGCATCCACGAGTTGCCGCCTCTCTCACGTTCGGGACCCACCACCAACCAACCCTGCCTGCCTTTCCCGAGCCGGCCTACGATTCGGTCGCCGGGCCTGGCCCACCCGCCGGGGGCTGGACGGTCGTCGAACCTCACCCCACCGGCGGCGGCGGTTGCCCGGGGCAACCCCACATCTTGACATAGAACGCGCCGAGGGACACTTTGTTGTCTGCCCGAACAAAGTCGTTTTGACCCCGGTCGCGGTTCCATCCATCGCGCCGCTCCCCCTGTGAGGAGGCTCTGATGAGCCCGACTCGAGCTTGCGCCCTCCGGTCCCTCGGCAGGCACTTTGCCGTGGCAACCGCCCTGGTGCTGACCGCCGTCCCGACTCTTGCGGCACAGTCCCCCAGTATCCAGGTCGTGTCGGACGCGGCGGGGTCCCGGCTCACGGTCGACGGCCGCGACTTCATGGTCCTCGGCATGAACTGGGACTACATCCCGATTGGGCAGAACTACGCCTACAACTTCTGGAGTCAGCCCGACGACTTCATCAAGGCGGCACTCGACCAGGAGATGCCGCTGCTCAAGAGCATGGGCGTCAACACCACCCGGCAGTATGCCGGCATCCCGCCCCGCTGGGTCCGCTTCATCTATGAAACCTACGGCATCTTCACCGTCCTCAATCACTCGATGGGCCGCTATGGCGTGACACTGGGCGGGGTCTACCACGCGAACACCGATTACTCCGACCCTCGGGTCCGCGCCGTCCTGATCGGCGAGGTGTCGGCGCTGGTCAAGGAATTCCGTGGCACACCCGGCGTTCTGATGTGGCTGCTGGGCAACGAGAACAACTACGGGCTCACCTGGAAATCGGCGGCCACCGAGGCCCTGCCCCAGGGCGAGCGTGACGCCGCCAAGGCCCGCTACCTTTATTCGCTCTTCGGCGAGGTGATCGGCGCGATCAAGGCGATCGATCCGGACCGCCCGGTTGCGATGGCCAACGGCGACATCCAGTACATCGATATCATCGCCGAAGAAACGAAGGGGCTCGACGTGTTCGGCGCCAACGTCTACCGCGGCGTCTCGGTCGGCAATCTCTTCGAGGTGGTGAAGGAAAAGCTCGGCCTGCCGGTGATGTTCACCGAGTTTGGCTCTGATGCGTACAACGCCAAGGAAATGCGGGAAGACGATGCCATGCAGGCCCGCTACCTCATCGGTCAGTGGCAGGAGATCTACGAGCAGTCGAGCGGCAAGGGACTCACCGGCAATTCGATCGGTGGCTTCACCTTCCAGTGGAGCGATGGCTGGTGGAAAGCCGGCCAGACCGAGCGGCTCGATATCCATGACGACAACGCTTCCTGGCCGAACGGTGCATATAAGGAAGACTTCGTTGCCGGCGACAACAACATGAACGAGGAGTGGTGGGGGATCACCGCCAAGGGGCCCACCGATTCCCGCGGCCACTTCGAGCTGTATCCCCGGGCCGCCTTCTACGCCCTCCAGCGGGCCTACACCCTGGATCCGTACGGCCCCTCCACCGACCTCGCCGCCATCCGGTCTCACTTCGCCGCGATCCAGCCGACGGAGATGGCCCTCCGGGCCCGGGGAGACCGGGCCGCCGCCACATCTGCAGTGACCGACAAGGTCCGGGTGAGCGGGATGCGGCTTGAACTCTCCACCTTCAGCACCGGCGGCACAAACATCAGCACCCCTCCGTCAACTACGCCGAGCGCCACCGCCTCGCCGTCGTTCAAGGGGTTTGACCACCTCGAGTCGTATTACGCCGACATCGAAGCGCATCCCGTCAGCAACGTTGTCGCAAACGTGTCCATTAACATCCTTGGAAATGTGCCGGACAACCCGATCGACCAGATCTTCTACGAGAATCGGGGCCGCACCCGCACCCTCGATGCCAATGGACAGCCGGTCAAGCTGGACGGCCTGGACCGGGTGAAGGTCTATCGCGCCAATGTGTCGTGGGACGACCGCATGTTCCGACTTGACGGGTTCTACCGTACCGGCCACTACCACTGGGGCTACGAGGGCGACTTCTTCGGCCTGTACCGCGAAGCGAACTACGGCGCGAACATCGATATCTACAACGGCGAAGCGCCACTTGGCGTCGAGATCAGCGGCAAGAAGCAGCTGGCCGGACTCAAGTTCGCCATCGGTCCCGAGCTGTGGTGGGGTGCCAACCCTGCCGTGATGGCGAAGTATCGCCGGCGCGTCGGCAACTTCGACATCACCGGCATCTACCAGGATGACATCGCCCGGCAGGGCACGACGAGCAGTTCCTTCGCCGTGCCGTCCCCGCCGACCCGCAAGGCGACGCTGCATATCGCCACCACCCGCGGAGCCGTCGGCATCGACGTCGGCGGCATCTGGTCGGGCGACACCAAGGTCGGTGAGACCTTTCAGCTGATTGACGGTGCGCCGGGCAGCTACCGGGTGCTGCAGGACCGGATCCGCTCCAAGGACGCCTTCGGCGCCAAGGCCAAGCTCACCGTCTCGAGTGGCCGGTGGAACTGGTACGGGCAGGGCGCCGCGATGGGGCTCGTCGCAGACGGTGGCCCGACCTCGGTGCAGACCTTCACCGGCTGGTACCTCAAGGACAGCGGCCTCGGCAACCAGTGGAATGCGATCACCGGCGTGACGTACACCTTCGGCCACTTCCAGATCGCGCCAAACTTCCTGTGGCAGAAGCCGATCGTCGGACCAATGCCCAACAACGCCCCTGCGCCCGGCCGGCCTCGCAACATTCTCGACGATCCCTTCGCGGTCCGGGCCAACCGCCAGACGACCGCCGGCGAGTTGCTGGTGACCTACGATCCGACCCCGGCCACCTGGATGTACGCCTGGGACACCGACCTGCGCGAGGACGCGAAGCTCGCGGTGAGCGCGGCCTTCACCTACAAGCATCACCCCACCACTCAGGACGCCGCGATCGGCATTCTGGCGGATGGCCGGACCACCTTCCCCTTCCCCGGCGCGCCGCCGGCCCGGGATCTCTGGGAAGTGCGGACCCGCATCGTCTCCCAGCTCCGACCCGACCTCCGGTTCATCGTGAACCTGTTCGGCGGCACCGGCGAGCCGAATGGCGACAGCCCCCGCCTGGTCCACCGCTACGGTGGCGATATGCGGCTGGTCAAGGATCACTTCAAGCTGGTCACGTCGGCCAAGTTCAATGACTGGGGTCCGTACGACTACCACCGAGATTTCAACCTGACCTTCCCGATGCAGCTGATGGGCGACCTGTCGTACTCCCTCGGGCAGCCCAAGTGGTGGGACCTTCCGGCGACCCGGTTCGGAGTCCGCGGGACCTGGCGCTCGCTCGACCGCCTGTCGCCGCGCTACTGTCCCGCCACGGTGGCGAACCCCAGTGGAGCGCTGGTGTGCGATCCGACCGCTCCCGGACGGGACGGGCAGGAGTGGGAGATTCGCACCTACATGACGGTTGGCTGGTAAGACACCGGCGGCCCGGTCGAGCCGCCGAGAATCTCATCCGATTTCCGCCATGGCAACGGGCCCGGTTACCGAGCTGAGCGAACCGGCCGATGATCCGGCTCTCCTCGAGCAGCGGATCGCCGCGCTGCTGCGACAGATGACGCTGGAGGAGAAGATCGGCCAGCTGGCCCTCGTGCCGGGAGCTGGCGGCCAGGCGCCCGATCAGCTGCACCAGGCCCTGCGTGAGGGGCGGGTCGGCTCCATCCTGAACGAAGTCCAGGTGGACACGGTCAACGAGCTGCAGCGCATTGCGGTGGAGGAGAGCCGGCTCGGGATTCCCCTCCTGATCGGCCGGGACGTCATTCACGGCTTCACCACCGTCTTTCCCATTCCGCTGGGTCAGGCCGCAACCTGGAATCCCGATCTCATCAAGCGCGGAGCACGGATCGCCGCGCTCGAGGCCGCCGCCGCGGGGGTGAACTGGACCTTCGCCCCGATGATCGATATCGCCCGCGATCCCCGCTGGGGACGGGTGGCGGAATCGCTGGGAGAGGATCCCTGGCTGACCGGACTGCTCGGTGCGGCGATGGTCTCCGGCTTTCAGGGCGAGCGGCTCTCCGAGCCCGGCAGCATTGCCGCCTGCGCCAAGCACTTCGCGGGCTACGGTGCGTGTGAAAGCGGCAAGGACTACAACACGACGAACATTCCCGAGCAGGAGTTGCGCAACGTCCACCTTCCGCCGTTCAAGGCGGCGGTGGATGCCGGAGCAGCGAGCATCATGACTTCGTTCAGTGATCTCAACGGCGTGCCCGCCACCGGAAATGAGATGCTGCTCAAGGGAATCCTTCGCGACGAGTGGCACTACGACGGGTTCGTGGTGAGCGACTGGGACTCGGTTCGTCAGCTCGCCGTGCATGGCTTGACCGCCGACGATCGGGAGTCCGCCTACGAGGCCGCCAACGCCGGGTGCGACGTGGAGATGAACAGCGCCACCTACGCGGACCACCTTCTGTCGCTGGTGCAGGAGGGGCGCATCTCGCTCGTGCAGCTCGACACCATGGCAGGAAATGTGCTCCGCACCAAGTTCCGCCTCGGCCTCTTCGACAATCCGTACACCGATCCCAGCCGGTTTCCGGCCGCCGCCAATCCCGAGCATCTCCAGACCGCCAGGGAGGCCGCGCTCGAGAGCATGGTGCTGCTCAAGAATGACCACGGCACCCTGCCCCTGGCGGTCGAGGCGCTGCAGACGCTGGCCGTGATCGGGCCGCTGGCCGACGAACCGCATGAGCAGCTGGGGACATGGATCTTCGACGGGGATGCGCAGTACAGTCGGACCGCGCTGCAATCGATCCGTGACCTGGTGGGCGACCGGGTCCGCGTCGAGCATGTCCGGGGTCTCGAGACGACGCGCAGCCGGGACCGGTCCGGGTTCGCCGAGGCGGTCGCGCTGGCGGAGCGGTCAGACGCGGTGATTCTGTGTCTGGGCGAGGAGGCCATCCTGTCGGGCGAGGCGCACTGTCGTGCCCACATCGGTCTGCCCGGAGCGCAGGAGGAGCTGATCGCCGCTATCGCCGCTGCCGGCAAGCCGATCGTCCTGGTCCTGCTGGCCGGCCGGCCACTCGCGCTCGAGCGCATCCTGGGCCACGTTCAGGCGCTGCTCTGTGCCTGGCATCCGGGCACCATGGGCGGACCGGCGATCGCCGATCTCCTCTTCGGCATCGCCGCGCCGTCGGGCAAGCTCCCCGTCACCTTCCCCCGGGTCACGGGACAAATTCCCATTTACTACGCTCACAAGCACACCGGCAAGCCACCGACACCGGAGACGTTCGCCTATATCGATGACATCGAGCCCCGGGCCCCGCAGCTCTCGGTCGGGAACACCTCGTTTCACCTCGATGTGAGCTACACTCCGCTCTTCCCGTTCGGATTCGGCCTCTCCTACACGGTGTTCGAATACGCGAACCTCCGGGTCAGCAGTCCGGTGATGACCATGGATGACAGCATCCTCATCACCGCCGATGTCACCAACCGCGGCGATCGCGAGGCCGAGGAAGTGGTCCAGCTGTACCTGCGAGACCTGGCGGCCAGCGTGACCCGGCCGGTGCGCGAGCTCAAGGCCTTCGAGAAGGTGCGCCTCGCCCCGGGGGAGCAGCGGACGATCGCGTTTCGCCTGACGGCCCGCGACCTCGCATTCTACGGCCGCACCATGCGGCTGACGATCGAACCCGGACAGTTCCACGCATGGATCGGCGGGAGTTCCACCGCGGAACTTCGCACCGACTTCGTCCTCACCGACTCCCACTCCTCATGAAACCTCAAGCCGCCACCATGAGCGCCTCCACCGACGATCACCCGATCTCGCGCAAGGTCGAGCAGCTGCTCGCCCGGATGTCCCTGGACCAGAAGGTCGGTCAGATGATCCAGACCGAACGGATGGTCACCACTCCGGACGATGTGAAGGCCCATCACCTCGGCTCAATCCTGAGCGGCGGCGGATCCACCCCGGGGCAGAACCGGCCGGCCGACTGGATCGCCATGAATGATGCGTACTGGCTCGCGTCGATGAGCACCGACGGGGGCCGGCTGGCGATTCCGCTGCTCTATGGTGTCGACGCCATCCACGGACACGCCAATGTGCTGGGGGCGACGGTCTTCCCCCACAACATCGGTCTGGGCGCGGCGCACGACCCCGATCTGGTGGAACGCATCGGCCAGGCGACCGCCCGCGAAGTTCTCGCGACCGGGGTCGAGTGGACCTTCGCACCCACCCTGGCCGTGGCCCGCGACATCCGCTGGGGCCGGACCTACGAGAGCTACTCGGAGGAGACCGCACTGGTCGCGTCGTACGCTGGCCGCTTCGTTCGCGGCCTCCAGCGCAACCTCGGCCGTGACGGCGTGGTCGCCTGCGTCAAGCACTGGGTCGGTGACGGCGGCACCGACGGCGGGAAGGACCAGGGCAACACCATCCTGCCGGAGGAAGAGCTGTCGCGCATCCACATCGCGCCCTACCTCCCGGCGCTGGCCGAGGGTGTGCTGACCGTGATGGCCTCGTTCAACAGCTGGAACAGCAAGAAGTGCCACGGCCACCGCTACCTGCTCACCGACGTCCTGAAGGACCGGCTGGGCTTCACCGGGTTCGTCATCTCCGACTGGGATGGCGCCGACTATCTCTCCGAAGACTACGCCGAGGCGGTGGCGATGGCCGCCAACGCCGGGATCGACATGTTCATGGTGTCGATGGACTGGCGCCGCTGCCTCAAGCAGCTGCTGGATCACGTCGCCAGCGGAGTGGTGCCGCTGGAGCGGATCGACGATGCGGTCCGGCGCATCCTCACGGTGAAATTCCAGTATGGTCTGTTCGACCGGCCCAGGCCGGCAGATCGTTACTGGTCCCGCCATGACTGTCTCGGGGCAAAGGAACATCGGGAGGTAGCACGAGAGGCCGTCCGCAAGTCGCTGGTGCTGCTCAAGCACACCGGCGGTCTCCTGCCGCTGAAGCGCAATGTGCGTATCCTGGTCGCGGGCAAGAACGCGGACAACCGGGGGCACCAGTGCGGCGGCTTCACCGTGGCGTGGCAGGGGACATCGGGCAACGACTTCATCATCGGAGGCACGTCGATCTGGGAAGGGATCCGCGCGGCGGCTCCCGGCGCGGTCCTGAGCGTCGACGGCACCGCCGCAGATCGGACGGAGCATGACGTCGCGATCGTGGTGATCGGGGAGAAGCCGTACGCGGAGGGCTTCGGAGACATCCGGTCCTCGGATCTGGTGGGAGCGGGCTCGGGAGGAGGCGGCCGCACGGCCAAGCTTCCGGCCTACGGGACGACATTCGAACTGGCCCAGCTCCATCCCGAAGACCTGGCGACCATCCGGACCATCACCGCCCGGCAGATCCCCGTGGTGGTCGTGCTGGTCTCGGGCCGGCCGCTCGTGATCAACCAGGAACTCGCCGAGGCCGCGGCCTTCGTGGCGGCCTGGCTTCCGGGTTCGGAGGGCCAGGGAGTGGCCGACGTGCTGTTCGGCGACCATGACTTCCAGGGAACGCTCTCATTCGCCTGGCCCAGCGGCGTCAGCGAGCCGAAGGTCCCCCTCTTCCCCCTCGGCTTCGGGCTCAAGCTCGGGTAGGGCCGCTGTAATCATGGGGGAAGCAGAAAACCGCCGCGCGCGCGGCGGTTTTCTCTTGTCTCTGTCCTGCTCCGCAGGCTAGGTCGCCAGCGCCTCAGCCGACTTGCCCCGCCGACGTTCGAGCTCCTGGCGGACCTCGTGGGCCCGCTCCTCCGTGATGTGATAGGTGGAGAAGATCCAGATCGCGACTCCCGAGGCTATCATCGGGATCAACGCGTCAGATAACCGCAGCAGGATGATCGTCCGGGCAGACTGCGCCCCGATCAGCGCGACGTCGAACCCGGTGGCATTGAGGAGGAACCCACCGCCAGCCAGAGCGGCGGCCATGCCAAGCTTGACCACCCACCAGTAGATCGCTCCGAACATCCCTTCACGCCGCTGCTTGGTTTCCAGTTCGTCGACGTCCACCACGTCGGCGATCATCGAGCCCATAAGCGTGAACAGCCCGCCGAGCCCGAAGGCCATGAGTGGCACGGGCAGGAGGAGCATCATCGGATGCTCGGGGCTGTAACAGAACCATTTCAGTCCGTATCCGAGGATCGAGATCGAGGTCGAGACCATGAAGGCGCGCCGCTTGCCGATCCTGCACCCCAGCCAGGTGATGAAGTAGATCACCCCGAAGGTGGAGACGGCGCCGAGCGTGCCGGCGTAGCCGGCGTACTTCGCGCCCGTTTCCTTGTCACCCTGAAAGACGTAGTAGATGATCACGTAGAGCTGGAACGACGAGATCATGATGAATCCGTTGAACACCAGGAACGTCGCGGTGCACAGCTTGCGGAACGGCTTCGAGCGGAGTGTGGTGGCGAATCCGTGAAAGAATTCAGCCAGGTTCCGGCGCAGCGCTGCCGCGCCCGTCTCCGGGGCGACCCCGGACTGTTCCGCCTTCGCGATGTGCTTGAATCGCTCCCGGAGGAAGATCGCCGGAAGTATCCCGACGCCGATGGTCACGAGGGCGATGCCGATCGACAAGCCGCGTGCCCCGGCCGCCGGATCGGGGAACCAGGACTTGTTGGTCATGATCCAGAGAAACCAGGGCGACACCACATACGCCAGCTGACCGATGAAGTTCTGGACGCCCATGAGCCGGGTTCGCTCGTGGTAGTCCGGGGTGAGTTCGTAGCCCAGGGCGACCCACGGCGCGGCGAAGATGGTGTACGCCACATAGAAGAGCATCGAAAAGCCCAGGAAATACCAGGCGTAGAAACTCTCGCTCCGCCCGGGCGG